>NZ_JBIKIL010000154.1:0-7778 GCF_044361645.1 Limnohabitans sp. | reverse complement strand
CTGCGGGGGCAAAGATGTCCATGGCGTCCATGAAGGCCGAGCCCATGATGCCGAACATGTCGGTCACGCCGTTGGCGACCATGGTTTCCACAAAGGCCTCGGAAGGCGTCATCTTCTGCACGCCGCTGGCCACGGTGCGTTTGTCGGTTTTGGGGGTGCTCATGAGATTCTCCTGAAAAAGTAAAGGGAAAACAAAAAATCGAAACCCAGGGTTCCAAAATTCGAAATTAGAGGCAACTATAGAGATACAACTTCCGTAAATCAATATAAATTTCATTTTTCGATAAAATTTGTTCCACTTATCGGGTTTTCCACTATGATGGAGCGATGTCACTCGCCCCTGTCCCCCTGCCCACCTCAGTCCTTGCAGAAATCAATGGGGACACGCCCACCCTGCGCCTATTTGCACTGCTGGAGGTGATTGCCAGCAAAAGCAGTTACTTCTCACTGCAAAACCTGGCCGACGAAACCGGTCTGCCCAAGGCCACCTTGCACCGCATGCTGCAGCAGCTCGAAAGTGCGCATTTGCTGGAGCGCACTGCCGACACCCGTCTGTACGGCACGGGTAACCGGCTGCGCAAACTGGCCGAGAACCTGCTCATCAATGACACCGCGCACGGGGCACGCCACGCCGTGCTGCGCCAACTGGTCAATGAAGTGGGCGAGAGCTGCAACCTCACAGCCCTGAGCGGCAGCGAGGTGATCTACCTGGACCGGGTGGAGACCTCGGCCCCCTTGCGCTTTTACCTGCACTCGGGATCGCGGGTGCCCGTGCATTGCTCGGCCAGCGGCAAGGTATTTTTGTCGCAGCTCAGCCCGACCCAACGCCAGCGTTTGCTGGCCCATGCGCCGCTGGACGCTTACACCCCCAAAACCCTGACCGACATGGCTGCGCTGGAGCAAGAGGTCAAGCAGGTCAAGCGACAGGGCTTTGCCTTGGACAACGAAGAATTTTTGCCCGGCCTGATGTGCGTGGCCGTACTGGTTCCCTCGGCGCAGGGCAGCTCCAACCTGTGCGTGGCGGTGCAGGCCCCTGTGTTGCGCCTTACAACCGAGCGCTGCCTGCAACTCTTGCCCGCTTTGCAACGCGCAGCTCAAGCCATCAGCGCCATTGAAACCGAGGCCATGCCATGAACACCGCATCCGATCTGCAGCGCTTGGATGTGCGCAGCGTTTTTGACATCGACAGCCCTCTCCAGGTCAACGCTTTCAGTGAGCGCTCGCAGCATGTGCCCGACATCGACCCAGATTACCGCTTCCACCGCGAAGTCACTCTGGCCCTGCTGGCCGGTTTTGAACACAACCGCCGGGTTATGCTGCAAGGCCTGCACGGCACGGGCAAGTCCACCCACATTGAACAGGTGGCAGCCCGGCTGAATTGGCCCTGCGTGCGCATCAACCTCGACGGTCACCTGAGCCGCCTCGATTTGGTGGGACGCGATGCGGTGGTGCTGCGCGACGGCCAACAGGTGACTGAGTTCCAGCCCGGCATCGTGCCCTGGGCGTTGCAGCGGCCGGTGGCGCTGATCTTTGACGAGTACGACGCCGGACGCCCCGAGATCATGTTCGTGATACAGCGACTGCTGGAGCGTGACGGGCAATTCACTCTGCTCGACCAGAACCAGGTGATCAAGCCGCACCCGCAGTTTCGCTTGTTTGCCACCAGCAACACGGTGGGCCTAGGCAACCTCAACGGCCTGTACCACGGCGCCCAGCAACTCAACCAAGCCCAGATGGACCGCTGGAACATCGTGGCCACACTGAACCACCTGCCGCCCGAGCAAGAGATGGCTATCGTGCGCGCCCGTGTGCCCGCCATGCGCGACGAAACCCGCCAAGCGCAGCTCCAAGCCATGGTGCAGTTTGCCAACCTCACGCGCCAGGGCTTCAAGGTGGGCGATCTGTCCACCCTTATGTCTCCGCGCAGCCTGATCAGCTGGGCCGAGAACCTGGACATTTTTGGCGATCTGCAGCTGGCGCTGCACCTGAGCTTCATCAACAAGGGCGACGAATCCGAACGCCCGGTGTTAGGCGAATACTTCCAGCGCTGCTTTGACCGAGAGCTGGGCACGCCATGACCGGCCCGGGCTTGGCGGCGCTGCCTGACTCCGGTGGCCATGACAGCTTCAGCGCGCAAGCCCTGCTGCGCCAGCAACACGCACAAGACGACTTGTGCGCAGCCAGCGTCCGCGCCTTGAGCGCTGAAGACAATTTGCACTACCGACAGCGCCGCCTGTACCGCAATAACCAGCGCCTGCCCGACTTTGCCCCTCACCTGCACCCGGTACATGGCCAAGACGATTGGCGCTCCTTTCGCGCCGCCAGCGATGGTGCGGCCCTGCGCCTGCGCCACTCGAACGCAGCCTTTCACCGGGCGCTGTGCGAGCGCCAAATATTGATGCCACTCGAGCGGCTGATCGTGGAAATGCTCGAGCAAATCCGCGTCGAGTCGCTGGCCCCCGGGCTGGGCCTGCCCGGTGCGGCGCACAACCTGCGCCACCGCTTCGAAGTCTGGGCCGTGGCGCTGGGCCATTCGGACCTGGCCGAAACCGTGCAGGGCCTCACGCTGCTGACAGTGGCCCTGATCTGCCGCTCAAGGGTGGTGGGCGAGGCCGTGCCCGTCGCGCTGATGGACCTGATCGAATCGACCCGGTTTGCCTTGTCCGAGGTCATTGGCCACGACGTGCGAGGACTGCGCATGACACGCCATGACCAGCCCCTTTATGGCGAGCACGCCCTGAACATTGCCCGCAGCGTCGCCCAACACACCGTGGCAGACCAGGTGCAGCCCCCTGCCAAGCGCATCAACCCGGTGCAGTCGACCCGCGAGCGGCTGTCGCTGTGGATCGACTTTGAAGGCGGCGAGGACAAGGACGCGGCTATCGCCGCACCGGGCCGAAGCCTGAGCCCGGACGAGGTGTTGCGCGGTTATGCCGTCTTCACCACCGCCTATGACCGCACCGTGCAGGCGGAAGATTTGGTGCGTGCGGCCGAGCGGCAAGCCCTGCGCCTGCAGCTGGACGAGCGCATTGCCCAGCAAGGCGTGGCCTTGCAACCGCTGGTGCGCCAGCTCAAGGCGCTGCTGAGCCCACCGCGCTGGCAAGACCTAGAGAGCGGCCAGGACGAAGGCCGCATCGACGGCAGCCGTCTGTCGCAGCTGGTGGCCAATCCCCTGCAGCGGCAGCTGTTTGTGCGCGAACGCCAACGCCCAGTGCCCGATGCAGCGGTGTGCTTTTTGATCGACTGCTCGGGCAGCATGAAAGCGCAACGCGAGTCGATTGCTTTGTTGGTGGATGTAATGAGCCGCGCCTTGGATCTGGCGGGCGTGCCATGCGAGGTACTGGGTTTCACCACCGGTGCCTGGAGTGGCGGGCGCGCCCTGCGCGACTGGCGTCGCGCCGGACAGCCGCCGAAACCGGGCCGCCTCAACGAGCGCTGCCACATCATATTCAAACCCGCCGAAAAAGCCTGGCGTTTGGCCCGGCGCGACATGGCGGTCCTGCTCAAATCAGAGCTGTACCGCGAATGCCTGGACGGCGAAGCCCTGCTGTGGGCCGAGCAACGCTTGCTGGCGCAAAGCGCCTCGCGCCGCATCTTGCTGGTCATCTCTGACGGCTGCCCCAGCGACAGCGCCACGGCGCAAACCAACGAGGCACTTTACCTGGAGCAACACTTGCTGGCCGTGACCGATCGCATCGAACGCAGCGGCCGCGTTGAGCTGACCGCTCTGGGCGTGGGCCTGGACATGAGCGGCTATTACCGCCACAGCGACATGCTGGACTTTTCGGATCTGCATGGCCAGCGGGTGTTCACACAAATATTGGGGGCCTTGCGCCCAAGGCGCCGATGAACATGGGAGGTTTTTTTTCGCTGCCCGAATACGCCAGCACCCTGACCCTCCTCTTGAGCAGCCTGGTTGTGCTGCTGGCTGGTGTGGTTCGGGGCCTGACAGGCTTTGGCTTTTCTGTGCTGTGTGTGAGCAGTTTGTCGGTGTTCATGCCCCCGTCACAAGTGGTACCTGCTCTGTTCGTACTTGAGATTGCGGCAAGCATCAGCCTTCTCAAAACCAGCTGGCCAGATGTGCACTGGTCCTGGTTGCGCGTGCTGGCTTGGGGCAATTTGCTGTTCATTCCTCTGGGTGTGCTGACCCAGCAAAACCTGTCTGACAACGCTCTGCGCCTGCTGATTGCGGGGGTCATTGGGGTGATCGCCCTGGCGCAGTTGGGGGGCCTTCGGCCCCAGGGCCCGCCCGGCAAAGCCCTGCAATGGGGCACCGGCATGGTCAGTGGCTGGCTCAACGGGCTGGCGGCCATTGGAGGCATTGCCGTGGCCATGGTGTTCAACCAAACCCGGCTGGCCCCGGCGGTGATGCGGGCCAGTCTGGTGGTATTTTTTCTGTTCACCGACCTGTTCGCCTTGTTGTGCCTGGCCCTCATGTCCCATCTGGCCATCGTGCCCGCATCGCTGCATGACATCAGCGGCCCCACCGCCTTCTGGTCAGTGGCTTGGCTACCGGCGATGCTGCTGGGCATCTGGTTGGGGCACCGGCAAAGTGCCGGGATATCGCCCGAGCGTTTTCGACGGGGGGTGCAAATCCTGCTGGTGCTGATCGCCGTGCTGATGGGCCTGAGGGTGGTGGCGGCCTGATCCACAAGTGTGCGGTGCACGCCCATCGCACCCGCGATGGCTGTGCGCCGCGCCCACCTCAAGATTCAATGCGTGGAGCCTGTAGCATCTGCTGAGCCACAAATGAACGAAACACCGACATCACCGGCAATTCGCTGCGGCCCGCCAAGGTGATCAGTGCCAGACGCGCCGAACCCAGAAACGGCGGGTCCATGTCCAAAGCGACCAGCGACCCATCGGCCAAGCCCTGTCGTGCCGCACCCACTATACCCAGATAAATCGCATCGGTTTGACTGACCACATCAATCAAACTGGCGATCTCCTCGCACTGCAAGGTGATCAGCTGCGCTGGGTTGGCCCGGGAACCATAGTGGTCCACGAGCAAGCGAGCCACCTCTTGCGACAAAGGTGTGGATGCCAAGGGGTAATCCAGCAGCGCTTCAAACGGCACCTGCCCGGGGTGAAGCTGCAATACCGGGTGGCCTTGGCGGCAAACAAAACCGGCGGGCATCTCGACCACATGCGTCATGTTCAGGTCGGACGCGACCGCCACCCGGCGCACATCGACCACCAGCGCATCCAGTTGGCGCTGACGCAACTGCACCAGCTGCTGCTCGGTCGGGCCGCGCGACACGCTCACCTGCACTGTAGGATGGTGATCGGCCATGTAACGCAACCAGGGGGTCATCAGCATGGCCCCTGGGCCAGACCCCAAACCCACACGCAAGGTGCCCCAGCCGCCTTGCTGCAGCAAGGCAGCGCCTTGTTGCAGCTCCTGGGCCTCGTGCACGATGCGCCGCGCCCGCTCCAGCACCGAGCGGCCCAAAGGCGTGAGCTCGTTTTTTTTGCCCAACCGGTCCACCAGGGGGCCGCCCAGCTCCTCTTCCAAGGCCTGGATGCTGCGACTCAAAGCGGACTGAGTGATGTGCAGTTTTTCAGCCGCGCGGCTGAAGGAGCCGGTATCGGCCAGCGCCAGCCAGTGCTCAAGGTGCCTGAGGTTCATGTATTCATTTTACGAATGATTATCAGAAAAATAAGTCATTGGACACATGGTTTCAAAATTTTTAGCATGAACACAGGGTCAAACACACCGACCCGACAGCTCAACACCCAAGGAGACATCATGAACCTCAAAACCCTCATCGGCGGCCTGCTCGTCGCCTACAGCGCGCTGACTGCTGCTGTGGCGCAGACCTATCCCATCAAAACCATCAGCCTGATCGTGCCCTACCCGGCCGGTGGTCCTTCCGACTTTTTTGCCCGCAGGGTGCAACCCGATGCCGCAGCCAAGCTGGGCCAGACCATGGTCATTGAGAACATCGGCGGCGCGGGCGGCTCCATCGGACTGGCCAAAGTGGCCAGCGCCCCGGCCGACGGCTACACACTGAGCCTGGGCAGCCCCATGGAGTTGGTCCTGGCCCCCATGGCCATACAAGGCGTCAAGTACAAGTCCGAAGACTTCCAGTTGGTGGCGCAATTCGCCACCACCAACACGGTGTTGGCTGTTCGCAACTCGCTCAAGCTCAAGTCGGTGGACGAACTGCTGGCACTGGCGCGCAAAAGCGCCGACAAGCCCCTGAGCTACGGCAGCGTGGGCCCGGGTTCGCTGTACCACCTGATTGGTGAAAAATTTTCGCAACTGACCCAGGTGGAGATGCTGCATGTGCCCTACAAAGGCATTGCCCCGCTGTTGACCGACCTGATGGGCGGGCAGATCGACATGGCTTTCTTGCCCATGGCGGGCTCCATTCCGCAAACCCTGATTGACGGAAAAATTCAAGGACTGGCCGTCACGTCCAAAACCCCGCACCCCTTGTTCAAGCAGTTCCCAGCCATGGCCGCCATGAAGGGGCTGGAAGCCATGGAGTTTGACATTTGGGCCGGGGTGCAAGTGCACCGCAACACGCCCGACGCGGTGGTCAACACCTTGAACAAGGCTTTCTATGCTTCGGCTGAGGCACCCGAGACACGCAAAGCGCTGGAGGGCAGCGGCAACGTGGTCTTGCCCTCACGCACGCCGGCGGAGTTGGCACGCATCTACCAAAGCGAAATCGAACGCTACCGCGCGATTGCCAAGCCGATCAATCTGCAAGCCCAGTGATGGACCAGGCCGCTGCCCTGCATGCGCCCAAAGACATTGGGGCCTGTGCGCATTGGTCTGGCCCTGTGAAGTTTGCCGTGCAGGTGCAGGCTTCATCGGGCCGGATCAATCAACAGCGCTTGCCGGGCGTTTGATCCGGTTGACGCTGTGGATGACCACAGCGTTTTTGGGGTGTACGCCTGCAAGGGTTTACCGAAGCACACTGACGGGTCTGAGACAATCGGGCCAACATGTCCGACCTCATCCAAACCGTTTTGATTTACGCCCTGCCGGTGATCTTTGCCATCACCTTGCACGAAGCGGCCCACGGCTACGCCGCGCTGCGCTTGGGCGACAACACCGCCTCGGTGCTGGGGCGCGTCACCCTCAACCCCATTCCCCACATCGACCCGGTGGGCACCATCTTGCTGCCGCTGCTGCTGTACTTCAGCACCAGCGGGGCGTTTTTGTTTGGTTACGCCAAGCCCGTGCCGGTGCGCTTTGACCGGCTGCGTCACCCCAAACGCGACATGGTCTGGGTGGCCTTGGCAGGCCCCGGGGCCAATCTGTTTCAAGCCCTGCTGTGGGGGGTGTTGTTTTATGTCTTGAGCGGCAGCGGCATCACCGAACGGTTTTTCATCGAAATGTGCAAAGCCGGCATGCTGACCAATGTGGTCATGTTCGCCTTCAATTTGTTTCCATTGCCGCCACTGGACGGCGGCCGCATCCTGGTAGGCGTGCTGCCCTGGCGGCAAGCGGTGCTGGTGTCTCGGGTGGAGCCCTGGGGCTTTTTCATCGTGCTGGCGCTGGTGCTCACCGGCCTCATCAGCGCTTGGTGGATGCAGCCTCTGATGGGGGCCACCTTTGAATTGCTCAAGTTCACCCTCAGCCCTTTGGCTGCTTGGTTGCGCTGATTTCTTTTGTTCTTTGTTTTTTTGTTTGGCCCATGACATCCCCTCACCGCACCCGCGTTCTCACCGGCATCACCACCACGGGCACCCCGCACCTGGGCAACTACGTGGGCGCGATCCGCCCCACGGTGCAAGCCAGCCGTGACACCAGCACCGACGGT
>NZ_JBIKIL010000045.1:0-26102 GCF_044361645.1 Limnohabitans sp. | reverse complement strand
TCAAGAACTCCCAGAAAACAGGCTCCATTGAATATCAATGTGGGAGTTTTGAACATTGGGAATGACCCTGAAAGCTAGCATTCATGCGGGTTTCAGGGGTTTCTCAGGGACGACTCATTCGCATCTTCAACCATCGCTTGATGTGCCATTCGTCTTTGATATTCCGAAAATCAAGCCAATCAAAATATAGATAACCACGCTCTGATCGCAAACTCGGGATGCGAATGTGGCCAGTAAAGCCTTCTACTCGATCAGGGTTGCGAAAACTGGTTCGGAAAACAAGATCACCGGTGGCTGTGAATTTTGAAATGACGATCTTACCCGGCTCTTCCTGGTGAGTGACAAACCAAACATAGTCATCATCGCAAAGCACACGGACTCCCATGTTGAATTGAACATTCCGTGAATATGGTGCTGGTTTATTCCCAGATCTGTCCTTAACAAATCGCTGGCCTTGCATGTGATCGTCAGGATCAGTGGGCCTGAATAGACTCTTGCATGCGCCTTCGCGTTTTCCATCGAATACAAAGCTCGACCAGTCATCACCGATAGCTATGCGATCCGGTATGTAGTCAGTGGTCTCAAGGACTTCCGGCGACCCTTCTGTCGGAGCTGGGAATGCCATTGGCGGCAATGGTGTGCGCAGGGGGCGGCAGTCATCTCGTCTCCGCTCATTGCGATAACTGTTTTTGTATTGATAGCGCCACTCGCCATAGTCTCTTGGGATTTCGCGCTGGATGAATCTAGCGGACGATTTTTCTTTTTCAGCAATCGTCTCCTTAACTTCCTCGACTGACAAGTGGTCTTTCATTTTTTTCTCTTCGGCGAATGACAGATTGGCGCTCTTCAAGGCACTTGGGGCATGATCTTCTGGAACTGACCGCCATTTAGTCTGTAACTTAGTGTCGTATTGAAGGTATATAAATGGCAATTCGGTACACCCATAAATGCGCTCTGTCTCTTTGGTAGGTCGGGCCGACAACACGAGATATGGAGTCCCATCTATCAAGTCCAGGAGCACGGGGGTGAATAATGAATCGACTTTCCAGGCAATGATTCTCCCAGTATCCGGGTTCTTGAACTGAAGGCGGTGGTTACTAAGTTTGTTCTTGAAAACTGAAAAACCACTTCCGGCATCGCCTATCGAATGCTTGAACGTGTAACTCACCTCCCGATCGACTCTGATACGTCGTCCATCCTGGAGCACTACATCTTCGCTCCAGCGCTTAGGGGGTGTGGGTTCCGTTTGCTGAATGTCCTGAGCAAAGAGGTGGTTCTTGATTTTCTCCATTGACGTTTGCCATACGGATAAGTGCGCCTGTAGGGACTCGCTTGTTCTTATCGGCTGAGGTGAAGCGCGTTTCCATAGCATGACTAGTCCGAGTGGGTCGTTCCGTTGGCTTACTCGTATGTATTCGTTGTTTAGAACGGTGACGGTGAGTTCGACTTTGGACGAATTTTTATCGCTCTGAATGTACTTTCTTTCTGCCTGATTCTCTGAGATTAGCTTGAACTGTTTGCCTTCTTTTATCGTGTCACCGTATACGGCATAAGTAGCAAAGTCATCCTCGATCACAAGCATGCTGAAGGCGAGGTACCCGCCTATCGCAATGAAACTTCGTGCGATCTCTATTGCATCCTTCCGTGGGGCCGACTCCAATATAGAGCGTTCCGTTGCCTCGATATCTGCTACCCATGTTCCATTGACGCTGCTTTCATTGCTTGCCTGAATTTCAACAGAAAGCAGCACGCACAATAACAAGGCAAGGAGTCTCATCTTCGTAATCTTTCGAGGAGGCATATTTAGATAGGCCCAACGTGATGTAGACCGCAAAACCCGATTGATACACCCGGTCCGTGTCGATACATCTTTTTGTTGAAATGGTTGCAATTGACTTGTGCCGTGGGCTTCAACCCAGTCACTGTATTTTTTACATGCGGATATAAAAAAAGACCCAACCCGGCACCCAGCCCCTCGCAACCTCCCTCCCGCACCCTCCAGCGCAGCAGGCGTGAAGCGCTTCACTATACCGAAATAAATACGAAAAATTAACTACAAATTGTTTTGGTGCGCTCAAGGCTTTTCAGAAGCACGCCACGGCAAAGAACAACACAAAACCGAGCTTCACACCCTCACGCTGCTTGGTGAAAAGCCTCAACGCCCCGCGCGAATCCAATCCGCCGCCTTCTCGGCGATCATGATGGTCGGGGCATTGGTGTTGCCGCTCACGATGCGCGGCATGACCGAGGCGTCGACCACGCGCAGGCCGGGCACACCGTGCACGCGCAGTTGCGCGTCCACCACCGCCATGCCGTCTTGGCCCATGCGGCAGGTGCCCACCGGGTGGTACACGGTGTCGGCGTTTTGCCGAATCCAGTGTTCGAGTTGTTCGTCGGTGTGTGCCTCGGCAGACGCTGCCCACTCTTTGCCATAAGCGGCCAAGGCGGGTTGGGCCAAGATGCGCTGGGCTTGGCGCACGCCATCGCGCAGGCGCTGCAGGTCACGCGGCGCACTCAAAAACTGTGGGTCAATCAGCGGGGCGCTGTTCGGGTGGCGGTTGGCCAGTTGCACGCGGCCACGGCTGTCGGGTTGCAACAAACACACGTGCAGTGAATAGCCGTGGCCCAGCGTCAGTTGACGGCCATGGTCCACCAGTTTGGCCACCACAAAGTGCAGCTGGATGTCCGGGTGCGCCTCCTCAGCACGGCTTTTGTAAAACGCACCGCCCTCGGCAAAGTTGGTGGTCAATCGCCCCTTGCGGTGTTGCCGCCAGGCCCACAGGGCTTGCAAGGTCTGCCACGCGCCTTTGGGTGACACGCCAAGCAAATCGGTGTGTCCCGGCGCATCGGCCACCAGCACCGCGTCGGGGTGGTCGTGCAGGTTTTCGCCCACGCCGGGCAAGTCGCGCAGCACCGCGATGCCCAGGCTTTGCAAATGCGCGGCAGGCCCGATGCCCGAACGCATGAGGATGGCGGGCGACTGGAAAGCGCCCGCACTCAAAATGATTTCGCGCCGGGCCGTCACGGTCTGGGCCTGGCCGCCCTGCACGGTGTGCACCTGCCGCGCCACGCCCTCCACCAGGCCAATGCGGTCCACCGTGACGCCGGTCATGACGTGCAAGTTGGGTCTGCCCCGGTTGGGCGTGAGGTAGGCCTTGGCGGCGCTGAAGCGCTCGCCCGCTTTCTGCGTGACTTGGTACAGGCCCACGCCTTCTTGTGTCGGGCCATTGAAGTCGGTGGTGAGGGGCAAGCCCGCTTGTACACCCGCCTCGACAAAGCGGTGGCTGAAGACATTGGGGCTTTGTAGATCGGCCACGTTCAAGGGGCCGTTTTGGCTGTGCCATTCGTTGTGGATGCGCTCGTTGTGCTCGGCCTTCAGAAAGTAGGGCAAGACCTCGGCCCAGGACCAACCCGTGCAACCCATCTGGACCCAGGTGTCGTAGTCAAGCTGTTGGCCGCGAATGTAGGCCATGGCGTTGGTGGAGCTGGAGCCTCCCAAGGTGCGGCCACGCGGCTGAAAACCACGGCGCCCCAGCAAGCCGGGCTGCGGCACGGTGCTCAGGCCTTGTGAAACGATTTCGGTGCGCGCCATGAGCGCGATGCCCGCCGGGCAGTGGATCAAGGCGCTGGTGTCGGGCGGCCCGGCCTCGATCAAGGCGACCTGCACAGCAGGGTCTTCGCTCAGGCGACTGGCCAGCACACAGCCGGCCGAGCCGCCGCCCACGATCACGTAGTCAAATTCCATGAAGTCTCCCCCAAATGCTGTGTGCATCCAATGTAAGGGGGCAAGCGTGTCGCGGCCTGTCTTGTTGGCATCAGGGTTTTTCCCAGCAAACCGCTCGCCATGGCGACATCTCGGTGGCCCCAACACCCCTCACAATGGCAGCACATTGGGAGACAAGTGATGCGGACCGTCCTTGAGTTTTTTGACCCTAAGCGCCTCGGCAGGCCGCACCCATGAGCAGCCCAGCCGTGGCGCTCGAACAGGCTTGGCAAGACAAGCGTTGGTGGTGGTTGCTGAGCCCCGCCATCCCGCTGGCCTTCACCGGTTCCTTGCTGGCCTTTGTCTGGACAGGCGCATGGTGGTGCATGTTGCTGGCCCCGCTGGTCATCCATGTGTTGTTGCCGGTGCTTGACCGCGTGTTGGGCGAGGACTTCAGCAACCCGCCCGAATCGGCAGTGGCGCAGCTCGACCAAGACCTGTTTTACCGCGCCTTGGTCTGGGCCTATGTGCCTTTGCAAATGATCGGCACGGTGCTGGGTGCTTGGATTGCGGTCTCCCAACCCTTGGCTTGGATAGGCTATGCCGCCTTGGTGCTCACGGTGGGGGCGATCAACGGCATTGGCATTGGCACCGCGCACGAGTTGGGCCACAAAAAAGAGTCTCTGGACCGGTGGCTGTCCAAGATTGCTTTGGCGCCCAGTGCGTATGGCCACTTTTTTGTCGAGCACAACCGAGGGCACCACAAACGCGTGGCCACACCCGAAGACCCGGCGAGTGCGCGCATGGGCGAGAGCTTTTGGGCCTTTTTGCCGCGCTCGGTGTGGGGCAGCTTGCAATCGGCTTGGGCGCTGGAGCGCGAGCGCTTGAAGCTACAAGGCCACCGTGTTTGGCACTACCAAAACCACAACCTGCAAGCCTGGGGCTTGAGCTTGCTGTTTTTCGGCGCGCTGGTGGCGTGGCTGGGTTGGGCTGTGTTGCCTTTTTTGGTTTTACAAAGTGTCTACGCGGCCTCGATGCTGGAAGTGGTGAACTATGTGGAGCACTACGGATTGCTGCGGCAAAAAGACACAGCCGGGCGCTATGTGCGCTGCGAGCCCGAGCATTCTTGGAACAGCAACCACTTGGTGGGCAACCTCTTGCTCTACCAATTGCAAAGGCACTCAGACCACCACGCCCACCCCAGCCGGCGCTACCAAGCGCTGCGGCATTTCGCCAGCGCACCACAACTGCCCGCAGGCTACGCCACCATGATCTCGGTGGCCTATTGCCCGCCCCTGTGGTTTGCCTGGATGGACCGCCGCGTGATGGCGCACCATGGCGGCGACTTGGGTTTGGTGAATGTGCAAGCGTCGGCTCGGCAAAAGCTCATGCGGCGCTGGGCCTGATTGTTCTGGCCCCTTTGATGTTTTGAACAACATCCAAGGGATGGCTTTTTGTAGGAGCCCACCCCGTGGGCGATGGGCGTTAAACACGCTCTGCAAACCATCGCCCACAGGGGTGGGCTCCTACAAAATCAAACCGGATCAATGAGATTCGACAAACGCCAGCACCGCCTCCAGCATGCGCCGCACAGGCGCTTGCACACCCGCTGCCACCTCGGGCAAATAATCAAAGGGCCAGCTTTCCTGCATGTAAGTGCATTGCGTCATCTCCAGCTGCACCGCATGGATGCCTTGCGCCGGCTTGCCGTGCTGGCGGGTGATGTGCCCGCCCTTGAAGCGGCCGTTGAGCACGGCGGTGTAACCCGGTGCGGCTTGGCCAATCGCCAGCAACTGCTCGGCCAGCACAGGGCTGCAGCTGGCCCCGTTGGCCGTGCCCAAGTTCAGGTCGGGCAGTTGGCCGTCAAAAAAGCGCGGCACCACAGAGCGGATGGAATGCGCGTCCCACAAGGCGGCGACGCCATGCACCTCGCGCAGACGCGCCAGCTCTTGGGCCAACTGCGTGTGGTAGGGCTGCCAGATGGCTTCACGGCGCTCGGCGATTTCGGCCTCATCCGGCACGTCCAGCGGGTCGCGGTACAGCGGCTGCTCGTCAAACAAGTCTACCGGGCACAGGCCGGTGACGCTTTGTCCGGGGTAGAGGCTGGCCCCATCGGGCGGGCGGTTCAGGTCGATCACGTAACGTGAATGTGTGGCCACCAACACCGAGGCCCCCAGCGCGTCGGCAAAGTCATACAGCCGCTCCAAATGCCAATCGGTGTCGGGCACGCGCTGGCCTTCGTCGGTCAAGCGCGCGGCCAAGGCAGGCGGCAGATGCGTGCCCACATGCGGCATCGAAATCAGCAAGGGGCGTGTGCCCTGGCGAAAACGAAAGGGAGGTACTGTGGTTTGAAAGCTCATGGTGTGTTCTTCAGCAATTGTTGACGTGCGGCCACGCCTCCGCTCAGGGCGCTGTCGTGCAAGGCGTGACGACCCGATTGAACCAGCAAGCGCCCCCTCACCCACACCTGTTGCAAGGCCGATTGGCGGTGGCTGGCAAACACATGGGCCGACAACATGGCCTCGGGCGTCGGCAGATCGCGCAGCAATGGGTGCCCAGCGTCCAGCGCCACCATGTCGGCCTGCTGGCCCACGGCCAAGCCGGCCACTGGGCGCGCACTGGCCTGGGCACCGCCGGCCACAGCCGCCAGTGTCATGGCGGTGGCGACCGAAGGCTGCTCGGTGGTGGCCAGCACATTGCGTTGGCGCGTGGCTAGGCGCTGGGTGTATTCCAGCAGCATCAGCTCTTCGGCCGCATTCACACAGGTGTGGCTGTCCGAGCCCACGCCCCAGCGCCCACCGGCTGCAAGCCAGCTGCCTGCATCAAAAATACCGTCGCCCAAATTCGCCTCGGTGCTGGGGCACAGGCCCGCCACAGCGCCGGTGCGGGCGGCGTGGGCACTTTCTTCAGCGCTCATGTGGGTGGCATGCACCAGGCACCAGCGGCCATCCACCGGGGCGTGGTCCAGCAGCCACTGCACCGGGCGCTGGCCGCTCCAGGCCAGGCAGGCATCGACCTCGGCCGTTTGTTCTGCAATGTGGATGTGCACCGGGGCCGTGGCGTCCATGGCATGCAAACCGGCCAGGGCGTCGCGCAAGCTGCCGGGCGGCACGGCGCGCAAAGAGTGGGGTGCCAGGCCCAGGCGCGCGCCTTGTGCTTGGCACAAGGGTTGGAGCTTGTGCAGCAAAGCCAGCATGTTGTCGGTCGAGCGGATGAAGCGCCGCTGGCCCTCGCTGGGCGGGGCAGCGCCAAAGCCACTGGTTTGGTACAGCACAGGCAACAAGGTCAGGCCCATGCCCGCACGGGCAGCGGCCAGCAGCAGGCACATCGACAAGGCGGCATCGTCGGCATAGGGGCGGCCGTTGTGGTCGTGGTGCAGGTAATGGAATTCGCACACGCTGGTGTAACCGGCCTCCAGCATCTCCACATACAAGCCGGTGGCGATGGCTTCGAGTTGTTCGGGCGTGATGGCGGCGGCAAAGCGGTACATCAGGCTGCGCCAGTTCCAGAAACTGTCTTGTGCAGCACCCCGGTATTCGGTCAGGCCACCCATGGCCCGTTGAAACGCGTGCGAATGCAGGTTGGGCATGCCGGGCAACAAGGGGCCTGCGGCTTGCAGGGTGCCTGCCGGACAGGCGGCATCGGTCTTGACCTCGGTCAACACGCCTTGCGCGTTCCACGACAGCTCCACATCACGCGCCCAACCTGTGGGCAACAAAGCGTGCGCGGCAAACAGGCTGCGCTCGTTCATGCCGCGCTCCGTTGCAAGCCCATGCCGTCGACCGCCAAACGGCCTTGGCGCACCACGCTGCAGGCCGGCCGCTGGCCCAGCCAATAGGCGAGTTCGGCCACATCGCCCACCGGCCAGAGCACGAAATTGGCGGGGCAAGCGACAGCGATGCTGCCATGTGTGGCCTGCAGGCCCAGTGCCTGGGCTGCATGCCGCGTCACGCCGGCCAGTGCCTCGGGCACGGTCAGTCGAAACAGCGTGCAGGCCATGTTCATCATCAGCACCAGGCTGAGCACGGGGGAGGTGCCGGGGTTGTGGTCGGTGGACACGGCCATGGGCACGCCCGCAGCGCGCAAGGCGGCAATGGGCGGCAGGTGGGTGTCGCGCAGGGTGTAGTAAGCGCCGGGCAGCAGCACCGCCACGGTGCCCGCTTGCCGCATGGCGGCAATGCCTTCGGCGCTCAGGTGTTCGATGTGGTCGCACGACAGCGCGCCAAAACGCGCCGCCAGCGCCGAGCCGCCCATGTCCGACAGCTGCTCGGCATGCAGCTTGACCGGCAGGCCCAGCACTTGCGCGGCTTGGAACACCTGCTCGGTTTGGGCCAGGGAGAAGCCAATGGTTTCGCAAAACACATCGACCGCGTCCACCAAGCCTTGGTCGGCCAAGGCGGGCAGCATCGCTTCACACACCAAGCGGATGTAGTCGTCGCTGCGCCCCGCGTATTCGGGCGGCAAGGCGTGTGCGCCCAAAAACGTGGTGCAAACGGTGACGCCAAACGCTTGCCCCAAACGCCTGGCCACGCGCAGTTGCTTGCGCTCGTGTTCCAGGCTCAGGCCATAACCCGACTTGATCTCGATGGCGCAAACGCCTTCGGCCAACAAGGCCTGCAAACGCGGCACAGCCGCGTCAAACAAAGCGTCTTCACTCAAAGCGCGTGTGGCCTTGACGCTAGACACAATGCCGCCCCCGGCACGCGCCACCTCTTCGTAGCTGGCCCCCGCCAGGCGCATGGCGAATTCGTTGGCGCGTTGACCGCCGTACACCAGGTGCGTGTGGCAGTCGACCAGGCCTGGCGTGACCCAAGCGCCGTGGCCCTCGTGTGTGGGCAGTTGCCGGTAAGCGGCTGGCAAGTTGGCGTGGGCGCCCACCCAAGCGATGGCCCCACGCTCGACCACGATGGCCGCATCAGCCACGCCTGGCGCGCCAGCCCCCAAGGCCTCAGGCGCCAAGTGCAGGTGGTGCCAAACGCCGTCGGCGCTTGGCCATGTGGGGGCAGTGATGGAAGCGTTCATGGTCTTGGAAGGTCCAGCGTCAAGGAGTGAAGTTCAATGCGTGATGTTCAAAGCCAAAAGGGCCGCATCGGGGCTTTGCGGGCACAGTCGCCAAGGCGTGTCCGTCTCCGACCACCACAAGCCTTGCTGCGGCAAAAGCGTGTGAGTGCTGGGGCCTTCCAAGCGCCAGCTGCCTTGCACCGCCATCAACAAGCCCTGCGCGGCGACAGGCCACTCGCAGGCGCTGCGCAAGACCTGCAGCGATGCGCTGCACACAGCGCGCCGGGTCATGAGGTTGAAGTCGTGACAGTCGCCCGCCAACAAACGGGCGTGGATGGCCGCTTCGCCCGCGAACGCGAAGGGCGAAAGCAGCGTGTCCAAGCGGTGGTTGACCAGCCCGTCATCGCCCAGCAAGTGGACACCGCCGCCACTGAGCAGGGTGATGACGCGGTCAATGCCAGGGAAAGCTGAAAACGGCCCGTCACCCGCAATGTGCGCAATGCTCACACGCCAATCAAAATCGCCCATGCCTGCGCCGGGCGGCATGCAGACGATCTCGCGCGTCACACCGCCGCCGTTTTTCCAGGGCATGGCGGGCACATCCTGAACATCGAATCGGTGCAGTGTCATGGGCTTGAATAAACCAGCAGGCGCAACAGGCGCCCACAGGGTTTATTTGATCATGGGCAACTTCAGTCCCTGCTTTTTGGCGGTGGCCACTGCCAGCTCGTAGCCGGCATCGGCGTGGCGCATCACACCCGAGCCGCTGTCGTTGACCAACACGCGGGCCAAGCGCTCGGCAGCAGCGTCGGTGCCATCGGCCACGATGACCATGCCCGAGTGTTGCGAATAGCCCATGCCCACGCCGCCACCATGGTGCAGGCTGACCCAACTTGCACCGCCTGCGGTGTTGAGCAAAGCGTTCAGCAGTGGCCAGTCGCTCACAGCGTCTGTTCCGTCTTTCATGGCTTCGGTCTCGCGGTTGGGGCTGGCCACAGAGCCGGTGTCCAGGTGGTCGCGACCGATCACGATCGGCGCTTTCAACTCGCCGGTGCGCACCATCTCATTGAAGGCCAGGCCCGCCACATGCCGCTCGCCCAAACCCAGCCAGCAAATGCGCGCAGGCAGGCCCTGAAAGCGGATGCGCTCGCGCGCCATGTCCAGCCAGCGGTGGGTGTGGGTGTTGGTGGGAAACAACTCTTTGATCTTGGCGTCGGTTTTGTAGATGTCTTCGGGGTCACCCGACAAGGCCACCCAGCGGAACGGGCCCTTGCCTTCGCAGAACATGGGGCGGATGTAGGCGGGCACAAAACCGGGGAAATCAAAGGCGTTTTCCACGCCGTGGTCCAAGGCCACCTGGCGGATGTTGTTGCCGTAATCCACCGTGGGGATGCCCATGGCCTGAAAATCCAGCATGGCTTGCACTTGGGTGGCGCAGCCTTGTGAGGCATCGGCCGTCAAGCGGGCATGTTGTGCAGGGTCGTGCTGGGCGGCTTTCCACTGCGCCACGGTCCAGCCGGGGGGCAAATAGCCGTTGATCAAATCGTGCGCCGAGGTTTGGTCGGTCACCAGATCAGGGCGCATGCCACCCGCCTTGGCGCGGCGCACCAACTCGGGCAAGACCTCAGCGGCGTTGCCCAGCAAGGCAATCGACACGGCTTCTTTGGCGGCGGTGTGCTGCGCGATCAAGGCCAAGGCCTCGTCCAGGTCTTTGGCCTGCTTGTCCACATAGCGCGTGCGCAGGCGAAAGTCGATGCTGCTTTGTTGACATTCAATGTTCAGTGAACACGCCCCAGCCAGCGTGGCGGCCAAGGGCTGCGCACCACCCATGCCGCCCAGACCAGCCGTCAAAATCCAGCGGCCTGTCCAGTCGTTGTGGTAGTGCTGACGCCCAGCTTCCACAAAAGTCTCGAAGGTGCCTTGCACGATGCCTTGGGTGCCGATGTAAATCCACGAGCCTGCGGTCATTTGCCCGTACATGAACAAGCCCTTGCGGTCGAGCTCGTTGAAATGCTCCCAATTGGCCCATTTGGGCACCAGGTTGGAGTTGGCGATCAGCACACGCGGCGCGTTGGCGTGCGTCTTGAACACGCCCACCGGCTTGCCCGACTGAACGAGCAAAGTCTCGTCTTCATTCAGGTCTTTGAGCGAAGCCAAAATTTGGTCAAAGCAGGCCCAGTCGCGCGCCGCACGGCCAATGCCGCCGTAGACCACCAGGCTTTGCGGATTCTCGGCCACTTCGGGGTCGAGGTTGTTTTGCAACATGCGGTAGGCGGCTTCGGTGACCCAGTTTTTGCAGGTCAAGGTGCTGCCGCGCGGGGCGCGCACCACGCGAGTTGGGTCCAGGCGGGGGTCGATGGAGGGGGTCATGAAGGACTCCTTGAGGGTGAATGTTGGAAATGGAAATGCTGCCCAGGCGTTCAGCGCACGCCGGGCAAAGGATCGCGTGTGTGTGGAGATGCGCACTGCAACAGGGCGCCGCTTTTGACCATGTCGATGGCCGCTTGCATGTCGGGCTGGATGTGGCGGTCGTCGCTCAGGTGCGCCACACGTGTGCGCAGCAAAGCCACGACGGCGGCCAGGGGTGCACTGCTGCGCAGCGGCGCATGAAAATCGCAGCCCTGGGCCGCGGCCATCCACTCGATGGCGATCACCACCATGGCGTTGTCAGCCATGGGCAGCAGACGGCGTGCACCGTGCGCGGCCATGGACACATGGTCTTCTTGGTTGGCCGAGGTGGGGATCGAATCGACACTGGCCGGGTAAGCGCGTTGCTTGTTTTCGGACACCAGGGCGGCGGCGGTGACTTGCGGAATCATGAAGCCCGAATTGAGCCCCGGCTTGGGCGTGAGGAAAGCAGGCAGCCCCGACAGTGCCGGGTCCACCAACATGGCGATGCGGCGCTCGGCCAAAGAGCCGATTTCGCAAATGGCCATGGCGATCATGTCGGCCGCGAAGGCCACGGGTTCGGCATGGAAGTTGCCGCCCGACAAGGATTCGTCGGTGTCGCTGAAGATCAGCGGGTTGTCGGACACGCCGTTGGCTTCGGTCTCCAGCAATTGGGCGGCGTGGCCCAGCACATCGAAACACGCGCCCATGACCTGCGGTTGGCAGCGCAGGCAATAGGGGTCTTGCACGCGCTCGTCGCCCAGCAAATGCGAGGCGCGAATGGCGCTGCCGCTGAGCAACTGTCGCAAGGCCTCGGCGGTGGCGATTTGGCCCCGGTGTTGGCGCAGGCGGTGGATGCGGGCGTCAAAAGGCGCGTCCGATCCTTTGGCCGCATCGGTGGCCAAGGCCCCCGTGAGCAGCGCCGACTGGAACAGGCGCTCGGCCTCGAACAAACCGGCCAAGGCGTTGGCGGTGGAAAATTGCGTGCCGTTGAGCAGGGCCAAACCTTCTTTGGGACCCAAGGTCACGGGCGCCAGGCCCGCGCTGGCCAGTGCTTGTTCGGCGGGCATGCGGCCTTGGGGTGTGTCGGCATCGCCCACCCCGATCATCACCGCCGTCATGTGGGCCAGCGGCGCCAGATCGCCCGAGGCCCCGACCGAGCCCTGGCCGGGCACCACCGGGATGATGCCTTGGGCCAGCATGGCTTCGAGCAACGCCAGCGTGGCCGGGCGAATGCCCGAAGCGCCTTGGGCCAGGCTGGCGATTTTGAGCGCCATCATCAGCCGGGTGATGGCCACCGGCGTGGCCTCGCCCACACCCGCGGCGTGCGACAGCACGATGTTGCGTTGCAAGGTTTCCAGGTCTTCGGCCGCAATGCGCACGCTGGCCAATTTGCCAAAGCCGGTGTTGATGCCGTAGACCGGCTCGCCCTTGGCCACGATGCGGGCCACGCTGTCGGCACTGGCTTGCACGGCGGCGCGGCAATCCGCGTCCAGCGTGGGCGTGGCGCCTCGGTAAATGGCGCACCAATCGGTCAAAGGCACTTGGCTCGGAATCAATGTCAAAAATGCAGGTGTCATGTTCAGGTCTGGGCAATGGGCTGTGGTCAACGGGCGTCGTACTTTGCGTCACCCTTTGATGTCGAAGGGCAGTGTCAATGCATGCCCAAATAGGCTTGAGTCAACTTGGGATCGTTGCGGGCCGCTTCAGCACTGCCTTGCCACACGGTGCTGCCCGATTCCAAGACACAGATGTGGTCGGCAATTTTCAAGACACGCTCGGTGTTTTGCTCCACCAGCAGCACGGTCATGCCATCGCGCCTGAGCTGTGTGAGTGCTTGGTAGCAAAGGTCAATGATCTTGGGCATCAGCCCCAATGACAACTCATCGATCATGATCAGGCGGGGGCGCGTCATCAGGGCGCGGCCAATGGCCAACATTTGTTGCTCGCCACCCGACAAGTTGCCCGCCAAGGAGTTCAGGCGTTCGCCCAAGCGCGGAAACAAGGCCAGCACACGGTCTCGGTCATGGGTAAACACCTGAGTGGGCTGCACCATGCCCCCCACCCGCAGGTTGTCCTGCACGGTCAGGTCTTTGAACAAGCGACGGCCTTCGGGCGAGATGGCCATGCCCAGGCGCACGCGCTCGGTGGGCCCCAGGCTTGAAATGTCTTGCCCGTCCCAATGGATGGCACCGCCTTGTTGTTGCACATGGCCTGCAATGCACATGAGCGTTGAAGACTTGCCCGCGCCGTTGGCGCCCAAAAGCCCGGTGATGGTGCCCGGCTTCAAGGAAAGCGACAGGCCGTGCACAGCCTGAAACGCGCCGTAGCCGCAAGAAATGGAAGTGAGTTCAAGCACCGTGTGTCTCCAAATTGGCATGTCCCTCGGCTTCTGCCGCACCCAAGGCATCACCCCCCAAATAAGCTGCGCGCACGGCCGGATCGGCCATGACTTCGCGGGGATCGCCATCGCCAATTTTTTTACCGTTGTCGAGCACAACCAGGCGTTGGCAAATGCGCATGACCTCGCCCAAGTTGTGTTCAATCAGCACAATGGTCAAACCTTGTTGGTTGATCTCGGCAATGGTGCTTGCCAGCGCACGCGCTTCCTGAGAGTTCAGGCCGGCCAAGGGCTCATCGAGCAGCAGCAGCCGGGGTTTGAGCGCCAGCGCCCGCGCCAATTCCAAGCGCTTGAGAACACCCAGGGGCTGAATACCTGGGCTTTGCGCCGCCATGCTGGCGATGCCCACACGCGCCAATTCAGTCTGGGCAATGGCCAGTTCTCGCTCGGTGGAGACATTGAGCAAGGCCCGCCAAGGGCTGATGGTCTTGTCACTGGCCGCAGCCAGCGCTACGTTTTCTTGGATGCTGATGTCACGCAAAGGCCGTACCAATTGCTGCGACAAAGACATGCCGCGTTGGATGCGTTTGTGAATGGGCAAGCCGTTGAGTGATTCGCCGCCCAGCAACACACTGCCCTCGGTGGGTTGCACCACACCAATGATGGCGCGCATCATGGTGGTCTTGCCAGCGCCGTTGGGGCCAATCAAGCCCAGCAAATCACCTGGGTGGACATCGAAGGACACATCGTCGACGGCGGTCAAGCCGCCGAAACGCACGGTGACCCCATTGACTTGCAGCAGCGGGGAACTGGAGGTAGGAGGGTTCACTTTTCCCCCCTGTTGGGCAAAGATGTAGTCGGGAAAAAGCGTGCTGCCAAACCCGCCATCCCGCCTGGCGAGAATCGCATCATGAGAAACAGCAGTCCGCCATACACCAACAATTTGTAATCGCCGATCACCTGAAACCAGGCCGGCAGCACAGACAGCAATGCCGCTGCAAGGATCACGCCTGGCACAGAGCCAATGCCGCCAAAAACCACCATGGACAAGACGGTGATGGACTCGACAAAGCCAAAACTCTCCGCACCGATGAAGGTCAAGTGGTAGGTGTAAAAAGCGCCTGACAGGCCCGCCAGAGCGGTGCCCATGGCAAAAGCCGCCAGCTTGTAGCGCGGCACGTCAATGCCCAGCACCCGCATGGTGTCCTCGTCTTCAGCGATGCCGTTGAACACCCGACCCATCCAGCTGCGCTGGATGTACACACTGAGCGCCGCCACGCCCGCACACACGAGCAAGGCCAGGGCCATGAAGCCCACACGGCCCAGTCCATGGTCAGGTATCGACGAAATACCCAACTCGCCGCCCAAGAACTCCTGCTGGCGAACAATGCCCACAAAAAGAAACCCCACGCCCATGGTCGTGATGGCCAGAAAGTCGGCGCGCACCCGCAGCGAAGCCAGCCCCACAATCACGCCCAGAAGGCCCGCCAAGACCATGGACACAGGCAGCGTCGCAAGAAACGGCCATCCGGCTTTTCCCAGCATGGCGGCGGCGTAAGCGCCTATGCCCTGAAAGGTGGCATGCCCCAGACTGATCTGGCCGCAAAACCCAGTGATCAAATTCAGTGAGAGTGCAAACATCACGGCAATGGCCATGGTCGTGATCATCGAAATTTCGTAGTTCATGGTGAGTCCTTTGGGCTCAGCTGCGGGCAAACAAGCCCTGCGGACGCACCATCAGCACCGCAATCAAAAAGGCGAACGCGATGGCATTGCGGTCAAGAATGTCGCCAAGGTAAATGGTGCCAAAAGCCTCAATGACACCCAGCAGCAGCGCTGCGGCCAGCGTGCCGGGCACCGAGCCCAACCCACCCAGCACGATGATCGCCAGGGCTTTGTAAGAGGGCACGCTGCCCATGGTGGGTTCGACCAAGTTGTTCAACAGAGCGACCCAAACGCCCGCAAACCCTGCCAAAGCCGAGCCCACGAAGAAATTGATGTCGCGCACTTTGCGCAAAGAAATGCCAAACGATTGCGCCATTTGCGGGTCAGACACCGTGGCTTGGCAGGCGATGCCCACACGCGTGCGGGCCTGCAGCCAAGCCAGCACACCGATGAGGCAGGCCGTGCTGACCATCACCAGTATCTCGGCCAGCTTGAATTGAAGCCCCCAGCCCAGCACAAATTGCTGCTGCAAGGCCGGTTGGGTAAAAGACATGCCCTGCGCACCAAAGATGATGCGAAAAGCTTCTTCGGCAGCGATGAACAAGCCAATGGAAGCAATCAGCGCCACAAAGGGCGGCTTGCTGAGCAAGGGCTGGTAGGCCAATCGGAACATGGCCACGCCACCAAAGCCTGCCACCAGGGCCGCCATCAAAAAGCCCAAGGCCAAGCTGCCACTGGCGTTGCACACCAACACACCGACATAGCCACCGAGCGTGAACAGCGCCGCGTGCGCCACATGAAGAATGCGCAAAAGACCATACACCAAGGTCAGCCCCAGCGCCACAAGGGCGTAGATGCTGCCTTGAATCAGGCCCTGCGCGACGAGTTCAATCGCAAGCATGCTGGTGTTCCTGGCTTATTTGGCTTTGGTAGGCGGGGCCAGCAGCACAGGGTCTGAAATGACCGAATGGCGGCGGAAGGCTTTGTCTTTGACGATTTGCACCTGGATGTCTTTTTTCACTTCGTGCAGGTCATTGAATTCCAGCTTGCCAATGGGCATGTCGTAGCTGCCCGACGCGATCGCGTCACGCAACGCAGCACCGCCTTTGCCACCCGATTTTCTCAAGCCCTCAATCGCCACCGCTGTGGCCGTGAAGGACGAAGCGGCCACCATGTCGGCCCCCAAGTTGGTGGCTTTGCGGTAGTCGGCCAGAAAAGCGACGGTGGCAGGTGCCGTGGAATCTCTGTCCAAAGAGGTGGTGATGTAGGTTCCCTCAGAGGCGGGACCTGCGATTTCAATGAACTTGTCGGAGTCATAGCCCTCTTGGCCGATGATGGGTGCAGTGATACCAGCGGCACGTATCTGGCTGACCAGTGGCCCTGCTGTGAAAAAGTAGCCCGAGGCGTAAATGATCTCGGGGTTGTCGGACTTGATCTTGCTGACCAGCGGGCCAAACTGGCGATCAGGCATGCCATATTCGTATTCGTTGATGATGGTCAGACCGAGTTTGGGTGCAGCATCTTTGAATCCGGCTGCGAGCGCCTGACCAAAATCGTTCTTCAAGGTGACCAGCAAAACCCTTTTCTTGCCCAAGTTTTGCACCAGCTTGGCACCGCCACGGCCTTGCACTTCACCCATGGCGGAGACCCGAAACATGTAGTCGCCAGCCAAGGTGATGTCTGGATGGATGGCGTAAGCCACGACATAGGGAATCTGAGCGCGTTGAAAAATGGTGGCGGCTGCGCGTGTAGAGCCCGAATAGGAGCCTGACACAGCCACCACCACGTTGTCTTTTTCAACCATTCGGGTGGCCGATGGCACAGCCTCTTTGGGCGTGGCCTGATCGTCATAAACCACCAGTTCCAATTGTTGTCCTGCAACACCGCCCTTGGCATTGGCTTGAGCAACCGCCAATTTGGCACCCTCTAATGCTGATTTGCCATCTGCTGCTGCAAAACCTGTTAATGGGACGTTAAAGCCTATCTTGAGTTGTGCCCAAGCAGGTGCGGTAAAAAGCGCCACCGCAGCAGCGACGGTCAGCAAAGAAAAACGAGCAGTGCGGAATGTCATGGTCAAGTCCTTTCGGGTGATGGCGTTGCTTTGAAGTCGGCTTTTCAAAACTTGTTAAATTGCATGTTTGTATAGACAAATATTGGCATTGAGAAAATATTGTCTATACAACTGTGCAAGTCAGAATGTAGTTAGAGCTAAGATTCATGTCAATGCTCAATCCAGCATCTACGGGAAAACACCTAAAAATGCCCACCATAAATTTGCCGATCAAACGCCAACCCGCCTATCAGATCATCAAGGACCATGTCTTGTCCAAGATCCGTGAGGGGGCGTGGACCGATGGCGACGCCATACCGGCCGAAGAAAGCTTGGCACGTGAATTTGGTGTGTCACGCATGACAGTCAACCGCGCTATTCGGGAGTTGTCAGACGAGCAAATCGTCAAACGCATCCAAGGCTCAGGCACCTACGTGGCGCAGCACAAGTACCAATCGACGCTGGTTGAAATCCGAAACATTGCCGACGAGATCGCGGCTCGCGGCCATCAACACCGCAGCGAACTCCACTGCCTAGAGCGCGTCAAAGTCGGGGAAGTGCTGGGCCGACAATTTGGCTTGAAATCCAGCCAAATGGTGTTTCACTCGGTGGTGGTTCACTTTGAAAATGAGCAGCCCATCCAGGTGGAGGACAGGCATGTCAACCCCAGTGTGGCCCCGGACTACATGGCGCAAGACTTCAGCAGCTTGACGCCCAATGCCTACCTCATGCGCACAGCGCCTTTGCAGGGCGTGCGCTTTGACATTGAGGCCTGCATACCGCCCTCGCACATCACGGAAATGCTGAACATCCCCGCCACCGAGCCGTGCCTGGTGTTGCACCGGCAAACCCAATCGATGGGGCAAGTGGCATCGGTGGCCATGCTGTGGCATCCCGCTTCACGCTACCGCTTCACCGGTCATTTTTGACGGTCAGTCTCACTTGCGCAGCAAAACGATGTTGCGGTAGCCCAAGCGGATCAGGCCCTGATTTTGCAAGTGCCGCAGCTGCTGGTTGACGCGCTGGCGTGATGCGGATGCGGCTTGGGCCAGGTCGGACTGGCTCACGCGCAGCATCACACCGTCGGGCACGGCCACGCTGTTGAATTTGGCGATGCGCTCCAGCGTAGCCCACACGCGTTGTTCCAAGCTGTGCATGCCCCGGTCTGCCAGGGTGTCAAACAACTGGTTGATGCGCAGGCCCAAGATGCGCAACAAATCCACCGCCACGGCCGGGTCACGGGTGATCAGGTCCACCAAGCGGCTGCGCTCGATGTGCAGCACCTGGGTGCTGCCCACGGCCACCAGGTCGGCGGGGTAGGTGGTTTCGGCAAACACCGAACTGAGGCCCGAGATTTCACCGGGCAGCATCCAGCGCAGCAACTGCTCTTCGCCTTCGGGCGTGGTCACACTCACCCGCAAACGCCCCTTGACCAGCAGCAAGGCCGTTGCGGTGGCTTGGCCTCGGCTGAGCACCACTTGCCCTTCGGTCCATGGGCGCAGCACGCCCACGCTGTGCAAGGCTTTGGCCGAACGCTCGGTCAGGGCCGAGTTTTCGGCCCAAACCTTGGTGAACACGTCGGCATCGAGCGCTTTGTGGGCCGGCTGGCGCACTGTGCCTGGCTTGGATTTGAAGCCACGGGTGGGCGGCAAAGGCATGGTGTCTTTCATTTTGAGGCGAGAGGTTTTTCAGTGCTTTCCCTTAAATTGTCACAACAGAAACAATTTGCCCATTGTGCGCGGATTCAAATCAAGCAGACCGAGCTTGACGGTGATCAAGTCAAAGAACCCCATTGGAGACGACATGAAATTTTCTGCCCCTGCATTTGTACGCACCACTCTGGGTGCGATCGCTTTGACACTCGGCGCCAGCGCCATGGCGCAGTCCGTGGTGCGCTTTCAGGACTATCCGGGCACCGGCAACCTGTTGGTGCGTGTGGCCCAAGAACAAGGCTTTTGCCAGGAAGCGGGCATTCGCTGCGAACTGCGCACGATACCCGCCGCACCATTGGGCATGCAGACCATGCTCTCCGGTGACATCGAGGTGTTTTTT
This sequence comes from Limnohabitans sp., assembly GCF_044361645.1. Taxonomy (GTDB): domain Bacteria; phylum Pseudomonadota; class Gammaproteobacteria; order Burkholderiales; family Burkholderiaceae_C; genus Limnohabitans_A. The sequence continues at coordinate 6,902 of NZ_JBIKIL010000045.1, read as the reverse complement.
GGTCCGACCGAAGTGGCGGTGGCTGCCGTGGCCCGCAAGGCCCCCATCACCATCATTGGTGCAGGTTTCGTTGACCCGGTGTTTTTCATGGCCGCAGGTGCCAAAACCGAATTGGAAACCGAAAAAGAAGGCTATCCCGGCGTGGTCAAGTCCTTCAAGGGTAAAAAAATCGGCGTGACCCAGCGTGGCTCGGGCGCTGAATTCCAAGTCATCGACATGCTGGCCGATGCGGGCCTGACCGCCAACGACGTGACCTTTGTGGCCGTGGGTGCGCCCGACACCGCCTTTCCTGCGCTCACGCGCGGCCAAGTCGATTTGATCATGACCTTCCCGCCCACCGATGGCATGTGCGAGGTGCTGAAAGCCTGCCGCTTGGTGGTCGACCCGCGCAAAGGCCAAGGCCCCAAGAGCATGCTGGCGACCCGGGGCGGCGCTGGCACCATGGCGGTGAAGACCGAATGGGCCGCGGCCAATCCGCAAACGGTGGCCGGTATCCGCAAGATGCTGGACTTGTCGGAGGCCTTCATCGCCAACCCGACCAACTTCGGCAAGACGCTGGAGATCCTGCGCAAGACCTTTGCCCTGCAATTGCCCAACGCAGACCAGATCGCTGAGGTCAGCCTGCGCAACTCCATCGGCAACTTCAAGGCCCGTGGCACCGTGCCCGCCATGCAGGCGGTGGCCAATGCCATGAGCGAAAACAAGCTCTTGCCCGCCAAAGTGGACATGGCCCCCGCAGTCTTGCCCTGAACGCCAACAACAGCGAGCTCACCAGGGCACATGCATGATCGACGCACAGCGCATCGACCTCAGCTTTGACGGCACCCACTTGGTGTTGCAGGGCGTAAACCTGCACGTCAAGGCCGGGGAGTTTGTCGCGCTCGCAGGGCCCAGCGGCTGTGGCAAAACCACCTTGCTCAACCTGTGCGCGGGGCTGGTCGATTTGCCAGTTGGTCAGCATCTGTTGGTGGCGGGCGAACAGCCGACGCTGGGCAGCCACAAGGTGGCGTACATGTTGGCGCGCGACAGCCTGTTTCCCTGGCTCAATGCGCTGGACAACGCCGCCTTTGGCCTGAAAGTTCGGGGTGTGCCCATGGCCGATGCGCGTGAACGGGCCGCTGTCATGCTCAAGCAAGTCGGGCTGGGTGGGTCTGAGTACCGACTGCCCAAAGCCTTGTCGCACGGCATGCGCCAACGCGTGGCTTTGGCCCGCACCTTTGCCATGCCCGCGCCCCTGCTCTTGATGGACGAGCCCTTTGGCGCGCTGGACGCGCAAACCAAACTCCAGCTGCAAGACCTGCTGCTGCAGCTGTGCCAAGACGGCAACCGCACGGTGCTGTTTGTGACGCACGACTTGTCAGAAGCCGTGGCACTGGCCGACCGGGTGATGGTGATGTCCTCGCGTCCAGGCCGCATCGTGGCCGATGTGCAAGTGCCACTGGCGCGTCCGCGCTCCATCCGCAAGCTGCAGACCAGCGATGACTTCCACCACACCTACACCCAGGTCTGGAAACACCTCGAAGAAGGCTGGGTGCACCATGAGGGCTGAAACACTGCGCAGCTTGGCACTGCATGCGCTGTTCCTGAGCGTGGTGTTGGGGCTGTGGGAGTGGGGCGCTCGGGTCGGGTGGATTGACCCGAGTTTCATGGGCAACCCGCTGGGCATCCTCAGCTTCACGCTCGAAAACTTGAGCAACGCCCGCTTGTGGGGTGATCTGGGCTACACCCTGTTGGCCGTGTTCGCGTCTTTTGTCATGGGCTCGGTCGCTGCCATGGTCACCGGCTTGGCCTTTGTCACCTGGCCCAAGTTCGAGGCCTTTTGCGACCCCTACATCTCGGCCTTCAATGTGCTGCCGCGCATTGCGCTGGTGCCGCTGTTCATTTTGTGGTTTGGCTTGGGGCTGGGCTCCAAGATCGCGCTGGGCGTGTCGCTCACCTTCTTCATCGTGCTGTCCAGCACGGTGGCCGGTATTCGGGGTGTCAGCCAGGACCATGTGACGCTCACCCGCACCCTGGGTGCCAGCAGTCGGCAAATGTTTTTCTCGGTCACCTTGCCCGGCGCTGTTCCGGTGCTGTTTTCAGGATTGCGCCTGGGTGTGATTTACGCCCTGCTGGGCGTGGTGGGCGCAGAAGTCATTGCTTCCGAGCGGGGTCTCGGGCAACAACTCGCTTACCTGGGGTCCACATTCAACGTCAACGGCGTGTGGTCGCTGCTGTTTGATCTGGCGCTCATCGGGGTGCTGATCATGAAGCTGATGAACTGGATCGAACGCCGCTTGCTGCACTGGCAATGAAGCCAGTGAGCCAACACCACATCAAGGAGAAAAAACAATGAAATTCCGTCACATCCAAGTCGATGCCATGACGCCCACCATCGGCGGCATGATCAGCGGCGTTGACCTGAACACCACCCGATCAGAAGACGTTTACGAAGAAATCAAGCAAGCGCTGTGGCAGTACGGCGTGGTGTTTTTCCGCAAGCAGGCCCTGAAGCCCGAGGCCTACATCCGTCTGGGCCAGAACTTTGGCGAGATGGAGCAGCACGAGTTCTTCCCGCACATCGAAGGCCATCCACAAATCCAGCTGATCTCCAACCAAGGCAACGAAGCGCCCGAGACCGACCGCTGGCACACCGACGTGACCTTCCGCAAAAAGCCCAACATGGTCTCGATCTTGCGCATCACCGACTTGCCACCTGCTGGCGGCGACACCATGTGGATGCACGCTGGCGCTGCGTACGACGCGCTCAACCCCGGCATGCAGCAAATGCTCGAAGGCCTGCAGGCAGACCATGACCTGCCTTGGCACTTTCGCCGCATCAACGCGGCGGAGCGCTTTGCCAAGCGGGCTTCTGCCAAGAGCGGCATGATGGTCACGGCCAGTGAGCAAGAGTGCAAGATGATCGAGAACACGCCCACGGTGTCGCACCCGGCGGTGATCACGCACCCCTACAACGGCCGCAAGATTTTGTTCGTCAACTCGATCTGGACCAAGCGCCTGCTGGGCATGCACATGGACCTTTCCGAGGCGGTGCTGAACATGCTGTACGAGTGGGTGAAAAAGCCCGAGTTCATGGTGCGCTTTCGCTGGGAAAAAGACTCGCTGGCCATGTGGGACAACTGCGCCACACAGCACTACGCGGTGTTCGACTACGCGCCGCACTACCGCGCAGGCCAGCGCATGACTTGCGGCAGCTTTGTGCCCACGCTCAAGCCCGGCGCCGGCGCCGGTGCCGGTGCCGGTGCCGGTGCTGCTGCAGGCGGCCAGCCTTCGGTCATGCGCCAGTTGCTCGACACCACCCGCATGCAAGCGGCCAGTCCGAGTGAACAAAAGGCGGTGGAAGCCATCTTCAGCGCCCTCGAAAGCGTGGACCTGAACGCGGTGGCCAACGCGGCCCAACGCCGTTGAACCCGGGACGCCTTTTGCCATGAGTTCCAGCACGCCCATCGACCTGGCCGACCACGACCTGGCTGCCTTGCAGGAGGCCCGCGACTTGTTGGGCCGCGCCCGGCAAGCCGCGGCCACGCTGGCGCTGTGGACGCCCGAAGAAGCCAAACGCGTGGCCAAAGAAGTGGCCGCTGCCTTGCTGCCGCGCGCCGAGTTTTATGCCGAATGGGCCGTGCGCGAAAGCCGCATCGGCAAAGTGGCCGACAAGATCGCCAAGAACCAGATCGCCTGCACCCTCACGCCGACGGCTTGGGACAATGTGACTCTGGGTGGTGTGCGCCGCAACGATGCGCTGCACATCGTCGAGATCGGCCGCCCAGCGGGTGTGGTGGTGGGCTTGTCCAACTCCACCTCGCCGGTGGCCACCATCATTTTCAAAACCATTTTGTGCCTGATGACGCGCAACGCGCTGGTCATCTCGCCGCACCCGGTGGCGCTGGCTTGCTGCACCGCCGTGACCCACGAGCTGCAAGCGGCCATCGAAAAAGCCGGTGGTCCGGCGCATGCCTTGCAGATCCTGACCCGCCCCACCGTCGAGGCCACAGGCGCGCTGATGCGCGATGCCCGCACCGACGTGATTTTGGCCACCGGCGGCACGCCCATGGTGCGCGCCGCTTACAGCTCGGGCAACCCCGCCATTGGCGTGGGCTCGGGCAATGTGCCCGTTTATGTAGACGCCAGCGCCGACATCGAGGCGGCAGCAAAAACCGTTGTGGTGGACAAGAATTTTGACCACGGCAGCCCCTGCTCGGCCCCCTCGGTGCTCTTGCTGCACGCCAGCATCGCAGCCCAAATGCAGCAAGCGCTGGCGCGCCATGGCGCGCATGTGTGCACCGAAAACGAGGCGCAGAAGATTCAAATCCACGCCTTCCCCGGCGGCAAGTTCAACGGCAAGGTGGTGGGTCGCCCCGCGTTTGAGATTGCCCAAGCCGCAGGCGTGCAGGTGCCGCAAGATGGCCAGGCGCTGGTCTGCCCCATCGCCAACCCGCAAGCAGGCCATGTGCTGCTGAAAGAAAAGCTCTCGCCCATCTTGGGCTGCGTGGTGGTGCCGAGCATGGACCAGGCCATCGAGGTGGCGCGCCTCATGCTGCAGCACAGCGGCGCGGGCCACACCTCGGGCATCCACACGGCATCGGCCGAGCAGGCGGTGGTCTGGGGCGCGGCGCTCGACTATTACCGCGTGGTTGTCAACGGCTCCACGGTGCACGACAGCACAGGGGCCAACACCGGCTTGCCCTACACCTTCACCATCGGCACCGGTTACGCGGGCAAAAGCTCGGTCGACTGCAACGTCGGCCCCGAGCTGCTGGTCAACTGGAAACGCGTGGCCTTTCCGCTGCCCGGCGGTTGGGCCGGGGCCATGGCTTCGGGCGCGGCACTGCCAACCGGTGTGTCAGCGGCCCCAGGCCAGTTGTCCACCCTCACGCCTGAGCTTCAGGCCATGGTCCTGCGCATCGTGCAGGAAGAACTCGAACACCTTCGCTGAAAGCCTTTCATGTCCACTTTGCGCAGTTATATTTTTCTGGACCGCTTGCAGCCACAGCTGATGTGTTTGCTCGGGTCGACGGCCCGTGGCTTTTTGCCGCGCCACAACGACGCGGCCATGGTCATTGAAGTGGCCCCCGGCATGGACATCGAGTGGTTGACCGACATCGCGCTCAAGCACGACGATGTCAAGCCCGGCAACCTGGTGGTGGAGCGGCAGTTCGGTTATCTGGAGTTCCACGGCCAGTCTTCTTCGTCCGTCAAGTCGGCCGGTGCTGCCGTGCTCGAAGCCATGGGCGTGAGCGAAAAAAGCGTGCTCAAGCCCGAAATTTTGGCCTCCAAGGTGATTGACCGGGTCGACGGCTACCACGCGTTTTTGATCAACCGCAGCAAGTCCGGCAGCATGCTTTTGCCTGGTGAGTCGCTCTACATCATGGAGATGACCACCTCGTCTTATGCGCTGCTGGTGGCCAACGAGGCCGAAAAAGCCGCCCACGTGAAGCTGATCGACTGCCGCTTCATGGGCCCGGCTGGGCGCTTGTACCTGTCGGGCACCGCATCCGATGTGCGCACCGCCGCTGCTGTTGCAGAGGCCGTGATCCGAGATGCCGGAGGTGCTGCATGAGCGCAGACGCCTTGCGCGAACAAATCCGGGCGCAGGTGCGCACGGCTTTGGGGGCGGGCCAAGCCAAGGATGACCCCGCTTCGGTGGCCGCCCTGATGCGCCGCTTTGAAGCCGGTTATGCCACTGTGAATGCCGAGGCCATCGTGGCCTGCTTTGCCCCCGATGTAGTGTGGACCTTGCCCGACGCGCGGGTGCTCCATGGCCGTGCGGCGTGCCTGGCGTTCTTGAAGGCGCGCTTTGCCAGCCCCACAGGCCCCAAGTTCTCGGATTCGCACATGAAGGTGCTGGGCCAGACCGTGGTGCAAAACTACAAGGTGGGCGTGCCCTTGCCCGGTGGCCAATCGGTCACGCTGGACGGCACCGACGTGTACCAGATTCGCGAGGGTCTGATCGCCGTCAAAGACGCTTATTGGAAGCAGATCGGCGCGCCCAAACCTGCTGCTGCGGCACCGGCTGCTGCGCCAGCGACTGCGCCTCAGGGCGTGGTGGTGCCCTTGCGCGTGGGCTCAGCCGCGCACGCCCAAGCTTTGACCGATTTGTTCAAGCGTTTGGCCGCCAGCCCGGCACTGCTGCAAGCGGCGCAATCGGGCCTGCTGCGTTTTGACATGCGGGTGGACGAAGCGGCCGTCATGGCGGTGGCCGCTGCAGCACCTGCCCCTGCCCCACACGCGGCCCCAGCCACTTCGGCCATGGCCGCCACCACCGCCACCGACCCGGCGGCTTGCTGTTCGTCGTGCAAGGCAGGCAAGGCCTGCGAGTGCAAGGGCGACGCCTGCGATCTGCACGACCACCCCGCCGAGGACATTCCTGAGCTCAAGGGCGTGATCGGCGAGAAGTTGCTCAAAACCCTGCCGCCGAGCGTGAAAACCGTTCGGCTGCACCCCAAGGCGGTGATGACCCCCTTGGGCAAAGAAGCCTTGCGCAAGCGCGGCATCACCATTGAACGAGGAAACAAGCCATGAAAACAGGAACCGTGATCGGCCGCATCGTGGCCAGCAAACGCCTGCCCGAGTTGCCCGCTGGGGCCTTGCTGGAGGTGCAACTGGACTACCCCAAGGACGTGGTGGTCTGCTACGACCCCATGGGCTGTGGCATTGGCGAGCGCGTGATGATCACCATCGGCGCGCCTGCTGCTTGGTGGTTCGCCCCGGCCCACCCGCGTGTGGTGGCCGATGCACTCATCATCGCCTCGCTGGACAACTACGACACCCCCACACCGATGCGTTGACCTCATGACGGTCCATGCGTTGAACTTTTTCCCTCAACCCTTCCCTCAACCCTTTCTTTTTTAAGCCCTCAAGGAGACTCTCATGTCACAAGCCATCGGAATGATCGAAACCAAAGG
>NZ_JBIKIL010000153.1:0-7974 GCF_044361645.1 Limnohabitans sp. | reverse complement strand
TGTTTGCGGCCCTGGAATTGACACCGCCGACCTCATCAGACCTCGCCAAGCCTGTTTTGTAGTCTGCGGTTTGACCTCGGTTTCTAATCGAATCAATCACTTACGTGCAGGAAGTGTCGAACTTGTGCGGCCACCAGGGCCAGCACGACGGCGACGATTCTCGATTGCATGGTGTTGTCGAAGACGATGCCGTTCTTGGCGACATGCAACTGGACGCCCTTCTCGATGCACTCCCGGCCGATCTCCAGCACCTGCAGCGTGCTGCGCTGCTCCTTGGGTGCGGATACTTGCTGGCGGGGTGCAGGCGACGCTTCAAGCCAAATTATCTTTAATCCAAAGACACATTATTCCCCATTTGTTTGTTTCAAAAAGTATTTCCTTTTTATGTCTTGCGTGAATGCTGTAGTGGTCACTCTTGAAAAAACCACCAGCAATAAAATCAATTTCGTATCCCATAAGTCTAGCGTACTTAAATGTTTCATCTGATAAAGGTTGATATAGCATCTTACTCTTCGTGCTTTTTAAGAGGACAGCGGCATAATCATCTTGTTCTTTTGAAGGTTTAACTTTGTATTTTTCTTTGCGCCTTTCGGCAAGGCCAAACTCGTTTTCAATTCTTTTAATAATTGCGGTGGACTCGATATCACTACCAAGTACATCCACGAATTCGTTGAGTCGTTTAATGGCGTCCTTGAAGCCCCACTTGATAAGCTCTTTTGCATAATCCAAGATTTGTTGGTTGGTACCAAAGTGGCGCTCTAAAAAATTGCGCTCCATTGCCTGAGCGAGTTCATTTCTAACTTTGAATGGCTTGTTCTCGATAAGGTGAACGACAAAAGCAAAAGCCAATTTGTGCGATGTCTTTTCTAAGTTTTTTCGTGTGGTTATAAGATCTGGGAAGACATCACATGCTGTTTGCCACCTGTCTTCAAAAGCTTGTATGGCATCGTCAAATGCTTGATCTGTGGCATCCTCTGACTCATTAAATGTCGCATGTGTAGTCTTGCGTTGATCGTCATATGCTTTTCGTTTCTCAGGATCGCCAATAATGCCGTAAGCTACATTTATTTCAGCCATCTTGGCAGTCGCTTCAGCTTGGTTGCCTTTCCAGCGATCAGGGTGATATTGACCAGCAAGTGCTCTGTAGGCTGCAACGATCACAATGTGTTCGGCGTTTGGTAGAACACATAGTGTTTGATAGTGATCAGAATCGTAGTTCATATGTATTGGATTTTTTTATGCCAAGGCTAGATTATCTTGTATCGGACTCTTCACTCGCTGAAATAGGAGTAGCCATGCCTGGTGTCGACTGTGCGAGGGTTGCAATTTGGGTGGAGTGCTCGCGTGGTTGCTGACATAAGAGGCCAGGTGTTGGCTGTTGGCACCAGCGACAGCGCGCACATCACCCAAGCGGCCTGCGCCATCCTGAAACACATCTACCGCCCCGGCTACAAATACGCCAAAGCCGGCGTGATGCTGATGGACCTGCAACCGGCCACCCGCCAACAACTGACGCTGGACCTTCATGCGGACATGCCCGAAAACCGCATCCGCCTGATGCAAGCCATGGACCAAATCAACCGCCGCCATGGACGCGGCAGCCTGGTGCTGGGCAGCGCGGGCGGCATTGGCGCTCTGCCGGTGTGGAGGATGAAGCAGGAGCGGCTGTCGTCGGGGTTTACGACGGATTGGCTCAATTTGCTCACGGTGAAAATGGACCCGGTGCGAAAAGGCTGGAGGCCTTCGTAGTTGGCTTGGGTGAGTGCTTTGTGTCGCATTGGGCGCGCTGACCCGCACAGCCCCTGTTGCCCGGGCGGGTATTGTGAAGTGGCACCGCAGGGCGCTGATAGACTGCTGGCTTGAAAAATGTCGTTGATCCTTCTCTTTACCGCCAAAGCCAGGCGCTCGGTCAGGCCCACGCCAGCAGGCCAAACCCTGGGCCTGTTGACGCCCGGCACGCTGACGACAGCCCGATCGATGTGGTTTACCTGTGGGTAGACGGCAACGATTCGAGTTGGCGTGCCAAGCGGCAGGCGGCCTTGGCGCTGTTGCCCAGCGACACGGGCGCGGCCATGGCGCGCTACAGCAATGTCGAGGGCCGGTTTCGCGACAACCACGAGTTGCGCTACAGCTTGCGGGCGCTCGAGCGGTTTTTTCCGCAGCATGGCCATGTGTACATCGTCACCGATGCACAGGCGCCGGACTGGCTGCGCCCCTCGGACCGGTTGACTTTGGTGGACCACCGCGAGCTGATGCCCGAGGCCTCTTTGCCAACCTTTGATTCGGGCCACATCGAGTCGTGGATTCACCATATTCCCGGCTTGTCGGAGCGGTATTTTTACTTCAATGACGACGTGTTTTTGGGGGCACCGCTGAACCCGGCAGACTGGTTCACGCCTGAGGGCTTTTACCTCACTTGGTCAGACGAGCCGCCGGTCTCTGACGAAGCCATGCGCACCGACGCGACCTCTTTAGAAAACGCTTGTCGCTTGTCGATCGAGTGGCTGCGCGCACAAGCGCGTGTTGCCTTGGCTGGTGAGGTTTTGCCACCCAACCGCCAGCAAGACCCGTTGTACCGGAGCACCTTCCGCACCTTTGCCCATTCGCCCCGGCCGATGCGGCGCTCGCTTTTGTGGGAGTTGGAGGCCACGGCCCCTGAGTTGTTTGCGGGGGTGCGCTCCACCGTGTTTCGCAGTTGGGACAAGCCCACCATCGTGTCGGATTTTGTGCTGCGCTGGGCGCTGGCGCATGGATTGGCGCAGATGCGCAGCTACCGGCACCGCCACGTATCAACGGGCGATGCCGACCAGCAAACGCAGTTGCAGGCCTTGGCGGCCGAGTTTGGTGCGCTCGATTTCTTTTGCATCAACGACACCACAGATGACGCCCAGCCTGATGACCCGCGTTTGCTGCAGGTGCAGTCGGTGCTGCAAGCCATGCTGCCGCAGGTTTCGGTGTTTGAGCGCACGGCCAGCGAAGCCACGGACCAGCCTACCGCTGCAGGCAAGACCGCTGCCGCCGAAATTCACCAAGGTGCGCAAGCTTGTGCAGCACACCAAAACCCGGTCTCGGGCACACGCCGTCGCGCTTGACGGGCCCTTGTGTCGTGCGCTGACGCAGCGCCCATTGTTCAGCGCAACGAGGCCGGTGTGACTGCCGCTGTGCTGGGCCCCGGCGCGGTGTCGGCTTCGGTCGCCAGTGCCTCGGCGCTGGCGTGCGTGTCCAAGAGCATGTGGCTGGGGTTGTGCCGTCGGGTGGGGTGTTGGCTTTGTTGCCGTGTCAGGTGTTGGCGTTGGTGTTTGGCTGCACGGCCTCGCACCCGCATGCGCCAGACCCGAAACGAGCGGGTTTTCAGGTGCTCGCGCATGAGGGCGATGACCTGGGCTTCGCTCAAGCCAAACTGCAAGGCCATGGCCTCAAACGGGGTGTCGTCTTGCCATGCCATGGCGATGATGGCGGACAGATCGGCTGCGCTGAGTGGGACGGGCAAGCCAGAGGGGAGGTCAGTTTTTTTCATGCACAGGATCCGAGGTGGCGCTGCCGGGGCGATCGGTGTGTTGCACGGCATAGCCGTCGGCGACAAAAGCCGGGCCTTTCATGAGCATCACGATCACGCAGCCAATGGCGACGGTGAGCAGCAGCGCCCAGTGCAGCAGCACCACGCCGATCGCCATGTAAAACCACTGGGTCAAGCTGCGTTCGTCGGCCGGTGTGGGCGCCGCAGGCCCCGCCAGCCAAGCCAGTGCCACACATGCCAGGGGCAAGGCTGTGCCCGCCAGGGCGATCCAAGGCAGTTTTTTCCAAAGCGCCCACTCCAAACCAGGCGGGGAGCGGGTAAAGCCCGGCAATTTTTGGAGCCAGTTCACAGGGGGCTCTTGGGGTCAAGGTACATGGCTTTGATCATGCCAGAGTCGGCTTGGGCTATGGGGCGGGGGGTGTTTGCTTCTCGATCTGGCCCTGTCCAGAAAAAACCCGGGACAACCAAAAATTTCTTGTGATGACGGGAAGGGTGGCCCGCCATGGCACCCGCCACCAGCAAGCCAAGATGGCCAACGGGCTCAGATGCAGCTGGGACGCGCAAAACGCAGCAGGGTGACGGGATCGGTTCAGCGGCGTTTGACCTGCAGGGCTGAGGGCGACAGTGCAGGGCGTGTGACAAGAACTGGGGCGGGTTGGAGATTTCGGCTTGAGCCTGCCTGATCTGTACGATAGAGGCATGAAAAACCGCCACATCGCCTCTTTTGCCGTCAGCGCCATTGGCCTGGGCTGCATGAACCTCAGCCACGCCTACGGTGCCCCCGTCTCGGCCCAGCAGGCCGAACGCGTCTTGCTCAGCGCCTTGGACCAAGGCGTCACCTTTTTCGACACCGCAGCCCTTTACGGCTTTGGGGCCAACGAAAGCTTGGTGGGCCAAGTCCTGAGACCTCACCGCCAACAATTCACCTTGGCCAGCAAATGCGGCATGCAAGGGGTGACGCAAAGCGATGGCAGCCAGCTGCGGGTGATCGATGGCCGCCCCGAGACGATCAAAAAGACCTGTGAGGATTCTTTGCGCCGTTTGCAGACCGAGGTGATCGACCTGTATTACCTGCACCGCTGGGACAAAAAAGTGCCCATCGAAGACAGCGTGGGCGCTTTGAGTGACTTGGTGCGCCAGGGCAAGATCCAGACGATTGGCTTGTCCGAGGTGTCGGCCAGCACGCTGCGCAAAGCGCATGCGGTGCACCCGATTGCGGCGCTGCAAACCGAGTATTCGCTGTGGACGCGCAATCCCGAGATCGCGGTGCTGCAGGCTTGTCGCGATTTGGGCGTGGTCTTTGTGGCCTTCAGTCCGGTGGCGCGTGGCTTTTTGTGTGGCGCGGCTTTGGACATTGCAGGCTTTGACGCCAAGGACATCCGCCGCAGCATGCCGCGTTTCACGCCCGAAAACCACGCCGCCAACCTGAAACTCTTGCCCGCTTACCACGCCATCGTGCAAGAGCTGGGCTGCAGCCCTTCGCAGCTGGCGCTGGCTTGGTTGCTGCACCAAGGCGAAGACATCATCCCCATCCCCGGCACGACTTCGGTGGCGCACTTGCTGGACGATTTGGCAGCGGTGGATGTGAAACTGGATGCGAGCTTGCTGGCCCGCCTGGACGCCCTGATCAACCAGCGCACCGTGGCTGGTGACCGCTACAACGCGCAGGCCAACAGTGAGGTGGACACCGAGGTGTTTGCGGCGTGAACCTGATGCTGTAGGAGCCCACCCCCGTGGGCGATGGGCGTGGCACACGTCCTGTGGGCCGACGTCAGGCGTCTGGCTGGGCCATGGGCGCAGCCTTTTTGAACGCCTCCAGCTCGCCACAAGCCTTGTCGATGGCGCTGATCAAGGGCCAGCGGCCCATGTTCACGTTGAAGCGGCGCGCGCTTTCGACTTGGGGAATCAAATACACATCGGCCAGCGTCGGCGTGTCGCCAAAGCTGTAGCGACCGCGCTGGGGGTCGGCCGCGATCAGCGCTTCGTAGGCGTCAAAGCCTTCGCTGATCCAATGACCGCACCAGGCGTTGATGGCGTCTTCGCTGGCGCCAAATTGTTTGCGCAAGGTCTGCAAGATGCGGCGGTTGTTGATGGGGTGGATGTCGCAGCCCACGATGGCCGCCAATGCGCGCACTTGGGCACGTTCGTCAGCGCTTGCGGGCAGCAGGGCCGGGGTGGGGTGTTTCTCTTCTAGCCACTCGATGATGGCGGGTGACTGGATCAACACCTGCTCGCCCGTGTCCAGGGCCGGCACCAAGCCTTGCGGGTTGATGGCCTTGAAGGCGTCGTTTTGTTGTTCGTCCACGCGCAGGTCCACCGCCGCGTATTGGGTGACGATGCCCTTGAGGTTGAGCGCAATGCGCAGGCGGTGGCTGGTGCCGCTGCGGAAAAAACTGTAGAGCTTCATGGTCGGTTCAGTGTTGGTCATGGTGAGCGAAGCGAGGCAATCTGTGCATTGTGATGGAGGTCCGCACTTGTTTGCTTGGCTGAAGTTTTACTCTGCAGCGCCGATGGTGAGTGCCACTTCGGCCACGCCTTCGACGCGGCCTGTGATTTTGTCACCCGTGACCACCGCCCCCACGCCTTCGGGCGTGCCGGTGTAAATCAAATCGCCGGGTTGCAGGTGGTAGTAGGTCGACAGGTCGGCGATGATTTCGCGGATGTTCCAGATCAGCTTGTCCACGTTGGAAGACTGCTTGGTTTGGCCGCGAATGGGCAGGGACTGAACCGCGGGTGGGCTGAAGAGGTAAGTGGTCATGGATTTGTGATGTGTGTGGTTCAGGTGTGCAGATGTGTGCGGTGTAGGAGCTGTCTCTGACCGCGATGGTTTTCGCGGTCAGAGACCGCTCCTACGAAGGGGTGGATTGGCAGTGGTTTTTGTACGCGCCGAGTTTGCGTTGCTTGGGTGCTTCGCCCCTCGCGATAAGAATCCGTCATTGCGAGCGAAGCGTGGCAATCCAGTTGAAGGTTTGAATGGGTGAGGTGATTGGTTCATGGCTTGCTGTTGGATCGCCACGTCGCTTCGCTCCTCGCGATAAGAATCCGTCATTGCGAGCGAAGCGTGGCAATCCAGTTGAGGGTTTGAATGGTTGAAGTGCTTGGTTCATGTCTTGCTGGTGGATCGCCACGTCGCTTCGCTCCTCGCGATGACGGAGTTTTTGCTTAGCTGCCAGCGATGGGTTTTTCGCGGTCAGAGACCGCTCCTACAAAAAGGTGGTTTTCGCGGTCAGAGACCGCTCCTACAAAAAGGTGGTTTTCGCGGTCAGAGACCGCTCCTACGAAGAGGTGGATCAGCCGCGGTTTTCGTACACCCCCAGCTTGCGGTGCAGGGGCGATTCGTCCGCGATGAAGAGGAAGGCAGGTTTATCTGCCTGAGGGTTTTTCAGCGTCACAGCTTCATAGCCCGGCGCGCAGCAGGTGTCGGCTTCGGCCAGGGTGAAGGTGCTGGCCACGATTTGCGCTTGCACCGCGCCTTCGATGACATGGAACACCTGCGCGGGTGAACGGGCAGGCAGGCGCAGGCTTTGGCCGGGGCGCAGCATCAGGGCGTAAAAGCCCAAGATGTTTTCTGCGTCGCTACCGGTTTCGGGGTTGGTGTAAGTCACTTGCACCTGTTCAAGGCCCGCATCGTCAGCGGCCAACGCTTGCAGCGCCGCCTTGGCGTCTTGCCAGGCGTAGCGCAGCATGGGGTAGGCCTTTTTGCTGCGCTCAAACACATGGCTGGGCACCACGCCGCCTCGGGCGTATTGCAGGTCGCTGCGGCCAGGCTGCACCGTTTGGCGGTCGCCGTTGATGTGGTAGCTGGCCTCCATGTAATACACCAAGGGCAGGTCCAGCACATCCAGCCAGATGACCGGGTCGGTGCCGTCGTGGCCGTGCTCGTGCCACAGGCCGGAGGGGGTGAGGATCAAATCGCCCCGGCTCATGGGGCATTTTTCGCCGTCCACCGTGGTCCATGCGCCTTCGCCTTCCACCACCATGCGCACCGCGTTGGGCGTGTGGCGGTGGCTGGGGGCCCATTCGCCGGGCATGAGCAGTTGCATGCCCAGGTACATGGCGGCACTGGCTTGCATTTTGTCGAGGCCATGGCCGGGGTTGGCCAGCACCAGCACGCGGCGTTCGGCTTTTTCAATTGGGGTGAGTTCACCCGCCTTGAGCAAGAGGGGTTTGATGTCACGATAGGCCCAGCACGTGGGCTGGGTCTGGCGCGTGGGCACTTTGGGCGGCAGCACGCCGCGCAGGCTGGGCCACAGTGGCACCAGGTTCACGTTGCGCAGGTCCTGCACGTAGTCGGGTGGCAGGTCTTCGATTCGGCCGAGGTCGTTCATACCTGTGTCCTTTCATGCAGAGGTCAAGAGGATGCCATCGCGAGCGAAGCTTGGCAATCTATGGATCGCCACGTCGCTTCGCTCCTCGCGATGACGGAGTTTTTGTTTCGCTGTTCGCGATGACGGCGC
>NZ_JBIKIL010000152.1:0-8040 GCF_044361645.1 Limnohabitans sp. | reverse complement strand
CCCTATCCCCAAAAGCGAGTTTGAACCTGCGGCCATTATGGCCAAGATCAAGGCCAACCCCTTGCTCAAAGGCGTGGATCCGAAAAAAGTCAAACCCCGCGTGATGACGCTCACGCAGTCCACCTACGACGGCGTCTTGTACAACACCGAAACCATCAAGGGCATGCTCGATGGCTATGTGGAAAACCTGCACTTTGACGAGGCTTGGCTGCCGCATGCCGCGTTCCATCCGTTTTATGGCCCCTACCACGCCATGGGCAAAAAGCGCGCACGCCCCAAAGAGTCGATGGTCTATGCCACCCAGTCCATCCACAAGCTGCTGGCCGGTATCAGCCAAGCCAGCCATGTGTTGGTACAAGACGCGCAAAACGTCAAACTGGACAGGCCTTTGTTCAACGAAGCTTATTTGATGCACACCTCCACCTCGCCGCAGTACAGCATCATTGCCAGCTGCGACGTGGCCGCCGCCATGATGGAGCCGCCCGGCGGCACCGCCTTGGTGGAAGAAAGCATTGCAGAGGCCTTGGATTTTCGCCGCGCCATGCGCAAGATCGATGCCGAGTACGGCAAAGACTGGTGGTTCAAGGTGTGGGGCCCCGAAAAGTTTGCCGAAGAGGGCATTGGCCGCGCCGACGATTGGATTTTGCGCAACGACCCGCGCAAAAAAGCCAGCAAGTGGCACGGCTTTGGTCAACAGTTGGCCGACGGCTTCAACATGCTCGACCCGATCAAGTCCACCATCGTCACGCCGGGTCTAGCCTTGGATGGCAAGTTCGACAAGACCGGCATTCCCGCCTCCATCGTGAGCAAATTTTTGACCGAGCACGGTGTGGTGGTGGAAAAAACCGGCCTGTACAGTTTTTTCATCATGTTCACCATCGGCATCACCAAAGGCCGCTGGAACACCTTGCTCACGGCCTTGCAACAGTTCAAGGACGAATACGCCAAGAACCAGCCGATGTGGAAAATCATGCCGGAGTTTTGCCAAAAACACCGGCGCTACGAACGCATGGGCCTGCGCGATCTGTGCCAGCACGTGCACGAGATGTACGCCAAGTACGACATCGCCATTTTGACCACCGACATGTATTTGTCCGACCTGGCCCCGGCCATGCGGCCGTCAGACGCCTATGCCCACATTGCCCAGCGCAAAACCGAGCGGGTCGAGATCGACCACTTGGAAGGCCGCATCACCGTGGGCTTGGTCACGCCTTACCCACCGGGTATTCCGCTGCTGATCCCGGGTGAGGTGTTCAACAAAAAGATCGTGGACTACCTGAAGTTCGCCCGTGAATTCAACGAGCGGTGTCCGGGTTTTGAGACCGATATCCACGGCTTGGTGGAAATCACGGACGACGAGGGCAAAAAAAGGTATTTTGCCGATTGCGTGAAGGCTTGAAGGGCGCACGGCTTTTGGGCGCCGTGTGCTGGGCGCTCAGCGCCGGGCCTTGTTGTCGGCTGCGCGATAGGCTCATGGCCCTGGCCTTTGGCTCGTTGCTGGCTTGGCCTTGCATGGCCGCAGGCACATCCTGAACCGCCCTGAGGTGGACACAAAACCGCTTTTTATTCAAATTTTTCGAATGGTGCATCCGATTTGGATCAACGGGCAGGGGCTGCGTGCCCGGTATATTTCAGCAATCGCCTGACAGATCACCTCGAAAGAACACATGCTCAACTTGCGCAAATCGGCCGATCGCGGTTATGCCGACCATGGCTGGCTGAAGTCCTTTCACAGCTTTTCATTCGCCAACTACTTTGACCAGAACCACATGGGTTTCGGCAATTTACGGGTCATCAACGAAGACCGCATCGACCCCGGCAAGGGCTTTGGCACGCATGGCCACAGCGACATGGAAATCATCAGCTACGTGTTGTCGGGCCATTTGGCCCACCAAGACAGCATGGGCAACATCTTAGGGATACCGCCTGGTGATGTACAACGCATGAGCGCAGGCAGGGGTGTTCGCCACAGCGAGTTCAACCATGCAAAGGGTGAAGTCACCCATTTTTTGCAGATTTGGATCACGCCCAACGTGACCGGCATTGAGCCCAGTTACGAGCAAAAAACCGTGCCCGAAAGTGCCAAGCGCGGTCATTTGGCTTTGGTGGCTGCGCCTGCGGCTGACACCCAGTCAGCTGCGCACACCGTGCAGATCCACGCCGATGCCCGCATGTATGCCGGCCTGTTTGAGGGGGACGAAACGGCCCATTTGCCCTTGGACCCGCTGCGCAAGGCCTGTGTTTTTTTGGTGCGCGGCAGCTTACAGGCGAACGGGCAAAGCATGCATGCGGGCGATGCGGTGATGCTGCAAAACGAGTCTGCCTTGACGCTGGGCCATGGCCAAGACGCCGAAGTGCTGGTCTTTGATCTGACCGCTTGATGCCGTGACCGCTCACGCCGAGCCTGCTTGGCTCGCTTTGTCGCTCACCGCAAGGCAAGAGGTGCTCCCCAGATGGCCACGCTTGGCTCGCCATGCGCTTCGCTTTGTCATCGCAAGGCAGCACGCGGTCCATGGCTGAGCACACACCCAGCCCATTTTTTTATCAACCTAGGAGTTTTTCTTGACCCAAACCGTCGTTGTTTTTCATTCAGGCTATGGCCATACCCAGCGTGTGGCGCAGTTTGTGGCCCGAGGGGCGAGTGCACAGCTGGTCACCATCGATGCCGATGGCAATCTCTCAGAGGCCGATTGGGCTGCGCTCGACGCGGCCGATGCCATCATTTTTGGCTCGCCCACTTACATGGGCATGGCCTCGTGGCAGTTCAAGAAGTTTGCCGATGCCACCTCCAAGCGCTGGTTCACCAGCGCTTGGAAAGACAAGGTCGCCGGTGGCTTCACCATTTCGGCCAGCCCCAGCGGTGACAAGTTGTCCACCATCCAGTACTTCATCACCTTGGCCATGCAACAAGGCATGGTCTGGGTGGGTCAGCCCGCTTTGAACGACGGCAGCATCAACCGCATCGGCTCCAACTCCGGCGTGATGGCGCAAGTAGGCCCCACCAGCCCAGCCGAAGACATTCCGCAAGGCGATTTGGACACGGCTCGAGCCTATGGTGAGCGCGTCGCTGCCATGGCGGCCAAGCTTCGCGCTTGACGCTTTCAAGCGTTTGACATCAAGCCGAGGCGGCTGACTGCTTCGGCTTTTTTTTTCGCCTTGCGTCGACAGTTTGCGAGTTTGCAAGCGCTTCTTGCTAGGATGGCCGCATGAAAATCATCAACATGTTGCCCTGGCTGGATTGGCTGGCGCTCTTTACTTTTTTTGGTCTTTGGATTGGCTACGCCTGGCTCGCCAAAGTGCGCGGTTTTCGTGAACAAAGTCTGATCGCCAACACCAACCGTTACCGGCAACTTTGGATGCTGCAGGCCACCGCCCGTGAGCCGCGCATGCTGGACGGCATCATCACGCAAAATTTGTCTCAAACACCGGCATTTTTTTCTTCCACCAGCATCATCATCATTGGTGGTTTGTTTGCGCTCTTGGGCACCACCGACAAGGCGTCCGAGTTGGTGGGTGAAATCCCTTTTGCTCAGCCCACACCCTTGCTGGTGTTCGAGTTCAAAATTTTGGTGTTGGTCGGCATTTTTGTGTACGCTTTTTTCCGCTTTTCTTGGTCGATGCGGCAATACACCTTTGTCGCCTTGGTGATTGGTGCCATGCCACCACCAGAAGATTTTGCAGCGAACCGCTTTGATCGGCAGCACTTTGCTGAGCGCGCTGGCAATTTGGTGAGTGCTGCGGCCGAGACTTTCAACGATGGCTTGCGGGCCTATTACTTTTCATTTGCAGCGATGGCCTGGTTTTTTTCGCCCACCGCATTGGTTTTGGCCACGGCATTGGTGGTGTTGATTTTGTACGGGCGCGAGTTTCGTTCCGAGGTTTTGCACGTTTTGCGAGACTGATGCCCCAGCTGGGCATCGGTTGTCAAACCAAAAAGACAGGTTTCGGCAAGTACCGCTGTGCTGATGAGCTGCTGGGCTTGGCCCTCAGAGCCAAGCCAATACCACGGGTGCATGGTCGCTGGGGCGCTCGTTTTTGCGGGGCGTGCGGTCGATGCTGCAGGCACTGGCGCGGGCCTTGAGGGCCTCGGAGATCAAGATGTGGTCGATGCGCAAGCCCCGGTTGCGGCGGAACGCGAACTCGCGGTAATCCCACCAGCTGTAACTTTTTTCGGCTTGCTCGAACAAGCGGAAGCTGTCAACCAGGCCCAGATCGGTCAGGGCTTGCAACTTCTCGCGTTCTTGCACGGTGCAGTGGATGGTGTCTTTCAAGCCCACCGGGTCCCACATGTCGCGTTCGTCGAAGGTGATGTTGTAGTCGCCCAGCAGCACCAGATTCGGGTGCTTTTCCATTTCTGCTTGCACCCACTCGCGCAGGGCGTCGAGCCAGCGCATTTTGTAGACAAATTTGTCGCTGTCTGGCGCTTGGCCGTTGGGAAAATAAGCCCCAATCACACGGATCTGGCCACCCGCGCCATCGGGGTAGGTGGCCGTGATCACGCGCGACATGTCGTCTTCAAAGCCAGGAATGTTCTTGACCACATCGCTGCCGGTGGCCACCGAAATCAGGGCCACGCCGTTGTAGGTTTTTTGGCCAAACCAAAGCGCTTGGTAACCCGCCTCGGCAAAGGCGGCGGCAGGGAATTTGTCGTCCGTCATCTTCAGCTCTTGCAAAGCCAGCACATCGGTGGGGTTGGCGGCCAGCCAATCAAGCACTTGGGGCAGGCGCACGGACAAAGAGTTGACGTTCCAGGTGGCGATTTTCATTATTTCAAAATATCTATATAAATCAATGACGTTTGTTGTTTTTCTGATTCTTCGTCAATTTCACTGTGAAATTTCCCTTGCTACGGGACAATCCAGTGATTCAATGTTGCCGGCCTGAACACGAAAGATACCGCCCTGTATGAGCATCTTCTTGGACTGAAAACTCCGTGGTCTGTCAGACGAGTTGACCTGTCCTTGGTCGACCAACGTGTGGTGGTCGAAGTTGTCTTGAAGAAAGGCCAGGTCTGGGGCGATCCTACCGACGCCACCAAGAGGGCGCATATCAATGGCTGGACCGAGCGCCAGTGGCGTCATCTTGACACCTGCCAGTTCGAGACCATCATCAAGGCTCGTGTTCCCCAACTCAAATATGCCGACGGCACGGTCGAGGAGCTTACGGTTCCCTGGGCGGAGCGCTACAGCCGGGTCACCACCTTGATGGCGGCCTTCGTTATCAAACTGCTGGAGGCCTGTCCCACCACCCAAGCCGTTTGCACGCTTACCCGGCTGGCCTGGAGTACGGTCAATGCCATCATGGTCAGCGCCGTGGAGCGCGGCATGCTGCGACGTACCGAGGAAGAGATTACCTACCTTGGCATCGATGAGAAGAGCTCGGAGAGAGGACACACCTACGCCAGCATCCTGACCGACATTGACCGCTCGCGGGTATTGGATTTGGTGCCTGAGAGGAAGCTGGTGGCGGCCGTGAGCTTGTTGGAGACGCTTACTCCAGCGCAACGCGCGTCGGTCAAGGCGGTGGCCATGGATATGTGGCCGGCGTACATGAGTGCGGCCAGGCAATGCATGCCGCAGGCGGACATCGTGCATGACAAGTTCCACGTCTCCAAGTACCTCGGTGAGGCCGTGGATGCGGTGAGAAAGCAGGAGCGCCGGAAGCTCTCGCAAGCGGGCACTTCGCCACTGGCGGGCAGCAAGTGGGCATGGTTGAGAAAGTACCCAGATGGCCGCAGTGCTGAAACCGTCTCGTTTCGGGCTTTGAACCAACTCAACCTGAAGACCAGCCGAGCCTGGTGCATCAAGGAAAACTTCAGCCAGTTCTGGAGCTACAGCTACAAGGGTGCTGCCAAACGGTTCTTCAAAGCCTGGTCCAACAACTCGATGGGAAGCCGCCTGGAGCCGGTGAAGAAGGTCGTGAAGATGCTGCGCCGCCACGAGGAAGGGCTGCTCAACTAAAGCCAACACGGAATCAGCAACGCCTGCACGGAGGGCTTCAACAGTGCCATTCAGCTTATCAAAGCCAATGCGCGCGGGTTCCGCAACTTCACTAACTACCGGGCGAGGATTCTGTTTCATTGTGGCAAGCTGAACTAGGCTATGGCTTGAAAAATCACAGTGGATTCAACGAAGCTCCGTTTTTCTTTGTGCTGGCTACACGCCAAGTTACGCATTTCCGTCATATATCAATCAGCGATTGCTTGAATGCTGGATCATAGCGTTGGCAAGGTCGCAGCAGAGCCCTCAGCACTGCCTTCATAAAGTCTTCATTGGCAAGATTGTGCCTGATGGCAGATGCCATCATTTATGAAAACAGGAGCGGCAAAAAATGCATAAATTTCAACCCATCAACCCATCAACCCATCAACCCATCAACCCAAATTCGAAACTTGTAGTGGATAGTCAGGACGTATCCACCATTGATCGATCGAGTGCTGTCATGCTTTTCCCTGAAGCCCATGACATGCTAGCGAAATATGTTCGTCAGTTCTCATTGCCCGTTATGACGGCAGCGGAGCAAACGAATGAAGCTGAACTGTGCGCCCTCTTGTTTGCCTTAGATGGGTTTGATGATGGTGTGGGTTTTCTCAAGCATGCAAGGCCGGTCGTGGCGAGTGCCAGGTTACGAGGATGTCAAGATTCCGTTTGGCATACTTATTGCTAAAGATTATTCAGACATTTCTTCGAGGCTTTGGTGTCAAAAGACCGCCAGCAGCAGCTCAAAGCCGCGTAAGTGTGCTGGCGGTGGTGGAGATGTTCAAGACCCGGTGAATGTCGTCAACGGTTCGGTTTTTTCAGCAATTTGGAGGTCGCCATGGATGTCATTAGCAGTTATGCCGCCCGCTTTGAGCGTTGCCGCGAAGAAGAAGTTTCCATTGAAGAGTACCTTGCGCTATGCAAGCAAAACCCCTTGGCTTATGCCACGGCCGCCGAGCGCATGCTCAAGGCCATTGGCGAGCCACAGGTGGTAGACACTCGACACGATCCACGCCTGTCGAGGCTCTTCGCCAACAAGGTCATCAAGATCTACCCCGCCTTTGCCGAGTTCTACGGCATGGAGGAAGCCATTGAGCAGGTCGTCTCCTACTTTCGCCACGCCGCCCAAGGTTTGGAGGAAAAAAAACAGATTCTCTACCTGCTCGGCCCCGTAGGCGGTGGCAAAAGCTCGATTGCCGAGCGACTCAAAGCGCTGATGCAAGAGGTGCCCTTCTATGCCATCAAGGGCTCGCCAGTCAATGAATCGCCGCTGGGCCTGTTCGATCCGATCGAAGACGGTACTCTGCTGGAAGAGGAGTATGGCATCCCGCGCCGCTACCTGAACCGTGTGATGAGCCCTTGGGCCGTCAAGCGGCTGGAAGAATTTGGTGGCGACATTCGGCGCTTTCGCGTGGTCAAGCGCCACCCCAGCATCCTCAAGCAGATCGGCATCGCCAAGACGGAGCCCGGCGACGATAACAACCAAGACATCTCTAGCCTGGTCGGCAAGGTCGACATCCGCAAGCTCGAGACCTTCGCCCAGGACGACCCCGACGCCTACAGCTACAGTGGTGGCCTGTGCTTGGCCAACCAGGGACTGCTCGAATTTGTGGAAATGTTCAAGGCACCTATCAAGGTGCTGCACCCATTGCTCACGGCCACGCAGGAGAGCAACTTCAAAGGGACCGAAGGCTTTGGAGCCATGCCCTTTGACGGCGTGGTGCTCGCGCACAGCAACGAAAGCGAGTGGAAGGCCTTTCGCAACAACAAAAACAACGAAGCCTTTCTCGACCGCATCTACATTGTCAAGGTGCCTTACTGCCTGCGCGTCTCTGAAGAAGTGCGCATCTACGAAAAGCTGCTTCGGGGCAGCAGCCTAGCTCAGGCCACCTGCGCGCCCGGCACGCTCAAGATGATGAGCCAATTCGCCGTACTCACGCGCCTTAAGGAGCCGGAAAACTCCACGCTCTACTCCAAGATGCAGGTCTACGACGGCGAGAACCTCAAGGGCACCGACCCGCGCGCCAAGAGCTACCAAGAATATCGCGACTATGCGGGTGTC
>NZ_JBIKIL010000044.1:0-26850 GCF_044361645.1 Limnohabitans sp. | reverse complement strand
AGGGGCACCAGGGCAGGCCGGCCGGCGAGCTGGGGAATGGCGGGGCTGCTGACGGTGAGGGCACGCTCGCTGGAGAAGAGGGTGGACATGACGGCACCTTGTACAAGCTACAAAAGCCGAGATTAAACCCCAAAAAATAGAGTACCTAGGTATTTATTTTGAAAGTATCAAAAACAGGGGGTAAAAGTATCATGAATGGCGCTGGGGGGCGGAATTTTGCCAAATTCAGGCATCAGCCTGGTTCAGTGCTGCTTTTTGGAAGGCGTTGATTTCGCCGCAGGCCTTGACGATGCCGCTGATCAGGGGCCAGCGGGTCATGTCAACATGGCGGTGGCGCAGACTTTCGACTTGGGAAGCCAAATACACATCGACCAGGGTAAGGGTGCCGCCAAAGCTGTACCGACCGCGCTGGGGTCGGCGGCGATCAACGCCTGATAGGTGCCAAAACTTTCGCTGGTCTCAAGTCTAAATCCCCTGATTTTCGGGGCTTCGGTTTGTCCATCAATTTTGCGCAGGGCGATGGCTTCGGCATAGATTGGTGCGGACGTTTGAAAGGTCGAGCGAAGGTATTGACCTGCAGGACCCGTTAAAAGTGCTTTGACAGGCCTGCCAGTCTCCTTGGCCATCTTGGCAATGTACCCGGGGTCCATTGCATCCAGCGCCCATGCCGGGGTTTGCATAAGCGTGGCCAGCAGGATGAAAAAGACGCGGGCGGGCACAGTTACTCTTTGAGGGGTTGGATATCGCCCAAACCCTGAACCAGTGCATTGACGTTCGCGCCCAGCAGCTGGGCAAGAGACACTTCAGCTGCAGATCGACTGTCAAGCTGGCGGCTGATGATCCGTACGCGTTGAGTGTCTGCAGAAGAGGCCCCAGGGGCACCGAAATAAGCCTTCATGTCAACTGCCTGCAGCCGAATCTTCCTGCGATAACTGTCCAGTCTCTGCGCTTCGCTGGGGCATGAACTGGCTTTTCGTGTCGTTTTATCGAAGCAATCAACCATCAGGTACGACTCGTTTTTCATCTTTTCGTCGTCGTTGCGTGCTTTTGCCAAGGCCGAGCTTAAGCCCGTAGCGTCAAACAGCGCCGCAAACACACCTACACCGAATGTCAGTGGATCTGCGTTACGAAATTTGTAAGCTGGAGCCAAATCCCAAGCAGACCGTGCAACGGTCCTGGAGCCGTCTGGTGATCCGCCCTCCAAAAGTGCAGCCGAATCAAGTCGTTCGTCCAAAACGAGACGTTTGGCGGGATAAGGGTGGTTCTGACTGAAATAGCTCACCTCGCCACGCAACAGCAGTTCAGCGGACTCTTTGCTCGCTGCAATGCGAACACCACGGACCTTCAGCTGTTCATTGATCGCCGTAGTCAAGACGGCGCTTTTGAATTCAACCCAAACAGCTTGATCGGTTTTGCCTTCAGGCATTTTCAAGGCGGCTTCGGTTGAGGGCAGGACTTCAACGCCAAATGCACTGGGCATTTTGAGGAAGTAAGTTGCCCGCTCAGGAGGCATCGCACCAAGAGGTGGCAACTCCTCTGGGTAGTCAATTTTTTGGAGATAGTCGATGACTTGAGCTTTGACATTTGCCGCGCTCAAAAGCAAGACAAAAGCTACGGTAAGAATTTTGGCATTTGATTTCATGTTTTGATTTTTGAAATTATTTGCGATGCGACAGCTACAACCATCAAAGCCACGTAGGTGAGCAGAAATTTCATTGTTTCTGACCAGTGGCGGACACGTCCTCTGTTGGCAAACTTTCAGATGGCGCAGCATTGGTGCCTAATTGGGGCGCTTGTTGAGGCTCATCCCCAAGCCCGGAGACAAGCTCATTCATCGCATCAGCCAGCAGCTCAACCAATCGACTTTCGGTGCCGCCTCGGCTATCGAGCGAGCGTGAAACTACTCGTACACGCTTGAAATCACTTGATGAGCTGCCGGGTTTACCCATGAAGGCTTTGATATCGATTGCTTGCACGCGCACCTTTCCCCTGTAGCTCAGAAGAAGTTGGTCATCGCTGATGCAAGAAGAGGACTTCCTCGAAACTTTGTCGTAGCAGTCCAAAAGCAAGAAGTTTTCTGAGTTCTTTTGATCAGCGGGCGCTGCAAATAGCTTGCTAGCTCCTGTCACCTCAAATAAATTTAGCATCAAGGAGGCGCCGAAAGCACTCGCTGACACGCCATTGGCAAGGTACACAGGGGCTAATTCAAATGCAGCCATCGAGACGGTTTTATTGCCACCACCAAAACTTCCTTTGGGTGGATCGAGCTTTTCAGTGAAGGCAATTCTGCGAGGCGGGTTGGGAAAGTGCTGATCTTGGTAGACGATTTCACCACCGAGTACAAGATCGGCTTTTTCACGACTTTCTGCAATTTTGAAGCCTCGACTGCGCATCTGTTCTTGCAGGGTGGCAGCTACAACAGCGCTCTTGAACTGCACAAAAACCGCTGTTTCTCCAGTGGTTTTAAAGCTCAAGCGATTGTCGGCAGCCGAGACGAGCTCTGACCCAAAGAAGTTCGGAATTTTCAGGTAATAAGTGGACTTGCTCCCCTGAAAAGCTTGCGCACTAGGAAGCTCTTTGGGGACCTTGATTTCCTGTAGGTAATCAAGATCGTTTGCGGCATGAGCCGCGTGAGTGACTAAAACGCCGATGAGGGCACTGGTAAGGGTCGCAGTGAGGTGTTTCATGGGGGGATTGTTGAAAATGAGTATTAATCCCCTGATTTTCGGGGCTTGGGTTTGGCCTTGGTAGCCATTGCTTTGCACGAATCGAAACACGTCTTAATCCCCTGATTTTCGGGGCTTGGGTTTGGCTCTATGCCGATAAACCATTGGCAGGCTATGTTGTCTTAATCCCCTGATCTTCGGGGCTTGGGTTTGGCGCTGCAGCCACAGCCCCAAGGTCCAGTAACAGCCGTCTTAATCCCCTGATTTTCGGGGCTTGGGTTTGGCCTGAGGCGGCGCTTCGCTGCTTCATCCTTTGTGAGTCTTAATCCCCTGATTTTCGGGGCTTGGGTTTGGCGGAAGGAGCTGGAGGAATACCGCTTAGCTTTTCGTCTTAATCCCCTGATTTTCGGGGCTTGGGTTTGGCGCCACATTAGCCGCCATGCCTCAAGTCACGAAAGTCTTAATCCCCTGATTTTCGGGGCTTGGGTTTGGCTTTGGCGGGTGACTGCATGGCATCGCTCAAGACCGTCTTAATCCCCTGATTCTCGGGGCTTGGGTTTGGCTGGTATCCTGTATGGCCCCAGCCAGTCAGACTCGTCTTAATCCCCTGATTTTCGGGGCTTGGGTTTGGCGCGCATGGACAACCATGACTGCCAGCGTTCCATGTCTTAATCCCCTGATTTACGGGGCTTGGGTTTGGCCTCACTAACAGGGGTCACAAGGCCGCGACATTCGTCTTAATCCCCTGATTTTCGGGGCTTGGGTTTGGCTCGTATACAAGCGGTAAAAAAACGAAAACCGTTCGTCTTAATCCCCTGATTTTCGGGGCTTGGGTTTGGCCTTTTTGCCAACGGCATGGGTTGGTATTTTGTGTCTTAATCCCCTGATTTTCGGGGCTTGGGTTTGGCCCCTGCCACACCACAGAAAGGACAGCCATGAGTCTTAATCCCCTGTTTTCGGGGCTTGGGTTTGGCTTTAGAGAAAAACTCGAAGAACGTCAACAAAAGTCTTAATCCCCTGATTTTCGGGGCTTGGGTTTGGCTTTTACCGCATTGTCCACTGTCACGGGTAAAGGTCTTAATCCCCTGATTTTCGGGGCTTGGGTTTGGCCGATTTACCGGCCCGAATGCCTGATCACCGGCGTCTTAATCCCCTGATTTTCGGGGCTTGGGTTTGGCGCAGGGAAGAGGGATTAAAGATCGTTGAAGGTCTGTCTTAATCCCCTGATTTTCGGGGCTTGGGTTTGGCCTTGTTTCAAGATGCTTACGGCGGGCCGCTCGTGTCTTAATCCCCTGATTTTCGGGGCTTGGGTTTGGCGCAGCGCATCACCAACCCTGTCGAACTGCTTTTTGTCTTAATCCCCTGATTTTCGGGGCTTGGGTTTGGCTTACGCCCACAAAAGCGACGAGCGGCTGCTTGGGTCTTAATCCCCTGATTTTCGGGGCTTGGGTTTGGCGCACAATCCGCCATTGACTACACAATTCTCGCCGTCTTAATCCCCTGATTTTCGGGGCTTGGGTTTGGCGTTTGCAGGGCCGCTGACTAACGGCAAATATGGCGTCTTAATCCCCTGATTTTCGGGGCTTGGGTTTGGCTCTGCATTTCAAAAGGCTACGCTCGCGCATGGCCGTCTTAATCCCCTGATTTTCGGGGCTTGGGTTTGGCCGACCGAGGCGAGACCTTGGCGAAATACGACAGTCTTAATCCCCTGATTTTCGGGGCTTGGGTTTGGCGAGTCTGAAATTCTGCATGAAATCGAAGCTGACGTCTTAATCCCCTGATTTTCGGGGCTTGGGTTTGGCTTAGGGCAGCTTCGGCCCTGGTAGTGGCCAAATGTCTTAATCCCCTGATTTTCGGGGCTTGGGTTTGGCCCCAAGCCCAAAAAGTTCAAGCCCATGTTAAAAACGTCTTAATCCCCTGATTTTCGGGGCTTGGGTTTGGCCCACCCGCAATGTCCGCCTATCCTCTGCTCGAGTCTTAATCCCCTGATTTTCGGGGCTTGGGTTTGGCCGCCCGGGGCATTACGCTGGGCGCGGGGCGCTAGTCTTAATCCCCTGATTTTCGGGGCTTGGGTTTGGCTTGACTTACAACACCAACACGACCGCATCAGTCACGTCTTAATCCCCTGATTTTCGGGGCTTGGGTTTGGCTGGCAAGCAGGCGGTCTGCGATCAGCTCGCGCGTCTTAATCCCCTGATTTTCGGGGCTTGGGTTTGGCGCCCCAATCAACAGACCCGCTCAACTTTGACGCGTCTTAATCCCCTGATTTTCGGGGCTTGGGTTTGGCCAAAAACCATTTACACTGCCACCGCCTTGGCCGTCTTAATCCCCTGATTTTCGGGGCTTGGGTTTGGCCAATGGCGGTGCGGGAAAAACGTGAAGAGCGCGTCTTAATCCCCTGATTTTCGGGGCTTGTGTTTGGCGCTAGTACACTGGCCCTTAATGCAAGAATGACTGAGTCTTAATCCCCTGATTTTCGGGGCTTGGGTTTGGCACCATGCCCCGAGTCCATACAGTCGCCTTAAACGGTCTTAATCCCCTGATTTTCGGGGCTTGGGTTTGGCAACCATGTCCGATAAGGTCAAACAACACGTTTCGTCTTAATCCCCTGATTTTCGGGGCTTGGGTTTGGCGTAGCAATACCGAGCCTGATGCCGTAGTTCGGGTCTTAATCCCCTGATTTTCGGGGCTTGGGTTTGGCGTTTATAGCGGCTTGGCTACAATCTCAAAAGTAGGTCTTAATCCCCTGATTTTCGGGGCTTGGGTTTGGCCCATGTTCACGCGATAGGAAGTAGAGTTATCTGGGTCTTAATCCCCTGATTTTCGGGGCTTGGGTTTGGCTCGATGTGCAGCGTATTTGTACGAATATGCACTGTCTTAATCCCCTGATTTTCGGGGCTTGGGTTTGGCTGGGGGTGCTTGACGGCTACCCCTACAAGCAGGGGTCTTAATCCCCTGATTTTCGGGGCTTGGGTTTGGCCTTTGTGGGGGTGCTTGACGGCTACCCCTACAAGTCTTAATCCCCTGATTTTCGGGGCTTGGGTTTGGCGCGCGCATTGACTGGGTACGTGAACGCCTCGAAGTCTTAATCCCCTGATTTTCGGGGCTTGGGTTTGGCTGGCCGAGAAAAAGTGTAGCCCACGGGCTCCAGTCTTAATCCCCTGATTTTCGGGGCTTGGGTTTGGCAAAAACGGAAAGGCCTTTCTGGCCGGGGGCTTGGCGTCTTAATCCCCTGATTTTCGGGGCTTGGGTTTGGCCCAAATGGGCTACACGTACGATACAGCCGCCGTGTCTTAATCCCCTGATTTTCGGGGCTTGGGTTTGGCCAATGCCCTTGAGGGGCACAGCATAGACCCCCGTCTTAATCCCCTGATTTTCGGGGCTTGGGTTTGGCCTCAGGGCGTGGCAAGCCCAAATGGGCTACACGTGTCTTAATCCCCTGATTTTCGGGGCTTGGGTTTGGCTCCTCAATCCAAAAAATCCAATGGCTTCAATCACTTGCGTGGCTGTTTGCCAATGAATTCCAGTCATGAAATGTTGAGCCTTGGGTCTTTGTCTTCCAGGGTGTCTGGGGTGCCGATGTCCGCCTGTTTGAGTTTATCCACAAAAGCATCGCACAGCGTGTTGCCGCCTTCGTTGAATTGGGTGCCCAGGCCCCAGATGCGGGTGTTTTCGGTCAGCGGGTAGATGCGCACGTCGTCTGCGCTTTCGTCGATCAGTTCGCGCAGGCGTTCGAGGATGGCCTCGACTTGGTGTCGCGTGCCCGCCAGCAGGTAAACCGAATATTGCAGTCGCACGCCTTCTTGGCGCAGGTAGCGCCAGACTTTTTGCAAGCGTTTTTTATCGCGTATGTCGTGGGCCAGCAGCCAGCGCTGGGCATGGCTGTGCGGTATGGGCAGGCTGCGGGTGCTGGGTTTTGTCATGTTTTAGAGCCAGTGGTTGCGCAAAAATTGTTCAAACGCGTACATCAGTTGTCCGATGCGTTGCTGCCAGTGGGCGGCGTGGCGTTCGTAGTTTTTAACGGCCCAGGCTGTCAGTTGGTCTGGCGTGGGCAGCAAGGGGGCATGGTGCAGGTCGGTGTGGGCGTGCAGGCCAATGACTTGGCCCAGGTCTGCAATCAGGTTGAGCCCTGGGCGATGCCAAGCCAGCAGTTCGGGTGCGCCGGTTTCTTGTACGAGTTGGGCGGCCAATTCGTGTTGGGCCAGCAGGGCCAAAGCGTCTACGGCTTGGGCACAGCCTTGTTGGTGTTTCACAAAATGGGCATTGCACAGGGCGACTCTGGGGTTGTGCCGTGCTGTGGCGGTGGTGGGCACGCCGCACAACAGCAGGGTTTGCGCGGCGATGGCGGCGTGTTGCTGCTTTAGCCAGTCGGGGTAGTGGCTGGTCCAGGCTGGGTCGTCCAGGGCGTGGGTGAGCAGTTGGCGCAGGCTGGTTTCTTTGCGGCGTGCGCCCAGGCACCAGCCCAGGGTTTGGCCGCTGGGGTCGATCACGGCCAGGGGGATGCCGTTTTTCATGCAGGCCATGAGGGCTTTGGCGCTGATGTCCAGCGTGCTGCTGCAGACGATGCGCGAGACGTGGTGCAGTGGGATGCGCCGCTCGGGCAGGTCTTTGCGTTCGATGCGCAGGCGTTGGGCGGCGTCCAAGTCGAGGCGCTGGGCGCTGCCGTTGTGCAGGTACAAGGGCATGGCGTTCATGGCGCAAGGGTGCAGAGTGCGGTTGTGCATGGTGCGGTTGTGCTTGTCTTAATCGGTGGCGGTGTGGTTTGTGCTGTCGTTTGTTGGGGCGTTTGTTGGGTCGTTTGTGGTGTCGTTTGTCGGGTCGACTGGGGTGTCCATCAGGTGCGACCACGCCGCTTGGGGGCTGCTGTGCATGAGGGCTTTGTCCATGGCTCGGGCATAGCGCAGCAGGCTGCGCTGGTGGTGCTGGGCTTGTTGCTCCCATGCGGGGTAGAAGTGGCCGCGCCCGGCTTTGCTGAGCAGGCAGGCGCCTGCGCCGTCGTGGCCAAAGTGTTCGGCGCGCAATGTGCCTTGGCGAAATTGTTGCCAGACCCACAGGTCGATCAGGGGGCGATAGGGCTCCATGAGGTCGCAGGCCAGGGCTGCACGGCCGTGGCTCAGGGTGTGCAGTGCGCCCAGGGCGGGGTCGAGCCCGGCGGCCCAGCAAGCAGCCGTGGCTTGGGCATAGAGCATGGTGTAGCTGAGCGAGAGCACGGCATTGACGGGGTCACGCGGTGGGCGGCGGTTGCGGCCGGTGGCCCCCAGCGCTGGGGCAAAGGCGCTGAAATAGGCTTCAAAGTACAGGGCGGCGGCGGCACCTTCGAAACCGCGAAGTTGGTCGAGCGTGTGCGTGTCTGGCTTGCTGCGCAGTGTCTCTAGGATGCGGCCCAGGCGTTGTTGTCCGTCGAACAGGGGTTTGCGGATGTCGGGCCTTTGTTGGGCGATGTGGGCCAGTGCGGCGCGCTGGCGTTTGACTTTGCTGTGGATGATGCCGTGCGCCAGTTGTGCGCAAGCCTCGGGCTGACTCAGGGTGAGCACTTGTTGCCAGCGGCGGCGTGCGTCGTTGTGGGGCGTGCCGGTGATTTGGGCTATTTTTTGGCCTCCCCGTCCGCCCAGGGCGATGAGGTTGACGCCGCTGTCGGCCAGTGCGCACAGCACTTTGCTGCTGAGCTGGGTGTCGGTGCGCAAGACGATGCGGTCCAGGTATTTGAGGGGCAGGCGGCGGTCGGCCTCGCCGTTGGGCGTGGTGATGTGCAGCACGCCGGTCTGGACGTGGAGTTGGCTGCCTTGGCGGTCGATGTAGAGGGTGCTCATGTGGGGCGTGCTTCAGGCAATGTGAAAGTAGTCGGCGTTGTCGATGGGCTCGGCCTGGCCCAGTTGCAGGCTTTGGCTGCGGCCGTCCAGGCGGATGAAGACCACGCGGTCGGTGTCGTTGTGGATGCGCTGGCGCATTTGGGCGAGCAGGGTTTGCAGCTCGCCCACGCTCAGCCAGCATTCGTAAAACGACTTTTGCCCACCCAGCGCGTGGTGTTGCACGTCGCGCAGGGCGCGGCGGCGAATGGGGTTTTCGCGGATGTCGTAGCCGACAAGGAACAGGTGGCGTGTGTTCATGGCCGCCAGTGTCCAGTGCTTTGGCGCTGGGGCTGCGTTTGGCAAGCTTGCTGCGCATATTGGTTTTGTTTTATTGTTCAGAGTTTTTGGGTTTTCTTTTTTTAAATGCATTATTTGGATATTTAAATTGCATAAGACGCTTTAAAATGCGTTTTATGAAAAAAGATGATCGGATTCCTTTGCCTGTCTCGCGTAGCCTTTCCCGTTTGGGGCAGGCGATGTCGCTGGCGCGTCGGCGCAGACATTTGTCCCAGCAAGATGTAGCCGAGCGCATTGGCGCGTCTGTGAACACGCTCAGGCGCATGGAGGCGGGTTACCCGGGCACAGCGCTGGTGCATTTCGCCCGGGCGATGCAGGTGTTTGGCGAGTTGGGCCAGCTTGACCAGTTGCTCGATACGCCCCAAGACGCCATTGGCTTGGCCTTGATGGACGAGCAGTTGCCCCAGCGGGTGCGCAAGTCGCGCAAAACACCGGCATCTGGGGCGTTTTGATGTCGGCCAAAAGTGCTTTCAAATCAAGCCCCGCGAGGACAACGCTGGATGTTTTTCTGGGCCAGGCAGAGGCCCCGGTTGGGCGTCTCATTTTTGTCAAAGACGGCCAACGCGAATTTTCTCAGTTTGCCTACAGCGAGGCGTGGTTGACGCATCCACGCAGTTTTGATGTGTCGCCCGATCTGCGCCGGGTGTTGGGCTATCAATTGCACAAGCCAGCGGCGCCCAACGACAGCTGCTTTATGGGCGCGCTTGCCGATACTGAACCCGATGCCTGGGGTCGCCGTGTGATTGCGCGGGCGCATGCCCAAGCCCGCGCCAAAGATGCGGCATTGGGCCCGTTGACCGAGGTGGATTATTTGGCTGCTGTGGATGATTTCAGCCGCGTCGGCGCGCTGCGTTTGCGCAACGAACAAGGGCAGTACCTGCGCAGTGTGGCCCATGGCGAGCGCGCAACGCCTGCGTTTTTGGAGTTGGAGAAAATTTTGAGCGCATCGCGCGCCGTGGAGTTGCGCCAGGAGACGAGCGCTGATTTGGCTTATCTGCAAGGCAAGGGCACCTCTTTGGGGGGCATGCGTCCCAAATGCACCTTGCAAGATGTGGATGGCACTTTGTGCTTGGGCAAGTTTCCCAGTGTGGATGATGAGCGCGCGGTCACACGGGGCGAGGTGTTGGCCTTGCATTTGGCCCGTTTGGCGGGCATCAACAGCGCATCGGCGCGGGTGTTGATGGTGCAGGGCGGTCCGGTGGCCATCATCCAGCGCTTTGACAGAACGCCCGATCAACAACGCATTCCCTACATCTCGGGGGCCACCATGCTGCAAGCGCGGCGCGGCGAGGCGCATTCTTACACCGAAATTTTGGACGTGATGCGGACCCAATGCGAGAACTTCGCCAGCGATGCCAGGCAGTTGTGGCGCAGGTTGGTGTTCAACCACCTGATCACCAACGTGGATGACCATTTGCAAAACATCGGTTTTTTGTATGGCGACCACAAGCTTTGGCGCTTGTCGCCTGCGTTTGACTTGAACCCGTTTCCTGACAAGGCGGCAGAGTCTAAAACCTGGTTGAGCGAAGACACCGGGCCGATCACTTCGGTGCAGCAATTGCTGTCGCAGGCTTTTCGTTTTGAGTTGTCAGCTGTGCAAGCGATGGCTGTATTGGCGCAGGTACTGGCCGCGGTGGAGCGATGGAAAGAGGTGGCCGTGTCTGCCGAGGTGGGCTTGCAGGCGTCTGAAATGGCCGATTTCAGGCCTGCGTTTGAACACGTGGCCTTGGCAGAGGCGAAGGCCCTTTTGGCCTAAGCGCCGAGCCGCAAGCGGCCAAGGCCCATCACGGTTGATTTGCCAATATGCAGTTGTTCGCCCAGTTGCAGCAGGGGCAGCAAGCTTTGCAGTGCTTGGGGCGGCCCTTTCAGTGTGGTCTTGCCCACCAGGCCACCTTGCGGAAGTTTGTCTTTTTGCGTGTGTGAATACCTTTGCATGTCGTGCCATTGCATCAGGCTGGTATCGGCTGTGCAGGCACTGGCTGCTGCAAGCTGGGCTTGGGGGTCAGGCACGCTTTGCCCACTCAGTTGGCACCACTGCAATTGGCGCAGCAACAAGGCGCGCACCAGAGCCTCTGCGTCGAGTTGTTGGGGCTTGAACACGGGTTTGCCCAGGCGCTGCAGGCGCAAAGGGGTGAGCCAGCGCAGGGTGATGTGGTCTGTGGTCGGTGGCGCTGATGCTGATGCTGGGTGTTGCGTTGCATTTGGCGGCACAGGGTCCTGGCTCACTTGGGTGTTCAAGAGTTTGAACAGGCCGGGTTGAAAGAGTTCTTTTTCGACGGCGCTGCGCAAGATGTGTTCGATCAAGCCGTGGTGCGTGTCAGTGCCAGGCAAGAACAGCAAATTGAACTTTTGGCTTTGCCCGGCGGGCAGTTGGCACGCCCCCAGCGCAGGGGGCTGCACCACAAAGCGCGGCAAACCGTCCCTGAATGAGGGGTGCAAGGGTTGGGCTGGGGCTGCAGGGTCAAACACCACGCCATAAGCGCAGCTGCTGCGCAGAGGGCAGCCCGCGCATTTGTCTTGGCCGGTCAGGCAGGCCGTGCGCCGCAGGGCTCGGCCAAAGGCGCCGCGCAAGGTGCTGCCTGAATAGTGCGGCCAAGCGACGGTTTGTGTGGCTTCGATGGTGACGGTGATGCGGGTGATGGTGTGCATGGCTTGGGGCTGGTTTTGCCGCGTCAGGTGGTGGGTTTGACCCATTGTTTGAGTTTTTCGTCCAGCCTGGCGAGTGCAGCACCGGCCACGACCTCAATGTGCAGGGCTTTGGCCAAGCGCAACTCCGATTCGCGCAGCGGGCGGTAGGTGGCCAGCATGCCCCGGGTGCCCAGGCCGCCGATGCGACGGCAGTTCTCTGAAAGTTTGTACAGCGTGTCGTTGGCTTTGAGGTCTTCGGGGTTGTCCATGCGCGCGGTTTTGCACTCGATGACAAACAGCCGGTTGCGGGCCAAAAAGGCCACATCCATTTCGTTGGGCTGGCCGCTGATGTCTTGCACTTGCAGGTTGGCGGCTTTGTCACGAATGGCCAGGGGGCCGGTGACTTGGCTGACGGTTTGGTAGACGTGGTGCTCGATCCAGCCGCCGTTGGCAAAAGCGCGTGCCGCTTCGCTGGGAAAGTGCAAGCTGGCGCCTTTGACTTGCAGCAGTTGGGCGTGTTCGAATTTTCTCAGCAGGGCTTCGAGGCTGCGGCTGTCGAGTTGCCTCTCGTTGAGCGGTGCGCGCAGGCTGCTCTTGGCCTCTTGGGCCAGGTAGTTGAGTTGTCCGATCGGCTCGCTCAGCGTGCCGACGTTGAGGACCAGATCGGCCATGAGGGTTTGCCACGCTGGGTTGGGCTGTGGGCGGTCCACACCTTGTGTCAGGGTGGCACCGTAGCCCCGCAAATAGTGACGCAAGCGCAGCTGTTGCGTCAGGGCTTGGGCGGGTCGGGTTTTGTCGAGCCAGACCACATGGTCGGTGTCCACGTCCACATAAAAAGCGGGCCAACCCGCAGCCTGCGCCACGGCTTGCGCAGCCAAGGCCATGAGTTTGTTGCCGCCGGTGACGTTCAGGGCGATGGACTGGCCTTCGCGCTGGGTGGCCATGTCCATGAAGGTGCTTTCTAGCGCGGCCATGTCGTGCTCGTCGGGCAAGGAGACCGTGTGGGTTTTGATGCCCGCTTCTTGGAGCACGGCTTGCAATGCCTGCGCGCGGGCGGTCATTTTTTGGCTCACCAGCAGCACAGCCTCTTGGGGTTTCATGGCCGGGTCGAGTGCGGGCAGCAGATTGGGCGCGGCTTGCTCGGACACGAGCATGAGGTGGGTGTGGGCGGGGGTGTTCATGGGGGTTTGCACAAGTTAGGTGACTGTATTACGATGTCATACGCATCGGAGAGGTGCGCAGAAAGGACTGATATGAGTACGTTGACCGTGCGTTTGACCGAGCGCGAAGAGCGCGATTTGCAGCTGGCTTGCGAGCAAACGGGCAAGACCAAGAGCGAGGTGGTGCGGGAATTGCTGGCCGAGTCCTTGCGGGGGTATCGCTTGCGGACAGCTTTGCAAGCGGCGCATGCTGAACTGGGCCCCGCAGCGCGGCAGTCGGGCTGGCTGACCGAGGAGGACATTTTGCGAGACGTGTCGTGAAGGTTTTTTTGGACACCAATGTGTGGCTGTCGGCCACGGTGTTCGCAGGTTTGTGCGAGGCGATATTGACCGAGTCTGCCCAGCGCGCTTGGCTGGTGACCACACGGCTGGTGCAACAAGAAGCGCACGAGGTCTTAGGCCGAAAATTTGCGCATCTGCCCCAGGCGCAGGTTTTGTTTGACGCGGTTTGGGCCGAAGCCGCATGCGTGCCCGATGTGGATGAACCCGCAGATGACAACGATGCAAGGCTGGTGCAGGCGGCACTGAACGCTGGAGCTGCGGTGTTTGTCACGGGGGACCGGCGAGTGTTGGGCTGGGGTGCGCGGGGGAGCATGCAGATCTTGAGTCCACGCGATGCTTGGATGCAGCTTTTTGCACAAAGTCGCATGGATTGAGGCACTTGGGTTTGGCGCATGGTTTTTTCAGGCCTGACCTTGACAGGCCCATTGATCCAGCGACTGGTCGTGCGAGCGGATGTCAAAGCCCTCCAGCCGAGCGTTGCACTGGCGCAATTCACTGGCGCTGAGTTCGCGGCCCCGCCAGTGGGCGGGCAGGTCCAGACTGAGGTTGAAAAACCGCGCACCACGTTGGCAAACCGCCGCCGCCAGATTGACGGGCAAGGTGCCGATGACGGTGTCGCCGTGCTGGATGAGCGCTGTATCCAGATGGGTCAAATGCTGGTCGATGCGCAGGCCTTGCTGCGCAGCCCAGACGATGGCGCCGGGGTGGCGGCTGATGAAGAGGGTGGTCATAGGATGCGGGTGTGCTGGGTTTGCCAGAGTCCCTCTGTGGCTTTACTTGCTTTCATTCAGATTTTCTTTGCGGCGGTCTTGAATCAGCTCGTCCACCAGATCGGGCGCACTTCCTGCTGGGATGTACTGTTGCACCAAAGCGCGCGCTTGGTCGAGCTGGCGTTTGCGGGTGGTCAAGCGCACCTCGTTGTCGTGAACGACCCAGATGACGGTGTCACCCTCTGACACGGCCAACAGGCGACGTAGGGTGGCCGGTATCACCACGCGGCCACCTTTAGAGATCTTCATCGCAAACATGACGCGTCGGCGCTCAAGCGCTCACCCTGACCAGCACGCCCTCGGCCACAAAGGCCGTGACTTTGACAAACTGGTTGCCCATGATCTTGGAACGCAACTCGGGCGGCAGGGTGCCCAGCAGTTCTTCACCCTTGGGCTGCAAGGCGACGGCGGTTTGGCCGTCTTTTTCGACGCTCAGTGATTTGTTGGCGCGGTTGAATTTGACCTTGGCGCCAGCCCATGCCTGAGCGCTTTGCTCTTGCCGTTGCGCGTCTTGCTGCTTTTTTTGCTCTCTGGCTTCGTCTTCACGCTTTTTGGCTTCATCCCGTTTTTGTTGGCGCATGGCCTCGGACTCCATGGCTCCGTAACCCACCGATGTCTTGCCACCAAAACCCAGCCAGGCAAAAGCGTGTTCAAACGCTTCGGTGAGCAGCGCTTTCCAGCGTTCGTTGTTGGCCAGATCGGGGGCCAAATCTTGCAGGCGAGCGGTGTCGCACACCACATGGAAAGCAAAGCGGGAGTTGGGCGGCACGGTCAAAAAGCTGATGGGGTTGGGCGAGCCGCTGTCGTGCGGGCTGGTGCTGCCAGCCACTGCTTTGTCTTGGTAGTAGTGGCTTTGGTGCGGGGTCATGATCTCGACCATCAGGCTGTTGCCCTCGATCTGCGGAATCACATCCCAAAAGCTGAGCACGCCGCGCAGGTGGTTTTCACCGTTCAGGGCTTCGCTGCCAAAGAGCACATCGAGGTCGCTGGCGTCAAACATGCGTTGGCCATGTTTGTTGTGTACTTCGGGGTGCAGGTCTTCAGCGTGATGCCATTCTTTGCTGTCCCATTGGCCGCTGGCCAGCTCTTGCGCAGCCGCGCGCAACACGCCCTTGACACCGCTGCCTGCCAAGTACGGAAGGCCGTAGGGGTTGAGGAAGGCAAAGCCGTTTTCCAGAGGGTGCTCGTTGCCCAGGCCAGTGGTGAAGGGGGCGATGGCGGTGGCTTGCAGTCGCAGTAGGTCAGAAGCTCCAAAGGTCGTGACCTGTTCACTTTGTCGAGCAACAAGTGCTTTTATGCGCTCAATGTCGCCTTTGTTCAGCGCACAGACATCGCGCCAAGCTTGCCGCGAGGCGAAGTCGTTTTTGTCCCACAGTCCGGCCAAGGGCTTGCGGTCACGCTGGCGCAGAGCAGCAATGACGGCTTCCATGCCTTTGCTGAGTAAGCTACTGACTTCGTCACCTTCTCGGCTTTTGGCCTCGGCACGTTTGCGAACATCGGCTTCTTGGTCGGCGCGGGCCGTCCATATGGGCAGGTACATGCCAAAGCGTTGTCCGGGGGATGCAGACTTGAAGTCATTGCCCAGGTATTCGGGTATGGCGGCAATAGGCATGTCAGTCTTTCTTGTCTTGCTTGAGACGGGCCGATGACATTTGTCGCATCCAGCGCAGCCAGGCATAGGCCTCGGTGGTGATGGCCTGGTAGTCAGTCGGCTGGGCCTTGAGCAGGCTTTGCATAAAAATTTCAAAGCCAGGATCGCGGGCGACACCGTTGAAGCGCAGATTCAACCAAGTGCGCAGGTGGGTCGCTACTTGTTCGTTGGCTTTGCCTTTTTCATGGCAAAAGGCCAGTACCTGCATGAGCCCGCTGTTCATGATGAGCGCGGGCAAGCCTTTGGCAATATTGACGTGCTCCTTGTTGTAGCTGGCACATTGGTCCCAGGCGTTTTGCGCGCGCTGTTGTTCCAGGGTGAGCGGGGCAGTTTGGGTGGCGGTGTTCATGGCGTGCTCCTTATTTGCACATCACAGTGGCGGCCACCAGGCCGCGCCCGGTGGTGGCATCGCCGCCCACTTGCAGCAGCTTGCTGTGCAGCACGGCTTTCATGTGGGCCATGACAGTGATGGCGTCGATGAGTTCTTCTGGTTTACCGCTGCGCGTCTGGCTGGCCAGCAGTGGGGCAATCAGCAGCGATTCGGGGGGCAGGTTCTCGGTGTAGAACAGGCCGCCGTCGCTGGCGGTGCCGGTTTCGTTTTCGATGCGCACATGCGGCTCGATCAGCATGGCGTGTTGGCTGAAGTAGTCAAAGTCGCTGTCGCTGAGTACCACCAGATCGGTGGCCATTTTGTCGCGGAAGAAGCTGTAGCCGTCGCCAGCTGGCAGGCCATGTTGAGCCAGGTCTTGGGCGATGGTTTGCAGTGCGGCGCAGGCTTTGTCGGCGGCTTGGTATTCAAAAGCTTCAAGGTGCAGGCGGTCTGCGTCTTTGCCGCCCAGTTGTGCAGTGTGGCTGGTCAGGCAGGTGCCTGGTTTGACCTCGGGCAGGGCAGGCCATTGGCGCGTCAGGCCCAGGTGGGCCAGCAGGCGCTGGGCGCGTGCGATGGCTTGCGGGCAGGTGGCGTAAACAAAGCCGCCTTTGAGGCTGCGCACGGGAAGGGCCACGACTTGGGCGTCACCAAAGCTGACGGCACCGGCGTGCAGGTCTGCGCTGCCCGATTCAGGACCAAACAAGCGGCTGATGTGGTTTTCAACGCCACCCAGATTTTTGAAACTGTGGCGAACTGCACCCTTGATGCCGCTGCCCGCAAAGCAGGGGTGACCGGTGTGGCGTTCGCGCTGGATGGGGTTGTCAATCACCCCAATGGCTTGGCCCGCGCCCATGTGGACGGGGCTGACGGCATACAAAAAAACGGCGGCTTGTTGTTCAAACATGGTGAGTCCTTGGAAATCTAAAAAAGTCGTTGTGTGTCTGTGGGGGCGGCAGGTCTTAGGCGCAGTCGTAGGCGGCCAAGGCGAAGCGGTTAAAGCCTTCGGCGCGGCGTTGCGTATCTTCACAGGCGACAGACCAAAAACCGCTTTCGGCAAGCTTGCCAAGGGCCTCGGGTGTGGCTTGTAATTGGTCCAGCCAGTACACGCTGCCCGTGGGTGCGGCGCGCAAGGCGGCTTTGGGCTGCCAACGGGCCAAGTCCCAGCCCGAGATGGTTTCAGCACGCGGCACCGTGGCACACACCAGGCGGGCGCGTACGCCGTGCAACACAAGCCAGTGCTGGCCGTCGCTTTGCGGGGCAAAGCCGTTGGGCAGCCAGCCCTGGGTAAACAAACCGGGTGTGGTGAGCACGACCCGGCAGCGCCCCTGGGCGGCAATGGCGTGCAGGTCGGCTTGGGGTGTTTGGTGCGCCACGCTTTGGCTGCTGGCTGCGCGACCGTCGCCGCCCAGGCGCAGCGTGCCTTGCTCGGGCAGTGGGGTGCCGCGCACGCTGGCCACAAAGCCGATGCCAGGCTTGAAGGCCACGGCTTGCGCAGTGAAGAGCTTGCCCTCTTCGACGCTGCGGGTGCCAGCGTCCATACCTATGCCAACGCGGGCGTCGATAGCCCAGAGTTCGCGGGTTTCGACCAAGTCGGTGGTGGGGTTGGGCAGGTGGCCGCTCAGGTAGCTTTGCCAGCCAGTCTGAGTGAGCCACAGGCCGGTTTCGGCTTTGCGGCGCACGGCTTCTGGAAGCACGGGGACTTGCACCAAGCTGCCAGAGCTTTGCAGGCCGTGGCTGGGCGGTTGGGGGCGCAGGCTTTGGATGGAAAGGGCCGCGTTGTTCTTGGTGACCACCAGGTCGGCAGGCAGGGCGTGCAGTGTGTGGACGCTGCCGCCCGCCGCTTGCCGCGCCAGCGTGAAGGCGGTGAGCGCAAAGCTGCCCGGTGCCGTGGGCGTGCCCAGGCTGGGGTGATCCACATCGCCTTGGGCAAAGGCGCGCAGGTCGACCCCGTCATGGGCCAGCACCTGGCTGCGCAGCGCGCCTGCGGCGGCACTGGGCCAGGGGGGCACCAGCGATTCGCCGTGGCTGCCGGGGTCGCCAAAGAGTTTGTTGCCGCGCAGAAAGAGCACGTCCAGCGGCTCGATGTAGCGGTGTTGCAGGTCTGGGGTGGCGGCGCTCATGAGGGGGCTCCAGTGGCTGTGGGCTGTTGGAAGGGGGTGGCGCCGGTGCGGGTTTCGCGCGCCAGGAATTCGGCCACGCCCATGAAATTGGCCAGCCAGTTCAAGGGCTGCTTTGTTTGTGCTGCACACAGTGTGGCCAGTCGCTGGGCCAGGGCAGGGGCGTCTTTATTGGTTTGGCTGCCAGCTTGGGATTGGCGGTCAAACTGGTAGCTCAGCAAAGTGGCCAGCATGGTGGTGGTGTCGGCGCTGGTGGGCTCAGGAAGGTCGCGCATCCAGTCCAGGCTGTTGAACACCGCGCGGCGGCTGGTGCCTTCGGCGCGCAAAAAGGCAATGAGGGCGTGTAGCAAGTCCATGGGCTCGCCCCAGTGTTCGGTCAGGCTGAGGGTGCCGCCTGAGCGTTTGACGACGGTGATGGAAAAAGCATCTCTGCCGCCACGGTGTCCGCCCTCGTTTTTGGCGCGCTTTTCAGCAG
Source organism: Limnohabitans sp. (assembly GCF_044361645.1). Lineage (GTDB taxonomy): Bacteria > Pseudomonadota > Gammaproteobacteria > Burkholderiales > Burkholderiaceae_C > Limnohabitans_A. The sequence goes on along the minus strand of NZ_JBIKIL010000044.1, from coordinate 8,525 downwards.
CGCGCAGCGCTTGCAGCACCGCGCCCAGCGGGGCCTGGTGGTGGGCGATGACGGCGCCGGTGGAGGCGGTGGCTTGTGGGCTCATCATGCGCATGAGGCGGCCATTGAGCCAGGCAAATCCTTTGTTGAGCACAAGCTGATGGCGCACATCGCCGTGGTGGTTGCGCAACATGCCCCAGTTGGTTTTGGCGTTGTGGGGCGCGCTGCCGCTGTAGGCGTGGCGCAGTCGCTGCATGGCACTGAGCAGGTCTGCCGTGGGCAGCATGGCCAGCACGTCGTCGCCGCCTGCATAAAGCACGCGGCCCAGGTGTTCTTGTTCCACCACGTGGCGCACCACGGTTTGCGAAAAATCATTGAGCGCTCCGGAGATGGCCAGGTGCCGGTTGGGGCTGATGGCGCGGGGCTGGTCGCCGTAGGCTTTGAGCTTGGCGTTGCGCCCGGCTTGTTTCGCAAAGCCGCTTTGCACCTTGGGGTGAAAGCTTTGCAGATAGGAGATGGCGGTGTGGGTGGCCTCGTCGCCCGCAAGAATAGCCCCCATGCGGTCGCCGTCCATCATCAGCAGGCTGTAGTAGGTTTCGAGCTTGTCCACGCCCAAGGTGCCTCGCACGACTTTGGTGGCGTGTTCGTAGGCGCTGGGTTCTTCGCTGTCCCGGGCGGCTTCGAGCAAGCCTGGCAACACCTTGGCGTCTTCAACGTGGTTGCTCTCATGCCGCATGAGGCGGCGTGGCAAAGCCACAGATTCAGGCTCAAGCTTTTGATAAGCGTCCGAAAAGTCCGGCCCAGCGGGTGCGCCTTTCAAAAGCCAGTCGTCAAGCTGGCTGGCAAGTGCCATGGTGTGGGTGGAGACCACAAAGCGGCCTACAGTTTTACCAGTGGCTTGGCCCACTTCATCGGCAAACACGCTGGGCCACAGGCGCTTGAGCGCGGCCAGGCCGCCCAGATGTTCGCCTGCTTTGGCCCAGGATTTTTTGGCTTGGTGCACCTTGGCCCACAGCGTGTCTTTTTGTTGGCGATAAGACTTTTGCAGCTGTGCCGGGTCGGTGGTGAGCCATTCGCTTTCACCCGTGAGTGAACACCGCCAGCCGTATTGCGGCAGTTGCTCAAAGCTGCGCGAGGCTTTGGCGGCGGCCAGCGCCCGCTCGGCCAGATCGAACACCGCCGGGTAAAGCGTGCCGGGGTTGGGCGACCAGAAAGTGGTGCGGTCGTCCCAGGCCATGTCGGTTTTGAGCACTTGCCAGGCAGGGCTGGCCAGAAAGCCAGCGTCTTTACCCGGCACTACCCCAAAGTACGGGGCCATGGCCGCGCTGAGCTGGGTGGTGTCGAGGTCGTTTTGCTTGTCGGCGTTGCGCGGGCGGATGAGCGAGAAGGGCACGGCGGCCCAGTGCACTTCGGGGAAGCCTTTGAGTTGCTCTCGCATTTGTTGGTGGCAGTGTTGCTCGCCTGCTGTGTTCAGGCCAGCGGCTTGCAGCAGGCGATGGACCACGTCTTGGCCGGTGCTTTGCAGCCAGTCGCGCACGGCTTGTTCGCACTTGTGGGCCAGGGCTTGCGCCTGAGCTGCTGGCACCACGGCGACAAAGCGGTTGGGCAGGGCGGCGCTGAACAGGGGGTTGGCGTCGGTTGCGCCCTTTTGCCATTCGCATTCTTTGAAAAGTTCTGTGGGCAGCTGCATCTGGTCGCGCAGCCACAGGTCCACTTGTGGGATGCCGCGCAGGCGCGGAAAGAGCACGGCGTCTGGTCCGAGTTCTTCGCACAGGGGGCGCATGCATTCCCAAGCCAAGCGCGAGAGCAGGTGCGAGCCGGCCCACAGGTCGCTGGTGGAGCGGGCGGCGGCAATGAAGCTTTGCACCGGGCCCAGCGACACGGTGAGCAAGGCCACTTCCTGCTGCGGATCGGCGGCAAAGGCACCGGCAAAGGCGCTGGTCAGGTCCAGATGGTCCCAGATGCTGTGGTCGGGCACGCGGGTGTCGGCAGGCAGCAGGTGCCAGAGCGCGCCCAGCGTTCCGTTGTCTTGCGTTTCACTCAACTCGGGGGCAAAGCGCCAAAGGGCCAGCAGGGTGCGGCGCATGTCGTGGGGCTCGCCGGTTTGAATGCCCAGGGCTTTGAGGATGCCCAGGTGGTGGTCGTAGCTGCGATCTTTGATGTCGCTGACCTCGGTTTCCTTGAGCTGGCCCAGGTCGATTTGTTCACCCGAAAGCGGGTGGATCAGAACGGGTTGGCTGGAGAAACGCACCTGCGAGCCCTCGGAGACTTTGAGGGTGAGCTCTTCGCCCTTTTTTGTGACGACCGCGATTTCTTGCATCGGCCACTGTGGCCGGTCGGCAGCGGCGGCCCACCAGTCGGCGCGCTGCACGGTTTTGTACATGCCGCGCGGCAGGCTGGCCTTGAACACCATGGCGTTGAGGGGACGCAGCTCGGCAGTGTCGTCCTCTTCGTTGTAGTTTTTCAGGCCCATGAGGCGGCTGAGGGCGAGCGAGGTGCCGTTTTCGTGGCCCGCAGGGTCGCGCATGAGCACCAGCGCTTTTTCGGCCGGGTCGTGGATGCGGGCGGCAATTTTGGTGTGCCAGACGGTGCTGGGCGTGGAGTCTTGGGTCATGGTGTTCAGGCGGTGATGCGGGTCAATGTCAGGTGTGCGCTGTTTGCACTGGGGTGGGCGTAACCATCCAAGTGCTTGTGGACCAGACCCCATATGCGCATAAGCTCTGCTGGCCTTGGGTCAAAGTCCACTGGCGGTTTGTGGGGCATGTGAAAAATCAGACCTGCCAATTTCCCATCTGCCGTGGGGCGGACTTTGAAACGCAGCTGGTTGGGCAGGCGCAGGTTCTTGCGCTTCCAGTCGTTCACGTCATGGCGCGTAATGGGGTAGCTCAGCCAGTGCCGGTCATGGACTTGTCCGTCAGGTTGTGCGTGCGGAAATTTGAATGCAGCTTGAGTGCGCAGCGCGATCTTGATTTCAGCCAAGGTCCTCATCAGCCCAGTCCAGTCTTTATGGGCCTGCGTTTGCCAAATCAGCGCGCCTTGGCTGTCGGCGCCTAAAGCGAGAGGCCAATCAACGCTCAGGCATTGGGGCAGTGCCTGGGTTGGGATTGCAGTGACGGCCATGGGCTCGCCGTCAAGCCGCGTTAGGCTGTACGAGCCCCAGCCGTTTCGGCTGCGCCCACCCACGGTGCCATACAGGTTCATGAGTTGCAGGGCGTGCTCCAAGTTCTGTGCCTGCTCGTCTGGAAAGGCGATGGCAAGTTCCGCATCTTCGCTGGCTTGTATAGCTGCGTTGGGTTTGCCTTGCTTGTCTTGCAGTTTGGTGCCACCACGCCCGTCCAACGGGCCATATCCCAGGTAAGCGTGTGGCCCAACCTGGTAGCGCACTTTTTCCGCTTCAGGGTGGTGTACTGTGGCCGCTTCCAGCCTGTCCCAACTTTTGAGTTGACCATCAGCCCACTTGTTCAGCCGGATGCGGACTTCGCTTTTTCGGGCTGCGGTGTCGACGCGTTTTCCATCGTGAACAAAACTGTCGTTCTCCAGCCAGGCATGCCCAAACAAGCGCCCTTCAACTTCGCGCATCTCGCGCACGTCCACCGCGAACTGCTGTTGCGCCGCATACGCCACACGCCACCACTGGCGCAGCTGGGCCTTGAAAGGCGGGGTGCGCCAGCGCCCGCTTTGGTTGGCGTCACCCAAAAAGGCGGGGGTGTGGAACTGAATATGGAGTTGCCGCTGTTGCATGGGTTGAGCTGTTTTTGAAAAATTGGGAATTCCGCTTCACTATAAGTGATTCTTTGGTATTCAAAATATTTGGCAAGCTTGCCGCGCAGTCAAGTCGTTTGGACGATGCGCACGCGTTCGGCTTGCAGCTTGAGGCGGTAGCCTTGTTGACGGCCTCGGGTGCCGATGTTTTCGCGGGCAATCAAGCCGCTCAGGGGCAGGGCGCCGCTGTTGCGCAGGGTCTTTTCCATTTTGGACAGCTGCTGGCTGAAGGTGTTGCCTATCGGTTCTTTGTCGTTCAGGCGTGCGTCCAGGCTGCCCGGTATATGCATGTCGCCCATGGCCAGGCGCAGTGTTTGGCGCGCTTGTTGTTTCCATTCCGGGTCGTCGCCTTCTTTGGAGGGCGCAGGCAGCGGCGGCAGTTGGTGTTTACAGCGCCAAGCCAGCAGGCACAACAGGCCGATTTGCATGGGCGGCAAAGCAATCTGGTGGTGGTTGATGCGCACGCAGGACTGGGCAGTGTCGATCGTGAGATCGATTTGATCCAGAGCCTGGTTGGCCGCCGCTACCGCTTGGGCAAAACCGCTGTTTTGTTCGGTGATGCTGACAGGCAGCAGGCTGCGCAGGCGCACAAAGGGGATGTCGCCCAGCCAGACTTTGGCGGTACTGGCGTCCAGCGGGTCTTGTCCGGGTGCGCGGGCAGGGATGATGTGCGGCGTGGGCGTCGGGTAGAAAAATTCGGATCGTGATTCAAACGGCGATGAAACCAAGACGTGCGACAGCCGGTCTTGCGGTCTGCCCCACAGGCTCATGGCGTAACCCATGAAAAACCCCATGGTTTTGCGCCCGCCTGCGATGGAGGCGTGGATTTCGGTGTCTGGGTCTTCGCTCAATCGGCGCACCAGATCGGCAATGCCGTCGGCGGCGCGTTGGTTGTCTTGGTCGTCGCGGATGTCATCCAGTGGCTGGCCGGCATGGTCTTGCAAGATGCAGATGCGCGAGGCGTCAAAGGCCATGGGCGGCAAGCCCCAGTCCTGGCGCAGCCGATGGAACCAACCCGGCTCGTCTGACAAGAGCATGAGGCGGGCGTTGTCGGCACCCCGTTGGGTGGTGATGAGCCAGATTTCGTCGGGAATCCAGCTTGGCGATTGCGCCACGCTCAAGGCAAACAGCGTTTCGGTGACGATTTGAGGGGATAAGCCGGTCACGCAGACCAGAATTTTTTTTCTGGCGGTGTTGGTTGTGGGTGGAATGGGTATGGTTTGGTGTTCATGCATGCACCAAGTATCGGTAATTCCGAGGGGGTTGAGCCATTTGGCAAGCTTGCCGTGGTGGTGTTCCACATGCAATGGGCTTCATGCATTTCAGCCCCCCAAATGGCTCAGCCCCCCAAATGCCGCACCGCGTCTGACACTTGCATGCCCAGTTGCAGGCCGTGCGCCAGCGCCAGCGCGTTCAGGCCGTTGACCACGCCGTTGTCCAGCCCGTCTTGCGCTTCGCCAATGCGGGCCGAGGTGTGGGCGTACAACATGGCCAGCACGCCCACCGCCTGCAACTCGCGCAGCGCCACGCGGCCTGCATCGTCTTTGCCGCCACCGGCGTCGTTGAAGGCCACCGCGAAAGGCTTGTGGGTTTGCGCGGTCACAAAGTGCGAGGCCGACAGCCCCCCGTGCGAACCCGACACGATCACTGTGCCTGCATGGCTGGCGTTGACCAGCGCAATCGAGTCCAGCAAAACCAGTGCGCGCTGGGTCATCGCGTTTCTTTCGCCACATCCTGCTCGAAGCTGGCTTGGTGCAGAGGGGCTTTTTCGGCCATCCAGCCGCTGTAGACGGTTTGGAAGTCGGCCACGATTTGCGCCAGCGGCATGTCGTCAAAGCTGCCGCGTTGGTTCACGTATTCCATGTGCCGGTTGCCCGATTTGTCAAAGGGGTGGTAGATCGAATCGTGTTGCCCGTCAAATTCGAGCGGCAGCAGGCCGAATTTGTCGCACAGCTCGATGTTGAAGGCGGGCGTGGCCTTGACCCATTGGCCGTCCAGCCAGATGTCGGCATAACCGTGCCAGATGAAGACATCGGTCTGCATGGTCTGGCGCAAGCGTTCGGTGCTCAGGTGGTTGCGCACATCGGCGTAACCCAGCCGGGCGTGCAGGCCTGCGGCCCGGCAAGCCGCCGCCATCAAGGCCGCTTTGGGCACGCACCAGCCAGCGCCCTGGGCAATCACCGCGCTGGCGCGCATGCCCTGGGGTGACAGGTCGATGCGGTAGGGGTCGTAACGGAACCGGTCGCGCACCGCCAGGTACAGCGACACGGCGCGCTCGCGCTCGGTGGCGCCTTGCGCGTGCTGGCGCGCCAAAGCGATCACGTCGGGGTGGTCGCTGTCGATCAAGGCCGTGGCGGCCAGCGTGGCGGGGCAGGGCAGGTCGGTCATGCAGCGCACTGTAGCGCGTGTGCCAGCGCTGCGATGTCGCGCTGGCTATAGTGGGCTGTCGCGCCCTGGGTGGGGCGCAGTTCAAGAAAGTCTGTGATGTCGTCTGTGTTGCGTTTTGGCGCGGTGAGCGTGCACCTGGGTGAGAAGGCGGGCAAATACCCCGACGGCAACCAGCTCATCGTGCAGGGGGCCGACACGCGTGTGGCCTTTGACACGCCCGAGGTGGCCAACCGCATTGGCCCCGAGCTCGACAAGGTGGACCTGGTCATCTTGGGCCATGTGCACGAAGACCACATGGCCGGGCTGCACCGCCTGCCCCACGCCCGCGTGCAGGTGCACGAGGCCGATCTGGCCGCCGCGCAATCCTGGGACGGCATGTGCCAGCACTACGGCTACCCCGCCGAGGTGCTGGAGGCCATGCACGCCATCGTGCAAAAAGATTTTCACTACCAGCCCCGGCCCGACGCCACCGGCTACAGCGACGGCGCACTGTGGGACCTGGGTGGCGGCGTGCGCGTGCGGGCGCAGCACCTGCCCGGCCACACCGCAGGCCACTGCGCCTTGGTGGTCGAGAGCGAAGGCCTGGCCTTTATTGGCGACATTGACCTGAGCGGTTTTGGCCCGTACTACGGCGACGCCACCTCCAGCCTGAGCGACTTTCGGCAAACCCTGAAGAAGGTGGCCGAGCTCGATGCCCGCATTTGGGTCACCTCGCACCACAAGGCGGTGGTCACCGACCGGGCGCAGTTTTTGGCCGATCTGGCGCGCTTTGCCAGCAAGATCGACGAGCGCAGCGCGCAGTTGCTGAGCTACTTGCAGACCCCGCACAGCCTTCATGAACTGGTCAGCCGCCGCCTGCTGTACCCGCCAGGCTATGACGTGCCCTTTGTGCCTTGCGCCGAGCGCCGCACGATTGGCATGCATTTGGACGAGTTGCTGGCGACAGGGCAAATTGCCCACCACGACCATGGCCGCTATGTGGCGTTGTGAATCCCTTGTACTTCCACTTTTGATCTTTAACAGGAGCCTTCTATGACCCCCGAACAACTCTTGCAGCACCACGACGAGGCCCGGTTATGGGGCCTGCCGCCCGGCGTGGTGGGTGGCCCCGACATCGCTGCGGCTTACCAAAAAGCCCTGGCCGTGCGCCAACTGCGCCAGCAGCGCGGCGAAGTGCCCAGGGGCTACAAGATTGGCTTTACCAACCGCACGCTGTGGCAGCGCTACGAGGTGTTTGGCCCCATGTGGGGCACGGTGTGGGACAGCGGCCTCGTCTTTGGCGCGGCAAGCGAGCCGGGACATGCCCAAGGCCACATCGACCTGGCCCGCACCTGCCAGCCCCGGCTGGAGCCCGAAATCGTGTTCGGCATGAAGGCCACGCCCGCGGCCAACGCCAGCATGCAGCAGTTGTTTGAAGCCATCGACTGGCTCGCGCCCGGTTTTGAAGTCGTGCAGTCGCACGGCCTGGACTGGAAATTCACCGCCACCGACACCATGGCCGACAGCGGCTTGCACGCGCGGCTGCTGGTGGGTCAGCGCTTACCCGTGCACAGCGTGGCGGCGGACGCGCAGGCCTTGCACGAGTTGCTGGCGCAGGCCCGCGTCACGCTGTTCAAGAACGGCCAGGCGGTGGAGCAGGGCACCGGCACCAACGTGCTCGACAGCCCGCTCAACGCCTTGCACCACTTTTTGAAAGAGCTGCGCCAATGCCCCGGCGCGGTGGACCTGCAAGCGGGCGACGTGGTCACCACCGGCACCTGGACCGACGCTTGGCCGCTGCAAGCCGGTGAGCAGTGGCGGGCCGAATTTTCTGCGCCCCTGGGCAGTTTGAGCGCGGACATGCAGCGGTGAGGTCTGGGCCATCTCGGACGCGATGGCGTATCCCAGTGCGTGCAGCAGGTGTTGTCAATAAGCCTGGGTGCACTCCAGACCCCGGGTCTTTGCCCGGATGAGATGCGCGCGCAAAGAATGAATTGGGGCCAGCCCCCAATTGTTTTCTGTCACCGCGAGGAAATTTTCCCGTTATCGCGGGAATTTTCCCGTCATCGCCAGGAATTTTCCCGTCATCGCGAGGCACGAAGCGATCCATGGACTGCCGCGTCGCTGCGCGCCTCGCAGTGACGCTGCAGTTTGCCGTGCGCCTCGCAGTGACGCTGCAGTTTGCTTCGCTCCTCGCAGTGACATTGCAGATTGCCGCGCTTCGCTCGCAATGACGCTGGAATGGTCACCACGCTCTTTTTTGTCACCGCCAGGAATTTTCCCGTCATCGCGAGGAAATTTCCCGTCATCGCGAGGCACGAAGCGATCCATGGACTGCCACGTCGCTAAGCGCCTCGCCATGACGCTGCAGATTGCCACGCTTCGCTCGCAATGACGCTGGAATGGTCACCACGCTC
>NZ_JBIKIL010000151.1:0-8161 GCF_044361645.1 Limnohabitans sp. | reverse complement strand
ATCGTCGAACGCGTAGTGTAGCGAACGCGTGCCCGTGAGCGCTTGCGCGCCTAAGATGCTCTTCAGTGTTTCTTGCAGCTCCAGCGTCGTTGCCAAGACGGACGGCGATGCGGCTCAAGATTTGTGTCATTTGGAATGAGCGCTGGCATCATCAAAACAATTGGGATCTGACCCCGTTTATGTGACCCCGTTTATGTGACAGCGAATATAAAAAGAGTCGTTTAGCTCTGAAATCCTATTTTTACTCGAAATACTTTCAGCAACTCAGGTAAAGCAGCGGTATCAAACAACTGACCTGTGGCGCGGAAGAGGAAGTTGCGAAGTAGTGTTTCAAGCTCTGCGACTTCATGTACTCCTGATTCACTCACAGTAACTCGATCTACACAAACTATGTTTATCAGTTTTTGAGTGGTTGGTACAGGATGCCTCGTCATCAAACAAAGTACCTGACCGTTCGCATCGAATGCTCGTAGACTGGTGATGTCTGGAGATTCAATGCAACGCTCCAAATCCTCAATGGACTCAAACAAGTCCACGTCCCCATTATCAGAAACAATTAATGGGGTGATCATCAGAAACGATCCCAAACTGACTTGTCCGTTGACTTGGTTTCCCAAGGCCTATGTCGTCCGATACCTTGTCCAGGCTTCGTCGCGTTAGTCACAGCGTCCATACCTCGTCGATGGTAGTGCGGCAATTCACCGAGCGCGTTACCAGTTCGATTCCCGAAGGGGGCAACGCGTAAGTTGGATCCAAACGTAATTTCGCGTCCCGCTGCATACAATCCCTTCGCTAGTTTTGCGGCCCCACCACCAACAACAAGTTCTTCAACAGGGTACGAACCTTCGAGTGGCTTGTCAGTCCAACATGTGCTGTCGCACACCATGTGGTCGTCTGGGTAGAACGTCGCCTCATATCCGCGCTGAGCTTTCGTCGTTTGGCTAGTCAACTCATTAAACAAATACCCAAACACCGCAGTCGTCGCCCCATTCTCAAACTTCCCACCGGCAAATGTCGATCCTACACCCCCGGCCACTGCAGTCGCTATGCCCTTCGCAATCACTTCGCCGACCGGCGCATTGGTGCCCACACCGCCAATCTGATTGGTCGTGAATTTACCAAACACCGCACTGGCAGCCCCTTGGCCGCAGTTGCCGCCACCGGCCACGCTGCTGACGCAGCCTGCGCCTGCGTGGGCTGCGTAACGGGCATACGAATTAGCTTCGCCTACTCCACCTGCTGCACCAAACAAAGCACCGGTCAAACCACCTTGCACTCCAGCCTGTAGTGACTGATTCAAATTTGCCCCGCCCAATGCCGCCCCAGTAAACCCGGCAGCGGCACCGCCAGCAGCGCCACCGGCGATCGCGGCTGTTCCTGAAATCCCCCCCAGCTATTGTGAAAGCAGTTCCACCCCCAAGGGTTGTAGCTGCGGCTGCACCCTCATACCAGGCGGCAGCTGCGCCGCCCGTGAAATACGCCACACCCACCACCACCGCAATCCTAAACAACTTCTTCAAACTGATAAACCCACTCGGATCCGTATAAGCCAACGGGTTGTTCATCACATACGCATACCGGTTGTAACTTTGCAGGTTGTCCGGTGCCTGGATGAACGGGTCCGCACTCATGAAGCGCCCAATCAACGGGTCATACACCCGCCCGTTCATGTGGATCAGCCCTATCTCGTCCAGGTGCTCGTGTTCGGTGTACCCACGGTCGGTGTTCACGCCCACCAGGCTGTCGCTCTTGTCCGCCAAGCCGTTGGCTTTGCGCCGCTTGCCCCAAGGGTCATAGGCCAACCGCTCGACCACTTGCCCCGCCTCATCGGTGATCACGCTCATCGAGCCCAGGTGGTCTTGGTGGAAGTAGCGCACTTGCGAGCTGCGTTTGCTCGGGTCACTGGCCGTGCTGCTGACGCCCGCGCCGCTGCGCGTGGTCACCATGGCAAAGGTCATGCCTGCCGCTTGCAGGTAATGGCGGTTTTCTGTGACGCCGTTGGCTTTGAGTTCTTTTTCAAACAAGAGCGCGTTGTTCTGGCCGTGCAGGTACCAAGTGGTGCCGCCCATCATGTTGGTGGGGGCGTTGGCCGTCAGGGTGACGGTTTGTTTGACGCGTTGGTGTTCGGGGCCGTAGACAAAGGCGAGTGTGCGGTCGGAGGTGGCGCCTTCAGGTGTTTTTGCTGTCACGCCAATGTTGCCGTACTTGAACTCTCGGGGCATGTTAAAGCTGGTGTAGCTTTCCCAGCGCACCGTGTGTTTGCCGCTGCTGCTGTCGTGGCTGACGGTGTACATCAGGTTGCCGTTGCCCGTGGGCACGCTGCCGTTGGACTTGGCTCCTGCGATGTGATCGTCGAACGCGTAGTGTAGCGAACGCGTGCCCGTGAGCGCTTGCGCGCCTAAGATGCTCTTCAGTGTTTCTTGCACCTCCAACGTCGTTGCCAGGACGGACGGCGATGCGGCTCAAGATTTGTGTCATTTGGAATGAGCGCTGGCATCATCAAAACAATTGGAAGCTGACCTTGTTTATGATGAAACAATTTAGATCTGACCCCGTTTATGAGATCTGACCCCGTTTATGTGCCGCCACACACCGCACTGCCGTTTAGCCGCTAAAAAAGGAATCCCCATGACCACCGTTCAAGTTGAATTGCCCGATGTGCTGGCCCAAATCGCACAAGCCGCTGGACTGCTCACGCCACAAGCACTAGAGGCCATGCTGCGCGAGCAGCTCAAGCGCCAGTCAGGGGATGCCTTGCGCACCCTGTGGGTCAGCGCACCGCATGAGGAGTTGACACCCGAAATTGAACGAATGATTGATGAACAGGTTCAGGTGATACGCGCCCAGCGCAACAAGCTGGCGGCCCATTGAGCGGTAGCGGCCTGCGCGGCTCGAGACTGCGCCTGGTGCTCGATACCAATGTGGTGGTGTCCGGTTTATTGTGGGGCGGCCATTCGCGCCGCTTGCTGGAGCTGGCGCTAAACGACACGATTTCGCTGTACAGCAGTCCGGTGCTGGTCGATGAGTTGAGCCAAACCTTGCACTATGCCAAGCTGGCCAAGCGCATCACGGCGCTGCAAACCACGACGCATGCGCTGGTGGCGCATTACAGTGCCATGGTTACGCTGGTGGTACCGATGCAGGTGCCACGTGTCGTTGCGCAGGATGCCGATGATGACCAGTTGCTGGCGTGCGCAGTTGAAGCACGCGCCCATTTGATTGCCTCAGGCGATCAGCATTTGCACAGCTTGGGCGGCAATTACCAGGGGGTGCGCATCGTGACGCCAGCCGAGGCGGCGGGGTTGTTGCATGCGCTCTAGCCAAGCAGACCCAGCGGCTAAAAAGACAAGCCACTTGAAACCCACAGCTTTAGCGGCTGGTGGGGGTTTCGGGCGGCTTTTTAAGGCATTTGCAACACCCAGCCTAGTCATTACGATCCTTCCTCCCAACACTGCACCCACTGCACATGGGGTGCATGCGACGCATACGGCAGTGCAAAGGCGCTCACGACTGCGTCGGGTGTTCCGCCAGATAGCGCCTCAAAGCCTGGTTGATGCGCGTTTGCCAGCCCTGCCCTTGGGCGCGAAAGGCTTCCAAAATATCCTTGTCCAAACGGATGGCCACCTGCTCTTTGACGCCACTGCCCGCAGGCCTGCCGCGTTTGCGGGCCAAGGCCAAGCCGTGCGCCAATTCCTCTGGCGTTGCCGGGCGCTCGTCCTCGTCTTGGCCGTCCCACACATAAGGGGCCTCGCGCTCTTTGACCTTCAAAGCCGTGATCAGGTTTTCACGGCTCATCGCATTCGTTTTCGATCCAGACAAGGTAAGCCTCTCTTTCTTCGCGGCTGGCACGGCGGAAACGGATGATTCGACAAGACGCATCGCGCGCCGTGTGTACCACCGTCAAAACAGCCAAAAAACCCATGGCATACGACATGGAAATGGTGCGTGGCTCGCTGCCGCGAACCACCGGGATGTCCAACCGATAACGGGAATCCAAAACAACACCTGCCAAGGCAAAGTCCAGACCGTGCTTACGCAGATTGATTTGCCTCTTGGTGTCATCCCAACTCAGCTTGGCATCCATTGAATTAATGTAGATGCGAATAATAAAACTGTCAAGACCAAATAGGCTTGCAGGGAACGCTGCAAAGTGAGCTCAGCGACAGCGGCACGTCCTTGTTCAATCCTTGAAATACACCAGCTGGTGCGTGCTCGCCAGCAGCTGCCCTTCTGGGCTCCAGAGCTCGCCGGTTTGGTCAAAGTAGCCGTGGCGGTAGTTGAGCGCTTTGGCCACCCCCAGCACATGGCGCGTGCCGACTTGCGCCAACAAGGCGCTGTCGGCGTGGAAATAGGTGGTCAGAGACACCGTGCCCATCAGGGCGCGGCGACGGCGACGGATGTAGATGCGCGGGAAAAAGCTGTCACTCATCGCCGCCAAAGAAGCAAAGTCCATCGCCCGCTCGGGCTCGTCGCGCACCCACAGGGTCGAGCGCGAATGGGCTTGCTCTTGCTCGTCAAAGGCCGCAGGAAATGCGCCCTCAACAAAACGCATGTCGTAGCGCTGCGGCCAGGCGGGCATGCCTTTCACAGGCATGCGGACCAAAGCCTCGGGTGTGGGCACATGGGCGGGCATCAGCGCCTCCACAGCCGACCAGGTTTCGCGGCGCACGGCAAACACCGCTGTGGCGGTGGCCACCACACCTGAAACTGAACCTGAACCTACACCTTTGCCTGCGCCTTCGCTTGGATCTTGGGACTGGTGGGCTTCGATGGTCCAGTGCTGGGTCGATCGGTTGGTGCGCACAGGCCTGGCCACAAAGCAGATCGGGCCGTCGGCCACCGGGGCTGCAAAGTTGACCGTCAGGGCCACCGGCTCGCCCAAGCGTTCGGGGTGCAGCATGGCGCATTGCAACAACTGCGCAGCGGTGGTGCCGCCAAAGGGCCCCACCATGTTGGCATAGGCCGGGTGGGCCGCGCCCGAGAATGCATGGGGTGCGGTGGGACACAAATCAATGGCTTCGTCGAATGGGTGCATGCTGCGATGTTAGGGCTTGCCTTGCAAGACCACATGAAAAAGTATGGTGCCGAATTTTCCAGAGGCTTCTGGCGGGTCTTGGTCGGCTGCGCCAAAGCCGTGTTTGCCGCCGCTTTCCCCCCGCTGGGAATTGGCTTTTTGGGCGTTTCGCTGGCTTTGGGCCTGAGCGTCTTGCGCATGGCCTTGGGCATCGCTCACATCTCGGGCTGTCACCTGAACCCAGCGTCCTCGATCGGCTTGTGGGCAGTTGCTGTTTTTTTTGGTCAAGACCTGTTGCCTTGGTTTACCGCCCGATGGGCTCCAAAGAAAACTGAGCTTTCCACATGCCTGCAAGCTCATCCCCACAGCCATCCACCTACATGGCCTTTTTCATTGAAAGCAAAGAAGATACTTGCGCCGCAATCGCCAGCGAACTGGTCAAACCTGGCGACTCGATGCCCAGCAAATTCACCAAGCCGGGCACGCCGTGCTCGGCGGGGCCTTGGATCAGAAAATCGGCCGCCACTTCATGCGGCGCGTTGATCTTGGGGCGCATGCCGGCATAACCTGGCTGCAAAGCGCCGTCGGTCAAACCGGGCCAGTACTTGCGCACTTCGGCATAAAAAGCATCACCCCGGCGCGGGTCGACTTGCAGGTCGGCAGGGTCATCGACCCACTGCACATCGGGCCCGAACTTGGCCTGACCGCCCAAGTCCAGCGTGAGGTGCACGCCCAAACCGGCTTTTTCGGGCACGGGGTAGATCAGGCGGGAGAACGGGGCCTTGCCCGCCAAGGCGAAGTAGTTGCCTTTGGCAAAGTACGCCCTTGGAAACGATTGCGCCAGCAAGCTGGGGTCCAAGCCGTCCATGCTTCGGGCCAGCGCCACGGCGCTCAAGCCTGCGGCGTTGACCAGCACTTTGCAGGCCAGCTCGGTGCCGTCTTGCGTGGTCACACGTATCGGGTGCGTGGCGGTGCCGTGCTGCAGGCCAATGTGCTGCACGGGCGAGACCAGCGCCAGCAAACCGCCGGCGTTTTCCATGTCGCCTTGCAGCGCCAGCATGAAGCCATGGCTGTCCACCACGCCGGTGCTGGGCGAGAGCAGTGCCGCCTCGCACTGCAGGGCAGGCTCCAGCGCCTGGGCCTGGGCGGCTGTGAGTTTTTGCAAATCGTGCACCCCGTTGGCTGCGGCCTTGGCCATGATGCCGTCCAGCGCCAGCACTTGTTCGGGGCTGGTCGCCACGATCAGCTTGCCCAGCCGCTGGTGGCCCACACCGCGCTCGGCGCAATAGGCGTAGAGCATCTGTTTGCCCAGCACACACAGCCGCGCCTTGAGCGAACCCGCCGGGTAATAAATGCCCGCGTGGATGACCTCGCTGTTGCGCGAGCTGGTGCCGGTGCCAATCGCCTTTTCCGACTCGAGCACCACCACCTCGCGGCCCGACAGCGCCAGCGCCCGGCCCACCGCCAAACCCACCACCCCAGCCCCGATCACCACGGCATCGACTTGGTCCACATTCACCTCCCGCATTGTTGGTTCGCGATTGTGGCCCAAGCCCTGCGCTCTTTGGCCTGTTTGGCCTGTCCATCTGACACCCGAAAGACAGACGAGCGCCGCCCAAAAGGGCAGACTGGTTCGCTGACAAACCAGGAGAGACCCCCATGTCATTGTTCAATTTGCACGGCAAAGTCGCCGTCGTCACCGGCTCCAGCCGAGGCATTGGCCGTTCGATCGCGCACCAACTGGCCCAGCAAGGCGCCAAAGTGGTGGTGTCCAGCCGAAAGCAAGACGCCTGCGAGACCGTGGTGCAAGAGATTCGGGCGGCGGGCGGTGAGGCCATGGCGATCGCGGCCAGCATCTCCCACAAGGCACAACTCGAAGCCTTGGTGGCCCAAACCCGTGCGGCTTGGGGGCCTGTCGACATCATGGTCTGCAACGCCGCGACCAACCCCTATTACGGCCCGGCCACGGGCATGAGCGACGAGGTGTTTGACAAAGTCATGCGCAACAACGTGCTGTCAAACGCCTGGCTGTGCAATTTGGTCTACCCGGACATGAAGGCCCAAAAAGATGGCGCGATCGTGATCGTGTCGTCCATTGGCGGTTTGCATGGCTCCTCGGTGATTGGGGCCTACAACCTGTCCAAAGCCGCCGACATGCAGCTGGCGCGCAACCTGGCCGTGGAGTGGGGCCCGGACAACATCCGCGTGAACTGCATCGCCCCGGGACTGATCAAAACCGACTTTGCCAAGGCCCTGCACGAGGACCCGGTGCTGAGCGCCAAGTACAACAACGAGACGCCGCTGCGCCGCATGGGCGAGCCCGACGACATCGGCGGCATCGCGGTGTTTTTGGCCAGTGCAGCAGGCCAGTATGTGACGGGTCAGACCATCGTGGCCGATGGCGGGATGATGATCCGCTGAGGCGTTGGGCGCTGGGCGCTGGGCGTTGAGCGCTGGGCGTTGGGCGTTGGGCGCTGGGCGCTGGGCGCTGGGCGCTGGGCGCTGGGCGTTGGGCGTTGGGCGTTGGGCGTTGGGCGTTGGGCGTTGGGCGTTGGGCGTTGGGCGTTGGGCGTTGGGCGTTGGGCGTTGGGCGTTGGGCGTTGGGCGTTGGGCGTTGGGCGTTTTCGATGGCGTGTCTAGCCCCGGCACTTGCACCCCGCAGGTCGGCACCTTCAGGTCCGACAGACGGTTGTCTTGGCACCGGGCCACATGTCGAAGCAGAAGCCACCGACCGCCGACAGCCGCCCACCTAAAACCGTCATCGCGAGGAACGAAGCGATCCATGGACTGCCACGTCGCTAAGCGCCTCGCAGTGACGGGGTGGTGGCCCTCAGACTGTAGGTCGGCACCTTCAGGTCCGACAGACGGTTGTCTTGGCACCGGGCCACATGTCGAAGCAGAAGCCACCGACCTACAGACGCTGACCAGCCTCTCACCAGCCACCAGCCGCCGACAGCCGCCCACCTAAAACCGTCATCGCGAGGAACGAAGCGATCCATGGACTGCCACGTCGCTGCGCTCCTCGCAGTGACGGTGGTGTAGGTGTCATCGCGACCCAGATTCCCGTCATCGCGAGTCGCTTTCCCGTCATCGCGAGGAACGAAGCGATCCATGGACTGCCACGTCGCTGCGCTCCTCGCAGTGACG
>NZ_JBIKIL010000150.1:0-8176 GCF_044361645.1 Limnohabitans sp. | reverse complement strand
GACCGGTGCGATCGAGTTGCCAGAAGGCAAAGAGATGGTGATGCCGGGTGACAACGTGTCGATCACGGTGAAGTTGATCAACCCCATTGCGATGGAAGAGGGCTTGCGTTTTGCCATCCGCGAAGGTGGCCGCACGGTTGGCGCTGGCGTTGTTGCCAAGATCCTCGCTTAAAGAGGTTCCTGTAGGGGTATAGCTCAATTGGCAGAGCGTCGGTCTCCAAAACCGAAGGTTGTAGGTTCGATTCCTACTGCCCCTGCCACCTGAAACGGTGGATTTTTCAAGCCCGCTAGGCCCTAGCGGGCTTACTTGTCTGGTAAGAGCCCTCTGCTAAGGGGGTCCAACAAAGGTTTCAAGCCGTATGGCAACGTCCGAAGTTCAAACAGTGAGCACAGCAGGTGACAAAACGCGAACGGCTTTGGCTGTGGCCCTTGTCTTGGCTGGTTTTGTGGCTTATTTCATGTTGGAAGACCAAGGCGGCCTGGTCCGATGGGCCAGTTTGTTGGTGGCCATGATCGCAGCGGCGGCGGTCTTTTTCACTTCTGAATCAGGCCGTCAGTTGATTGGTTTTGGCAAAGATGCTGTGCGTGAAACCAAAAAAGTGGTGTGGCCTGAGCGCAAAGAGACTTTGCAAATCACTTTGTATGTGTTCGCGTTTGTGGTGGTGATGGCTTTGTTTCTCTGGCTCACTGACAAAACACTTGAGTGGGTTTTTTACGATCTGATACTCGGCTGGAAAAAATAATGAACGATGTTGTAGTCAATGCGCCGATGGCGGGCTCTTCGACCAACCCGGACCTGAAGTGGTACGTGGTCCATGCTTATTCGGGCATGGAAAAGGCGGTCGAACGCAACATTGTCGAGCGCATCACGCGCTCGGGCATGGAAACCAAATTTGGCCGCATTTTGGTGCCGACAGAAGAGGTCGTTGAAATCAAAAATGGTCAAAAAAAGACCACTGAGCGCAAGTTTTTCCCAGGCTATGTGTTGGTCGAAATGGTCATGGACGATGAGACCTGGCATTTGGTCAAGCACACCAACAAAGTCACAGGCTTTGTGGGTGGGGCAAAAAACCGCCCTGCACCGATTTCTGAGGCCGATGTCCAGAAAATCGTCAGCCAAATGCAAGAGGGCACAGACAAGCCCCGCCACAAAGTGGAGTTCGAAGTGGGTGAGTACATCCGGGTCAAAGAAGGCCCGTTCACCGATTTCAATGGCACCGTCGAAGAGGTCAATTACGAGCGCAATAAAATGCGCGTTTCTGTCACCATTTTTGGCCGTGCCACACCCGTTGAACTCGAATTCGGTCAAGTAGAGAAGACCTGACCGTCTCTTTTATCGAACAGGTGCTTCCCGACTCGGTGCCTGTTTTCAATCCTGAGTCGTTAACCCCGGGAAGCCGAAGATCGAAAGATCCCAAGCGATATCACCCGCAAGGAGAAAAGCATGGCGAAAAAAATCGTCGGCTTCATCAAGCTGCAAGTGCCAGCTGGTAAAGCCAATCCATCACCCCCCATCGGTCCAGCCTTGGGCCAACGTGGCTTGAACATCATGGAGTTCTGCAAGGCGTTCAACGCCCAGACCCAAGGCGTCGAGCCAGGTATGCCATTGCCTGTGGTCATCACAGCCTTTGCTGACAAATCCTTCACCTTCATCATCAAAACGCCGCCTGCGGCCACTTTGATCAAGAAGTCCCTGAAGCTTGACAAAGCGTCCACCAAGCCTGGTTTGGAAAAAGTGGGCAAGATCACGCGGGCTCAGCTGGAAGAAATCGCCACAACCAAGATGAAAGACCTGACTGCCGCCGACATGGACGCAGCCGTTCGCACCATCGCTGGAACTGCCCGCTCCATGGGCGTGAATGTGGAGGGCGTGTAAATGTCCAAGTTGACTAAAAAACAAAAAGCACTCGTTGGCAAAGTGGACAGCTTGAAGCTGTACGCCCTGACCGATGCCTTGAGCATGGTCAAAGAACATGCCACAGCCAAATTTGACGAGTCCATCGACGTGGCGGTTCAACTGGGCATCGATGCCAAGAAGTCCGACCAAGTGGTGCGTGGTGCGGTGGTCTTGCCAAACGGCACAGGTAAAACCGCTCGCGTGGCCGTGTTTGCCCAAGGCGCCAAGGCTGAAGAAGCCTTGGCTGCGGGCGCAGACGTGGTCGGCATGGACGATTTGGCTGCTCGCGTCAAAGCGGGAGACATGCCTTTTGACGTGGTCATCGCGGCACCTGATGCCATGCGTGTGGTGGGCACTTTGGGTCAGATCTTGGGTCCACGCGGCCTGATGCCCAACCCCAAAGTGGGCACTGTGACCCCTGATGTGGCCACCGCGGTGCGCAACGCCAAAGCCGGTCAGGTGCAATTCCGTGTCGACAAGGCCGGTATCGTGCACGGCACCATTGGTCGCCGTTCGTTCGACACCGACAAGTTGCAAGGCAACTTGGCGGCACTGATTGAAGCCTTGGTGAAAGCCAAGCCTGCCACCAGCAAAGGCGTTTACCTGCGCAAAGTGGCTGTGTCCTCGACCATGGGTGTGGGCGTTCGCGTCGACACCCAATCCATCTCGGCGTGATGGTGGAAATTTGAGGGGCTCGAAAGAGCACCTCAATGTGGTGGGCCGTTGTATTTGCAAAAGTACAACGGGTCATCCAAGACCGTTGGTGCACACGCTGTGTGCTTAATCAACAAAACGCCAGGTGATCCTGAAGTTTTGGGCCAACGCAGATGGCGATCCCGCTGCAGATGGATGAAGATCCAAAACAGTTGGTCGCTGCAAATAGGCGTGTTCAAGGGGCAACCCGGACAACACATACAAAGGAGTAGACCTTGAGTCTGAATCGCAGTGAGAAAGAAGCGGTCATTTCCGAAGTGACCGGACTCGCCGCAAAAGCTCAAACGCTTGTGATGGCGGAATACCGTGGCATCACGGTCGCTGACATGACCCATCTGCGCGTCAAAGCTCGCAGCCTCGGCGTATCGCTGACGGTGTTGAAAAACACCTTGGCGCGCCGTGCTGTGACCGGAACGCAGTTTGAAGTTGTCGCCGACCAGATGACCGGCCCGCTGATCTATGGCTTTTCTGAAGATGCCGTGGCCGCCGCGAAAGTGGTGGCCGATTTCGCGAAGACCAACGAAAAATTGGTCATTCGCGCAGGTGCATTTGCAGGCAAAGCTTTGGACGCAAACGGCGTGAAGCAATTGGCAAGCATTCCTTCGAAAGAAGTTTTGTTGGCTCAATTGTGTGGCTTGCTGATGTCGCCCATGTCCCGCACCGCCGTGGTGTTGGGTGCTTTGGCGGCTAAAAAAGGCGAAGGCGAAGCTGTTGCCGCTTAAGGCCAGCGTTCGTGTTTTAACCAATTGTTAGGAAATTAGAAATGGCATTCGATAAAGACGCATTTTTGACCGCGCTGGACAGCATGACGGTCATGGAACTCAACGAGCTGGTGAAAGCCATCGAAGAGAAGTTTGGTGTAAGCGCTGCAGCCATGGCTGCGCCAGCCGCTGCCGGTGGTGGCGCTGCCGCTGCTGCTGAAGAGCAGACCGAGTTCAACGTCATGTTGACCGAGGTGGGTGCCAACAAAGTGTCCGTGATCAAGGCCGTGCGCGAAA
Source organism: Limnohabitans sp. (assembly GCF_044361645.1). Taxonomy (GTDB): domain Bacteria; phylum Pseudomonadota; class Gammaproteobacteria; order Burkholderiales; family Burkholderiaceae_C; genus Limnohabitans_A. Next base: position 4,567 of record NZ_JBIKIL010000150.1, on the reverse strand, counting down.
TCACGGGTCTGGGCTTGAAAGAGGCCAAAGACTTGGTGGACGGCGCGCCCAAAGCGGTCAAAGAAGGCATGCCCAAGGCTGACGCTGAGGCCGCCAAGAAAAAGCTCGAAGAAGCTGGTGCCAAGGCAGAACTCAAGTAATTGGGTTGGAGCTCCAAGGCTGGCGTGTCCAAAAGGCACTCCAGCCTTTGGTGCTTAAAAAAAGGGTCTTGTCTTTGCATGAGACCCAATGCCCGATGCCCTGAATTGGTGGTTATCTGATACCGCAAAGTGGACTCGAATCAAGTCCGTTTTGCAGTGTTTTCTGACCCGACTGCAGAAAACCCTTGGTACGGGTTGCGTGCAATGCGCAATCGTCCGCCAACGCTGGTAGTGGCCAGCCGCCAAGACCGTTGGAGGGGTGCAAAAGCCCTTTTGACATTCAGTTCTGAAAGATCAAGCCCGGAGATCTCATGGCCTATTCCTATACCGAACGCAAGCGCATCCGAAAAAGTTTCGGCAGCCGCGAAAGCGTGCTCGAAGTCCCTTACCTGCTGCAAATGCAAAAAGACGCTTACACGTCGTTTCTGCAAGCTGGGGTAGCTTCATCCAAACGCACACACGAAGGCTTGCAAGCAGCCTTTGAGTCCGCGTTTCCCATCGTGTCCCACAATGGTTTTGTGGAGATGAAATTCACCGAGTACAACTTGGCCAAACCTGCGTTTGATGTGCGCGAGTGCCAGACCCGAGGCTTGACATTTTCATCGGCTGTGCGCGCGCGCGTGCAGCTCATCATCTACGACCGCGACTCTTCCACATCGCAAAACAAGGTCGTCAAAGAGGTCAAAGAGCAAGAAGTCTACATGGGCGAAGTGCCCTTGATGACGAACAAAGGCTCCTTCATCATCAACGGCACCGAGCGCGTGATCGTGTCGCAGCTGCACCGCTCGCCGGGTGTGTTCTTTGAGCACGACAAAGGCAAAACCCACAGTTCGGGCAAGTTGCTGTTTTCGGCCCGCATCATCCCTTACCGGGGTTCGTGGCTCGATTTTGAATTCGACCCCAAAGACATTTTGTATTTCCGTGTTGACCGCCGTCGCAAGATGCCTGTTTCGATTTTGCTCAAGGCCATTGGCCTGAACCCAGAATCGATCTTGGCCAACTTCTTTGTGAACGACAACTTCCGCTTGATGGACAGCGGTGCCCAAATGGAATTTGTGGCCGAGCGTCTGCGCGGCGAAGTGGCCCGTTTCGACATCACCGACAAATCGGGCAAAGTGGTGGTGGCCAAAGACAAGCGCATCACGGTGCGCCACACCCGCGAGCTCGAGCAGTCTGGCACCACGCACATCAGCGTGCCCGAAGACTTCTTGATTGGCCGCGTGGTGGCCCGCAGCATTGTCGAGGCCGAGACAGGCGAGATCATTGCCAAGGCCAACGAAGAGTTGACCGAAGCCTTGCTGAAAAAACTGCGCAGCTCAGGCATCCAAGACCTGCCATGCATCTATACGAATGAACTCGATCAGGGTGCGTACATTTCGCAAACCTTGCGCATCGACGAAACCGCGGACGAATTCGCCGCGCGCGTGGCCATCTACCGCATGATGCGCCCTGGCGAGCCGCCCACAGAAGACGCGGTGCAAGCCTTGTTCCAACGCTTGTTCTACAACCCCGACACGTATGACTTGTCGCGCGTTGGCCGCATGAAGTTCAACGCCCGCGTGGGCCGTCCCGATTCGACCGGCCCCATGGTGCTGACCAACGAAGACATCTTGGCCGTGGTCAAGATCTTGGTGGACTTGCGCAACGGCAATGGCGAAGTCGATGACATCGACCATCTGGGCAATCGCCGTGTGCGTTGCGTGGGCGAATTGGCCGAAAACCAGTACCGCACCGGTCTGGCACGCATCGAAAAAGCCGTGAAAGAGCGTTTGGGCCAGGCCGAGCAAGAACCGCTCATGCCGCACGACCTGATCAACTCCAAGCCAATTTCTGCAGCACTGAAAGAGTTTTTCGGTGCATCGCAGCTGTCGCAGTTCATGGACCAGACCAACCCCTTGGCCGAGATCACCCACAAGCGCCGTGTCTCGGCCCTTGGCCCGGGCGGTTTGACCCGCGAGCGTGCTGGCTTTGAAGTGCGCGACGTGCACGTGACCCATTACGGTCGCGTTTGCCCGATTGAGACCCCTGAAGGCCCCAACATCGGTCTGATCAACTCGCTGGCGCTTTACGCCCGCTTGAACGAATACGGCTTCATCGAAACCCCTTACCGTCAAGTGATTGACGGCAAAGTCACGATGAACATCGACTACCTGTCGGCCATCGAAGAAGGCAAGTACGTCATCGCCCAGGCCAATGCGGCTTTGGACAAAGACGGCAAGCTCACCGGAGAATTGGTGTCGGCGCGTGAAAAAGGCGAATCCATTTTGTGCGGCGCTGAGCGCATCCAGTACATGGATGTGTCGCCTGCGCAGATCGTTTCGGTGGCGGCCTCACTTGTGCCCTTCTTGGAGCACGACGACGCCAACCGCGCCTTGATGGGTGCCAACATGTCGCGCCAAGCGGTGCCTGTGTTGCGCCCTGAAAAGCCCATGGTGGGCACCGGCATCGAGCGCGTTGCGGCCGTCGACTCGGGCACCGTGGTCACGGCCACCCGTGGCGGCATCGTGGACTATGTGGACGCGACACGCATTGTGATCCGCGTGAACGACGCAGAAACCTTGGCCGGTGAGGTGGGTGTAGACATCTACAACCTGATCAAGTACCAGCGCTCGAACCAAAACACCAACATCCACCAGCGCCCCATCGTCAAGCGTGGCGACAAGCTGGCCAAGGGTGATGTGATCGCCGACGGCGCATCGACCGACCTGGGCGAAATCGCCATCGGTCAGAACATGCTGATCGCCTTCATGCCTTGGAACGGCTACAACTTCGAAGACTCGATCTTGATCTCTGAGCGTGTGGTGTCGGAAGACCGCTACACCTCGATCCACATCGAAGAACTCGTGGTCATGGCGCGTGACACCAAGTTGGGCGCGGAAGAAATTTCGCGCGACATCCCCAACCTGTCCGAGCAGCAACTGGGCCGTCTGGACGACTCCGGCATCATTTATGTGGGTGCAGAAGTGCAGCCTGGCGATGTGTTGGTGGGCAAGGTCACACCCAAGGGCGAGACCACCCTCACACCCGAAGAAAAACTGCTGCGCGCCATCTTCGGTGAAAAAGCCAGCGACGTGAAAGACACTTCCTTGCGTGTGGACCAAGGCTCACAAGGCACGGTGATCGACGTGCAGGTCTTCACCCGTGAAGGCATCGTGCGCGACAAGCGCGCCCAGCAAATCATCGACGACGAACTCAAGCGTTTCCGTTTGGACCTGAACGACCAGCTGCGCATCGTGGAAGCCGACGCATTTGACCGCATCGAAAAGTTGTTGGTGGGCCGTGTGGCCAACGGCGGCCCACAAAAGCTCGCCAAAGGCAGCAAGATCGACAAGGCCTACATGGCGTCTGTTGAGAAATTCCATTGGTTCGACATCCGCCCGGCCGAAGACGATGTGGCCATGCAACTCGAGTCCATCAAAAACTCGCTGGAGCAAACCCGCCACAGCTTCGACTTGTCGTTTGAAGAAAAGCGCAAAAAGCTCACCCAAGGCGACGAGTTGCCAGCTGGCGTGCTCAAAATGGTCAAGGTCTATTTGGCCGTCAAGCGCCGCTTGCAGCCCGGAGACAAGATGGCCGGACGGCACGGCAACAAAGGCGTGGTGTCCAAAATAGTGCCGGTCGAAGACATGCCTTTCATGGCCGACGGCACCCCTGCAGACATCGTGCTCAACCCACTGGGCGTGCCATCGCGCATGAACGTGGGCCAGGTGCTCGAAGTGCACCTGGGCTGGGCCGGCAAAGGCATTGGTCAGCGCATTGGCAACATGCTGCAAGCTGAGACCCAGCGCATGGAAAAGATCGCTGACCTGCGCAAGTTGTTCGAGCAGCTCTACAACAGCATGGGCCGCAAGGAAGACCTGTCGCAGCTGAGCGACGACGACGTGCTGGACATGGCCCACAACCTCAAAGAAGGTTTCCCATTCGCCACGCCCGTGTTTGACGGTGCGGCCGAAGAAGAAATCCGCGCCATGCTGCACTTGGCTTACCCAGACGAATTGGCCAAGGCCAAAGGTCTGACGGCCACACGCACCCAAGCCAATTTGTTTGACGGTCGCACGGGCGACGCCTTTGACCGTCCGACCACCATTGGCTACATGCACTTTTTGAAGTTGCACCACTTGGTGGACGACAAAATGCACGCCCGTTCCACAGGCCCCTACAGCTTGGTCACGCAGCAGCCGCTGGGTGGTAAGGCGCAGTTCGGTGGTCAGCGTTTCGGCGAGATGGAAGTGTGGGCATTGGAAGCGTATGGCGCCTCTTATGTCCTGCAAGAAATGCTCACCGTCAAGTCCGACGACGTGCAAGGCCGCACCAAGGTGTACGAGAGCATCGTCAAAGGCGAACACTCCATCGAAGCGGGCATGCCCGAGTCGTTCAACGTGCTGGTCAAGGAAATCCGTTCGCTGGGCCTTGACATCGAGCTCGAG
>NZ_JBIKIL010000043.1:0-26942 GCF_044361645.1 Limnohabitans sp. | reverse complement strand
CTTGGTCGCCCGCGCCAATGTTGAGGTGGTCGTCTGACGCGTGGTCCACGCCCTGGGCAATGTCGTTGCTTTGCTTGTCGTAGCAGACCATGACCGCGCAGCCCTTGTAGTCGATGCCGTAGTCGGTGTTGTCGTAACCGATGCGCTTGATGGTGTCGCGCGCCACCTGGATGTAGTCCACATGCGCGTTGGTGGTGATCTCGCCGGCCAGCACCACCAGACCGGTGTTGGTCAGGGTCTCGGCGGCCACGCGCGAGCGCGGGTCTTGTTCAAAGATGGCGTCGAGGATGGCATCCGAGATTTGGTCAGCGACCTTGTCGGGGTGGCCTTCCGAGACGGATTCCGAGGTGAAGAGAAAATTGCTGGACATGAAAAAGGCTCCTTAGGTTTGAAGGGTTGTTCGGCGTTGCCGACCCAGAAAATCCGGAGCCTAGCGAACGCTTTAGCAGAATTTTTGAATCGCCCTGCAAGTAGTTCAGATAACTCGGCGATGGACAAATTATAGAAGATGGCTAAACGCCGCCCAAAACGCCGCCCAAAATCATGTCCAATATGGCCCATGGACATCCCAACCGCCACCGAAAACCGCTTGATCGATCTTGAAATCAAGGCGGGCTTTACCGAAGACTTGCTGGACCAACTCAACGCCCAGGTCTACCGCCAACAGCAGCAAATCGATGCGCTGATCCAAGAGTTGCGCCAGATGCGCGAGCGCCTGCCCGAATCCGGGGGCGGAGCAGAGCTGCGCAATCTGCGCGACGAGATTCCGCCGCACTACTGAGTGCCGCGCTGCGCCATGCCCATCAACAGCCCCACCATGCCGTTTCACAGCGTTCAAGACATCCGCACGCACTTGCGCGCCTTGGGTGCCAGCGCGCTGCACGAACAGCGCGTGCTGCGACTTTGGGCGCAGGCCAAGCCGCAAAACAGTGGCCGCAGACCGCTGACCAGCTTCATGCCCACGGCCTTGCGGCAGGCCCTGCCTGCCTTGAGTGAAAGTTTGGCCGCATTGGCCCGCTTGCGCGAACAGCACGACGGCCAAGACGGCTCCGCCCGTTTGATGGTGGGTTTGCACGATGGCCAGGCGGTGGAAAGCGTGCTGTTGCCGCGCGAAGCTGTGTGTGTCTCCTCCCAGGTGGGCTGTGCCGTGGGCTGTGTGTTTTGCATGACCGGGCGCGAGGGTTTGATTCGGCAAGTGGGCAGCGCCGAGATCGTGGCGCAGGTGGCCTTGGCGCGCACGCTCAGGCCGGTGAAAAAAGTGGTGTTCATGGGCATGGGCGAGCCCGCGCACAACCTGGACGCGGTGCTGGAGGCCATCGACCTGCTGGGCACGGTGGGCAACATCGGGCACAAAAATTTGGTCTTCTCGACCGTGGGCGATGCGCGGGTGTTTGAGCGTTTGCCACAAGGCCGCGTCAAGCCCGCGCTGGCGCTGTCGCTACACAGCACGCGGGCCGATGTGCGGGCACAGTTGCTGCCGCGTGCCCCGCGCTTTGAGCCCGAAGATTTGGTGCAAGCCGGAGAAGCTTATGCGCGTGCCACCGGCTACCCAATTCAGTACCAATGGACGCTGATCGAGGGGGTGAACGACAGCGCCCAAGAGCTGGACGGCATCGTGCGTTTGCTCAAAGGCAAATACGCGCTGATGAACCTGATCCCCTACAACGCGGTGCCCGGCCTGCCTTTTGCCCGGCCCTCTTGGGCGCGCGCGGCCGAGATCGCCCGCACGCTGCACCAGCGCGGCGTGCTGACCAAACTGCGCCAGTCTGCCGGCCAAGATGTGGACGGGGGCTGCGGGCAACTCAGGGCACGGGATGTGCAGCAGCCCGTGCGCATGCTTCCAAAGGGTGCCGCGCTCAGTTCTTTTTCAGCTGCGCCATGAAAAAGTCCAGCATCTCTTGCCGCGTTTCCAAGGCGTCTTTCTCAGAATAACGCATGCGGACCATGCCGCCGGTTTGGGCTTTGGCGTTGGGGTTGAAGGCGGGCGGGGGCGGTGTGGGCCAATCGAAGGCGTGTGTGGCCCCCTCGATCAGGCGCACGCTGAGGTAGGGTGCAATGTCGGGAAACTCTTGCGCCATGCGCAGGCAATCGGTGCGTGGGTCAAAGTCAAAATCTTCCTGTGTGCCCGACACGATGTGGATTCTTTTCTGGGTCGCGCCCCAGTTTTGCGGCTTTCCGGGGTTGATCCAGGCGCGAATTCGCACCGGGTCGTCCATCAGGTTGGCGCAGCTGGGGTAGACCGCGAAATGGGCGGCGTAGACCAAGTGTGCAGGCATGGGGCCGTCGCGCCTATGCAAACGGCGTGGCCTGACCCCCATGCCGGTCATCACGGTCAAAGCACCGCCACTGGAAAAACCGGTGATGCCAATACGGCTGGCATCGATGCGGGTGTCTTTGGACAGATAAAGCAAAGCCCCCCACGCGTCTTGCAAGCGGTCGCACAAGACCGGTGCCGTGCGGTCCCGGGCGTCTTGGATACCCCGGGGTGTGAACGAGTCCACTTCCAGGGTGGCGATGCCCGCCGCATTCAGGGCCTTGGCATAAAAGCTGCCCACACCAATGATGCCTGCATTGCTGTGCAGGATCACCACGGCGGACACCGGTAAAGCTGAGCTGGGCATTTGCAATTGCCCCGTGACGCTGCTGACCTGTTGCACACGTTCGTTGCATTTTTCACCCACCACCGGGATGTCTACCGTGCTGGTACTGATGCTGCTGCTGAGCTGGGCCTGTGCGCTGCAGGACAAGAGCCAGGCAGAGCCCATCAGCACAAGGGTTCGCCAAACTTGGAGGGGCTTCGAGGCTGGGGTCATAAGGAGCGCCGATGTGTGTGGATTGCAAGAAAGGGCTTGGCCTGAACTTTAACGCCCCGGCAATTTGACCAGTCCGCTGGACAAGGCCGTGCCCAGCAAAATCACCGCGCCGCACAGCAGCATCCAAAGTGTGATGCCCTCGCCCAGCAGCAACACGCCATAGGCCACGGCAAACACCGGAATCAAAAAGGTGACCGTCAATGCGCGGGCCGGGCCTGCTCGCTCAATCAGTCGGAAATACAGCACATAGGCCAAGCCAGTGCACAACACGCCCAGAACCAGCAAAGCCCCCCAAGCCGCTGCACTGGGCAGCTGTTGCGGACGAAACCACAGGGCGGGCAAGGCCAGTGCCAAGCTTGCGCCGACTTGGCTGCCCGTGGCGGCCACCAGTGGGGGCATATGGGGCATGTGTTTTTTGGTGAAACTGGCTGACAGTGCATAGCAGCTGGTGGCCGCCAGGCAAGCCAGTACCGCCCAGGCAGGGGCCACGCCTGAGGCGTTGGGCTTGAAGCTGGCTTGCCCACCCGCCAACAAGACCACGCCGCCAAAGCCAATTGCCAAGCCCATGGCGCGCGACAGTCCGGGCTTGTCTTTGAGCCAAGCCCAGGCCACCAGCGCACCAAACAGCGGCACCGTGGCGTTCAAAATGGCCGACAAGCCGGTGCTGATGTGCATGACCGCAAAGGCAAACAGAGCGAAGGGGATGGCGCTGTTGAGCACACCCACAAACAGCACCGGCCGCCAATGTTGGCGCAAAACAGGCCAAAGGCCCTTGAAAAGCAGTAAGGGCAGTAAAAAAAGCGAAGCAATCAACACCCGCAAAGCAGCTGTAGGCAGTGCCCCCAGCTCGAGCGCGGCCAGTCGCATGAACAAAAAGGAGGCACCCCAAATGGCGCCCAAAAGCAAAAAATCAACCTGCCAGCTGCGCGTGTGGGATGAGCTCATGTCAAGCAAAAGGGCTGGCTGCCGACAGCTTGAGTGGTTGAAAAAAGGCTTGTGTAAGAAGATTGCATCAAGGGGTGACCCTCTAGCTGAAGCAGTGCTTGTTTGCGCCACAGCCCACCGGCATAGCCTGTGAGTTGGCCACCGGCCCCCAAAATCCGGTGGCAAGGCACGAAGATGCTCACCGGGTTGCGCCCCACCGCAGCGCCCACGGCCCGGACGGCTTTGGGCTTGGCCAAGTGGCGCGCCAGTTCGCCATAAGTTTCGCTGTGTCCCGGCGCGATGCGCAGCAAAGCCCGCCACACCGATTGCTGAAAAGCGGTGCCTGCGGACAGGTCCAGCGGCAAGTCGAAAGGCGGGGGCTGGGCTGGGGCTGGGGTCTGGCTGTGTTGCGGGCTTGAGGCCGCAAAAAAAGCCTGCAGCTGGCGCACCGCGTCTTGCAAAACGGGGTGGTCATCTGTGACGCAAAAGCTGTGCAGGCGGGCAGGGGTGGGGCCATGGCGTTGCCCGTCAAACCAGGCACCACAAAGGCCTTGGGCGGTGGCGGCCAGGGTCATGGGCCCCAAGGGGCTGAGCCATGCTTGGGTGAAGGTGGTTGTCATGGCGGTGCTGCCTTGGGCTTGTGGTTGAGGTGGCGCTTGAGTGGGCTGGGGTCGCCTGGGCTGGGGTTTGAGGCCAAGCGTTGCCAAGCGGCCACCAGGGCGTAGCTGCGAAACGGCCGCCAGGCTTGGCCCATGCTTTCCAGCGCTTGAGCGGGTCGGGGGTGTTGCCGCACGCCCAAGGCGGTTTGCAAGGCCACGTCTTGCACCGGCCAAGCGTCCGCCCAGCGCCAGGCGCGCATGGCGATGTAATGCGCCGTCCACGGGCCAATGCCAGGCAAGGCCATCAGGGCAGACAAAGCAGTGCTGGGCACGCTGGACGCGGACAGGGTCTGGGCCTGATCCTGGGCTTGCTGCGCTTGAAGGGCTTGAAGGGCTTGTAATGGCAGCTGGCCCGATTCGACGGCTTGTGCCAAGGCCTGAATGGCTTTTTGGCGTTGCCGCACCAGACCCAGGCTGCCCATGAGGGCGGCGTTCTCTTCGCGGGCCAGACACGCGGGGCTGGGAAAAGTGCGGTTCAGTTCGGGCCAAGGCGTGGCGCAGGGTTCGCCCAAGGCCTTGACCAGCCTTTGCCCTAAAGTGCGCGCGGCTTTGACCGAAATTTGTTGGCCCAGCACGGCGCGCACCGCCAACTCAAACCCGTCCAGCCCGCCGGGCACACGCTGGCCCAAGGCCTCTGGAAAATCCTGCCCGAGCACTTGCGCCATGCGCGCGGGGTCGGCATCGAGGTCCAAGGCGTCCCGTACTTGGGCCACCACCGCAGGCAACACCGGCAGCAAAGACGGGCTGAGCCGCAGTTGTACGCAGGGCCGGGTGCGGTCCCATTGCAGTTCCAACCAACCTAATATTGCGCCAAGCCCATGAGGCCAGCGCACAGTTCGCCGCCATGTTGGACGCGCACTGGGCCAATCCCAAGCCTCTGGGTCTACGCCCCCCCAGCTTTCCATGCCGTCCAAAGCGCGGTCTTTCAAAAATTGGCACAGCGTGTCGATCTGGTAAGGCGGGCGGTAGTGCAGCACCACGGTGGTGCCTGGGTCATGACCTCGGTTGTTGTGGTGCGGGTCGCGTGCGGGCCGCAGTTGCCCGGGGCTGAGCTGGTAGTGCTGGGCAAATGCGGCATACATGCGGCGGGCCGAGCCAAAACCACTGGCACGCGCCACCTGGGCCACCGTCACCGGGCTGTCGTGCAGCCACTGCTTGGCGTGCAGCAAGCGCTGGGTTTGCAGGTATTGCAGGGGCGTGACCTGCCAATGCCGCAGGAACATGCGCCGCAGGTGTCGGTCGCTCACCCCTAAGCGCGCGGCCAAGGCCGTCATGCTGGGCGGCTTGGCCCCCCGCTGGATGGCCGAGTGCAGGTGCTGCGCAGCCGATTCGGCCAGCACCGCCTGGGCATCGGTGGTGGACCAAAACCGGCGCGCCGGTGCCAGCTCCGGGCGGCAGCGCAGGCAGGGCCTGAAGCCCTGCGACTCGGCGTGGGCGGGGGTCTCAAAAAAGCGGCAATGCGCCTGTCGCGGCAGCTTGACCCGGCACACCGGGCGGCAGTAAATGCCGGTGGACGTGACGCCCGTGAAAAACAAGCCATCCCAAGCCGCATCTTTGTCGGCCATGGCTTGGTAGCAACGCGCTGCGTCCAGGCCTGAATCTGCAGACCGGGCAGACCGAGCGCTTGGGTGGGTGGTGGAGCGGCTCATGGTCGGTCATGTTAGCCACAAACAGGGCTGCTTGCCTTCGGGCTTGTGTCGTTTTCGGACCCATGATGGCGACACGCTGTCATGCCCTGAGGTGCCCCTTGAGGTGTCTTGGAGGGTATTTACACCTACGCCCTCGGCCATGCGCCGTCGGTCATTGCCGAGCCGCCTACAATTGAGCGGTAAATTTCTTGTTGGCCTGAACAGGCTTTTTTGTCAGATCTCATGCAAGTGACCCCCAGCATTTTCAAAGCCTACGACATCCGAGGCTTGGTGCCCAGCACGCTCAACGCACAAGTGGCTGAGGCGCTGGGCAAGTCTTTTGGCACCCGCGCCATGGCCGAAGGCCAAACCACCGTATCGGTGGGGCGCGATGGCCGCTTGAGTGGCCCCGAATTGGCTTGCGCACTCATTCGGGGTTTGATGGCCGCCGGCATTCAGGTCATCGACATCGGTTTGGCCACCACGCCCATGCTCTACTTTGCAGCCCACACGGCCTGCCAAAGCGGCATCCAGGTCACGGGCAGCCACAACCCCAAGGATTACAACGGCTTCAAGATGGTGCTCGGTGGGCGTGCCATTTACGGCGATGAAATTCAAGCCTTGCACCAAATGATGGTGGCCGAGAATTGGCAGTTGAAAGACGGCGGCGGTTTGACCCACTTGGATGTGCTGACCGACTACACGCAGCGCATTGTCAGCGACGTCAAATTGTCGCGCCCCATGAAAGTCGTGATCGACTCGGGCAATGGCATCGCGGGCGCGTCGGCCCCCGGTATTTTTCGCGCTTTGGGCTGCGAGGTGATCGAGTTGTTCAGCGAGGTGGATGGCAACTTTCCCAACCACCACCCCGATCCCAGCAAACCAGAAAACCTGCAAGACCTGATCCACGCGCTGAACACCACGGGCGCCGAGCTGGGCTTGGCCTTTGACGGCGATGGTGACCGCCTGGGCATCGTGACCCAAGACGGCCAGACCATTTACCCCGACCGCCAAATGCAGTTGTTTGCGCAAGACGTGCTCAGTCGCGTGCCGGGCGGCACCATTTTGTTTGATGTGAAATGTTCGCAGCGTCTGGCCCCGGCCATCGAAGCTGCTGGCGGCCAACCCTTGATGTTCAAAACCGGTCACTCGCTCATCAAGGCGCAAATGAAAGCCATCGAGGCTGCTGGCGGTCAAGCGCCCTTGGGCGGCGAGATGAGCGGACACATCTTTTTCAAGGAGCGCTGGTACGGTTTTGACGACGGCACCTATGCCGGTTGCCGCTTGCTCGAAATCCTCAGCCGAGCGCCCGATGCCAACGCGGTGTTGCACGCCTTGCCCAGCAGCTTCAGCACGCCCGAGTTGAACGTGGTCTGCGCCGAGGGCGAGCCGCACAGTGTGACCAGCGCTTTGCAGTTTTTGGCCGGCGACGCCTTCAAGGACCCCGCCCAGATATTTACCCTGGACGGCTTGCGCGTGGACTGGCCAGATGGCTTTGGATTGATCCGCGCATCCAACACCACCCCAGTGTTGGTGCTGCGCTTTGAAGGCCAAACCGAGGCAGCGCTGCAGCGCATCGAGGACGAGATGTTGGCGCTGCTGCGCACCGTCAAACCCGACGCACAGATTCAGGCTGGCGCCCATTGAAGACGCACCCACTTTGACAGGACATTGCATGGACATGGCCCGCAGTTTTTCCGACAGCTTGCAACGCCACCGTGAGACTTTTGCAGCGGCCGAGCAATACCAAGCGCAAGCCCTTGAGCTGCTGCAAGCCGTCTTGCACAGCCTGCAACGCGGCGGCAAAGTGGTCTTTATGGGCAATGGCGGCAGCGCCGCTGACAGCCAGCACTTGGCCGCCGAATTCATGGTGCGCTACAAACAAGAGCGTCGCCCTTTGGCCGCCTTGGCCCTGACCACCGACACCTCCATCCTCACCGCGCATGCCAACGACTACGATTTTTCTACCGTCTTTGAGCGCCAGGTGCAAGGCTTGGTCAAGCCCGAGGACTTGGTCATTGGACTGACCACTTCGGGTACCAGCCGCAACATCAATTTGGGCCTGCAAGCGGCCAAAGGCATCGGTGCTTTCACCGTGGCCTTGACCGGGCGCGATGGGGGGCAGGTGGTGAAGATCGCCGATTTGGCCATTGTGGTCAAAAGCCAAGAGACCGCGCGCATCCAGGAAATGCACATGTTCATCGGCCATTGGCTGTGCGAAGCGATGGACCTTGAATTTGCGCAGTCCGCCGCATGATCGACCTGCGCCTACTGCAACGGCTCAACCAAGCCTCAGTGCTGGTGGTGGGTGATGTCATGCTCGACCGCTATTACCAAGGCGATACCCAACGCATCTCCCCCGAAGCCCCGGTGCCCGTGGTCAAAGTCAAATCGGTGCAAGACAAAGCCGGCGGCGCGGCCAACGTGGCGCGCAACATTGCCCACTTGGATGGCCAAGTGGGCTTGCTCGGCATTGTGGGTGACGACGCCCCAGCCCGCAGCCTAGAGGACTTGCTCAGCCAAGAACACATCCGCTCGCATCTGCACCGTCAAAACCGTCAACCCACCATCACCAAAACCCGCATCGTCTCGCGCCAACAACAAGTGGTGCGTTTGGACCACGAGGAGGTGTTTGACGAAGCCGCCTCACAAGCCTTGGTGCCAATTTTTGCGCAAACTTTGGCGGACTACCAGTTGGTGCTGTTCAGCGATTACAACAAAGGCAGCTTGCGACACCTGCCCGAAATGATGGCCATGGCCAAACAGGCGGGCAAAACCGTCTTGGTGGACCCCAAGCACCTTGATTTTGCTTTTTACCGTGGCGCTGACATCGTCACACCCAACCTGTCTGAATTCAAAGCCGCAGGCGGTCAAACCCACAGCGAAGCGGCCATGGTCGAGTCGGCTCGCGCCTTGCTCGCGCGTTGTGGCATCCACGCCATGCTGCTGACCCGCAGTGAGCAGGGCATGAGCTGGATCAGCCCCACTGAGCACCACCACTTTCCCGCACAGGTGCGCGAGGTCAGCGACGTCACGGGCGCGGGCGACACCGTCATCGCCACCTTGGCCGTCATGGTGGGCGCGGGCATGCGCCCTGAGCAGGCCAGCGAAGTGGCCAATGTGGCCGCCGGCATTGTGGTGGCCAAGCTTGGCGCGGCCACTGTTTCGCCTGAAGAGCTGGCGGTCAAACTCAATCACCACTGGCACAGCCAAGGCGGCCTCTACCAAGCGCCCTTTGAGCAGGTGCTCAACCACATCGCTTTTGCGCGTCAAACCGGTGAGCGCATCGTGTTCACCAACGGTTGCTTTGACATCTTGCATGCCGGTCATGTGCGATACCTGGCGCAGGCCCGTGCCTTGGGCGACCGGCTGGTCGTGGGCCTCAACAGCGACGCTTCGGTGCGCCGCCTGAAAGGCGAGCAACGCCCAGTGAACCCGCTGGAAGACCGCGCCACCGTGCTCAACGCCCTGGCCAGTGTCGATTGGGTCTTGCCTTTTGGCGACGATGCGCAAGAGGGCGATACGCCCCTTCGCCTTATTCAACAAGTGGCACCCGACATTTTGGTCAAAGGCGGCGACTACCGCATCGACCAAATCGTGGGGGCCGACTGGGTGCTCACTCAAGGCGGGCAGGTGCATGTGCTCGACTTTGTGGCCGGTCGCTCCACCAGTGGCATGATCCAAAAAATCCAAGAAAGTTGCTGAGTGCGCTCCATTTGCGTTTTGCGCCTGTCGGCGATTGGCGATGTGTGCCACGCCGTCTCGGCGGTGCAGTCCATCCAGCGCCATGACCCCGGTGTGTCCATCACCTGGGTCATGGGCAAAGTGGAGGCCCAACTGCTGCAGGGCTTGCCCGGCGTGCGTTTGGTGGTCTTTGACAAACGCCAAGGCTGGCGTGCCTACAGCCAACTGCGCGCCGATTTGCGCGGCGAGCGCTTTGACGTGCTGCTGCACATGCAGGTGGCGTTTCGCGCCAACTTGGCCTCGGCCTTTATCCGTGCGCGACGCAAGATCGGTTTTGATTGGCGCACGGCCAAAGAGCTGCACGCCCTGTTCATGCGCGAGCGCACACCGGTCTTGTCGCAGCCCCATGTGCTCGAAGCTTTTGCCCAGTTCGCCCGCGCCATCGGCGTGCCTGCCCAAGCCCCGCTTTGGGACATGCCTTTGACTCAGGCAGACCGCGACTGGGCGCGTGAGGTTTTGCAGACCAGCGGTGGCCAACGCCACTTGCTCATTTGTGCGGCGGCATCGGCCGCCGAGCGCAATTGGTTGCCCGAGCGCTACGCGGCCCTGGCCCAACACGCGGTGTCGCAAGGTTTTGCCGTGCACCTGTGCGGCGGCCCGGCGGAGGCTGAGCAGACCCTGGCCCAAGCCATTCAAGCGCATTGCCCCAACCCCTTGTTCAACCACGTCGGTCAAACCCGTTTGCCCCAACTCTTGGCCTTGATTGCGCAAGCCAGTCTGGTGCTGGCCCCTGACACTGGCCCTGCCCACATGGCCACCACCGTGGGCACGCCGGTCATTGGTTTGTATGGGCACAGCAACCCCGCGCGCACCGGCCCTTATGGCAGTCCTTATGTGGTGGAGGTTTACCACCAACACCTGTTGGCCCAAACCGGCAAGACCGCCGAGCAACTGCCTTGGGGCACCCGGGTCAAAGGCCCCGATGTCATGGCCAGCATCCAAGTCACGACCGTGTGCGACATGTTTGACCGCGTGGTGCGGGAGCACAACCTGTGAGCCCCGCCGTTTTTCTGGACCGCGACGGTGTCATCAACGTCGACCACGGCTACGTCAGCCGCCCAGAGCAATTTGAATTCATCGACGGGGTTTTTGAGGCCTGCCAACACTTCGCTGCATTGGGTTACACCCTCATCGTGGTGACCAACCAATCGGGCATTGGCCGTGGCTACTACAGTGAGGCCGACTTCCATCAACTCACCGACTGGATGGTGCAACGCTTTGCCGATCACGGCGTGAAGATTGCCGGTGTCTACTGGTGCCCACACCACCCCGTGAAGGCCCAAGGCAGCTACCAACGCGAATGCAATTGCCGCAAACCCGCGCCCGGCATGATCTTGCAAGCCGCTGCCGAACATGGCATTGACTTGAGCCGCAGCCTGATGCTGGGCGACAAAGCCGCCGACATGCAAGCCGCTGCGTCGGCTGGCGTGGGCCACAAAGTCTTGGTTTTGTCGGGCCAGCCGATCAGCGCGGCCGATCAAGCGCTGGCAGACGAGGTCTGGCTTTGTGCACGCGATGCCTTGCATCGCTTTCGTGCGCCCCATTGACACCTCAGGCCCCAAAGCCCCAAAGCCCATGACCCATCTTCAGCATCTGCGTTTACCTTTGCGCATTGTGGGTTTCACGCTCTTGGTCTTTGCCTTTTTACGCGCTGCATTCGCGTGGCAGCACTGGGCTTACTTTGAACCCATGGGTCTGCCAGGTCTTGGGCACGCCTTTGTCCTGGGCTTGCGTTTTGACTTGGCAGTCACCGTGGTGTGTCTGTCCCCCATGTTGTTGTGGATGTCTTTGCCCCTGCCCTTCACGCAAAGCCCGCGTGCCTTGGCTTGGGTGGCTGGTTTGTGCGCTGTGCCTGTCGCGATGGCGGTGGCCGTGGGGTGGGCCAATATGGGCTACTTTGGGGAAGTACAGCGCCACCTCGGTGCCGAGTTGTTTCGACTGGGGGCAGACATGGGGGCCTTGCTCGAAATCGCTTGGGTCAGCCGGTTCGGACTCACTCTCACTGGCCTGTTGTCTGTCATGGGCATGCTGGTGCTTTGGTGGCGATGGGTCGTGCGTCCCATTCAAATGCCCCGACTTGGCGGCGCTTGGTGGGTGCGCAGTGCCGTGCTGTTGGGGGTTTTGTTGTTTTGGGTGGTTTTGGCGCGGGGTTTGGAGCTGCGCGGCAAACCGATTGATGTGTTGGACGCTTTTGCCCAGGGTGACGAACGCGTGGCCCAACTGGCATTGAACAGCGCTTTTGTGGTCATCAAAACACGCCACGATGTGCCAACCGAAGGTGTGCGGTTTATGCACGCCAATGACTGGCGTGATGGGGGCCGGTCGTTCTACCCACAGGGCGAGCACCCGTTTCAGTCAAAGGACAGTCAAACCGCTTTGCCGCCCCGGTCGCGTCATGTGGTGGTCTTGCTGCTGGAGAGTTGGAGTTACCGCTACATCGACGCGTTGTCGGGCTCATCTTATGGCGCAACGCCTTACATCGACAGCTTGGTGCCCCAAGCACAGGTGTGGGATCGTTTTTATGCCGCCGGTCAGCGCAGCATTGTGGGCCTGCAGGCCGTGCTCACCTCGACCCCGGTGCTCAAGCACATGCCTACTTTGGGCGATGGGTTGGAGCTCAACCGCATGAGCCGCATGGCCGATCTTGCCAAGCAACAAGGTTATGAAACCGTCATGGTGCAGACCTCTAACCGCCGTTCTTTCCAGGTGGAGTCCATCGCGCACAGCTTGGGTTTTGCGCATTACTACGGCAAAGAAGACCTGCCCCCGCGCCGCGAATACCCGCAAGAGGTGCCGCGCTTCGGCTGGGACCATGAAGGCCTGATGTTCTTGGAGACCCAAATTACCCAGTTGCACCAGCAGGCAGGCAAACCCGTTTTTGGTTTCATTTTCACGGGCACCACCCACGAGCCTTTTGCTGATCCGGGGGCAGAGTTTCACATTCGCCCGCACAACAAGGACGGCGAAGACGGCTACCTCAACACCCTGCGCTACAGCGACTGGGCGATTGGTCAATTCATGCAAGCGGCCGCTCAGCAGCCTTGGTATCGCGACACCACCTTCATCATCACCGCCGACCATGTACTCAATGCCGGTGCAGGCACCTCCTTGCCTGAGCAGTTTCACATCCCTTTTATCGTCTATTCACCCGGCGGTGAATTTGACCCGGCGCGTCACCCCGGTGTGGCCAGTCAATACGATGTCTTGCCCACTTTGGCCGACTTGATGGGCATTGCACCTCAGAAGCTGACCACTTTCGGACGCTCTTTGATGCGCCCGCCCCAACGTGTGCCAGCGCATGCCATGGTCTCTAAAGGCGAACTCACCGGGTTTATCTGGGACGAAGACTGGGTGCTTTTGAGCGAAGACGGCCGCATCATGGACCAGGCCGGGGGCCGCAATGCCAGAACCGCATGGCCGCAAGGGCTGAATCATTTGGCTTGGCGCGCTCAAACAGCCAGTTGTTGGATCAAGGCCAACGAGTGGGTGAGTGGGCCCACAAAAGGCCCAAGCGGTACAAAAAAAACCCAAGGGCCATGTGCGAGCTGGCCTTGAAACACGGCGGCTTTTACAAATGTGATGCGATCAACGCAAGGCCAGAGCCGACAAAACAGTTCAAGCGCGCACGCCGCATTGGGACGTGCCGTTCAAAGGTCCAAACCAAAATGCTCACACAATGCTTGCCACTGCAAACGGTTGCCATCTTGGCGCACATTGGTTTTGAGCAAAGATACCTTTTGCGAACCGATGATGGGTTGTGCCGGTGGGTAAGCTTGTTGGGAATGGCCTACAGGACAGCCCTTGAGGTAAGCCATAGCGCGAAACCACAGGTCATCGGCTTTCGGTGCCAAGCGCATGAACAAATCCACATCGTGCACCCGCTCATCCAGCGAGTCTGGCGGGTACAGCACACCCGCATAGCCAATCGGCAGCAAGGGCTGCTCAGAACGCGCGCCATAGGCCAAGCGCGGCCATTGTTTGTAGGGCAGCAGATCGCCAGCGGCATTGCGGCTGATTTGCCGACATTCATTGGCCACGATGGTGCCGGGTTGTTGCAAATGCTGTGCATGCAAATGCGCCAACCAGTCGGGTGCGTACATCAGGTCGTCGTCGCAGGTGACCACAGTCTCTAGCGGAAAAGCCGCCAGATTGTGGATGAGTTTTCGATGGGAGCATGTCAAGTCCACCCAATGAATTTCAAACACATCGCTGCGCAATTGAGTCAAAGCTTGGGGCAAGGCATTGGCCAGGCTGCGGTGCAGCCACAAACGCACTTTGCGTGCAGGCCGCGTTTGGCTCAACAAGCTGCGCACCGTCAAAGGCAAAACGTGCAAGCGAGAAGGGATCGACGTCAAAGAAACCGTCAAGGGCAAAGCGTCCGAGCGCTGGGTGCACAAGGGGCCCAAAGCCAAGGCTCGCAGGCGTCGAGCCTCATGCCACGAGGGCCAATACTCTTTGAGCTTCACGAAGCTGGGCCTTCAAGGCCTGGCAAATACCGATCAATGCCCACCGTGGCCAAAATCTTTCGGCTGGCTTTGGTGTGCTCGCGAATACGGCGGCTGTTGGCCAGCATGTCATCGGTGACATAGCCACGCTTGTGATCCAAGTGCACGCAAATGGCCGAATACCGAATGCGCTTGGGCTTCACACCCAAGTGCACCAGCCGGTCGCCAAACTCGCAATCTTGCCCGCCATACTGCATGGTTTCTTCGAAACCATTGACCGCGATTGCAAACTCTTTGTGGCAAGAGGCACTGTGACCGTTCCAAGTGGCGCGGGTTGGGCTGATGGCGTTGAGAAAGGTGGCCCAGCCGCCGCGTGCCATGAGCTTCCAATCTTTGATGGATTTTTTCAGGCCCCGCTCGCGCAGCCATGTCAAATCAAAAGGGCGTTGTGCCACCACGTCCTCGTGTGTGATGGCCTGGCTGATGTCCAAGGGCAGTAAAAAGTACCCGCCTGACAGGTATGTGCCATGTTCAGACAAGCGCAAGTGCTGCTCGACAAAGTCAGCGCGCGGGATGCAATCGCCATCCGTGAAGATCAGGTAATTGCCTTGGGCCGCCACGATGGCCTTGTTCAAAATTCGGCACTTTTGAAAGCCATCGTCTTCTTGCCAAATGTGTTGAATCGGCATGGGTGAGGAGATGCGCATGCGCTCGATCAAATCGCGCGTGTCAGTGCGCGAGCCGTCGTCGGCGATGACGATCTCGAAGTCTTTGACGGTTTGTTCAAAAAATCCCCAGAGCACTTTTTCCAGCCAAGCCGGGGAGTTGTAGGTGGTGAAAATGACGCTGTTTTTCATGGGTGTTGCGGACAATCACAAAAGTACTGGCTCAGAAATACGTTAGCAAAGTTCACAAGTTTACAAGTTCATCATTACACCTTGATCCGTCGATTCAGCCCGCGCAGAGACCAAAGACGCGGCCAAATAATGAATGACTGAATGAAAATCAATGCATCTTGAACTGGGGCAAAGGGTAGGGCATGGCGCCACATATTTCAGGTGCTGCGGATCAATGCGGGGAAGATGTTTTTGTTTTGTTTTGCCAAATAAAGCCCAACAAGCCTGCCATCACAACCGTGAAGGGCAATATGCCGGTTGAATAAAACATAAACGATTCAAACATATTTACAAATGTGTAGAAGATAAAAAACAACCAAAAAAAAGTATAAAAATCGGTGGGCATGATGCCACACTTCCAAGCAATGTGCGCTTGATTGGCTATCCAGAACATCAACACCACATAAATGCTCAAGCCTAAAATTCCATATCGAACTAAAAACTCTAAGGCGCTGTTGTGCATGTGGCCAAAGTCGCTGACGGGAAAGGCTTGAAGCCATTCGGTGTTCTGCATCACGATCAAGCCACCGTTACGCCCCAAGCCAAATAAGGGGTACTGAGCAGCCCATTCCAAGCCTGCTCTCCAAGAGTGAATGCGCAAACCTAAACTGGTCGGCGGCACAGCGTCCCAGTTGCCCGCCATGATTTGCATGGCAGCAGGCGCGCTCTCAGCAAATCGCGCAACCAAAGTTTCTTGACCGAGTAAAACGCTAGCCACCGTTGCCAGCAACACCAAAGCCGCAACAGTGCCGTAGCGCAGACGTTGACCGCTTTGAAATCCAAAATACAGCAAACCGGATACCAAGAGCACCATGGCCAAGCTCATGCCAATGAAGGCGGCCCTTGTCTGACTGGCAACAAAACCTATGCACAGCAATACGGCCACAGTAAGCCAGACGAGAGCCAGCAAACTGCGGTGGCTAAAAGATGAAAACATTCGCTTGGCAAACACCAGCCAAGCGATCAGCGCAGAACCCATGACAACGGAGGTGTGTTGGGCGTTGTGGATACCCAAATTGATTCTCTGTCCAGCCCAGCCCAGCGCCAGTTCATTCCAGCCGCCACCCAGCCACCAAGGCGCAATAACCACACTGGCCATGGCGCAAGCCCAAAATACCAGTGTTTTCTGAACCGAGCCCATCAGCCAGAATGCAAACACCACAAATAAAAAGTGGTTCGCCAAATGTTCTAACTTTGGGGTGCTTTTGATCAGCTCAGGGTGGGTGATTTGACCAGACAGCCAGGTTGCTAAAGTGACCAAGACTGCCGCCAATGCGCACCAAACAGGCACAGAGCTCTTGATGGATTTGCCACCATAGGCGAACAAGCAGGCAAAGCCAGCAAGCAGCAGCGCGGTGTCTAAGTGCTTGGTGCTGCCGTAAAAAGGCAGTTTGATCAGACCATACAAAAAAAGAGACACAAAGCCCATGATTTGCAGCCAAAAGGGCATGGTGCCAAGATGATGCCTAGCCATGCTGTAAAAATCGCATTCCAAATTCCAATAAGATGTGCCAGCCGAGTTCCTGTCCTTGATTCTATTGGAGATGCCCAGTTGAAGAAAATCGCCATTGCCGGCACGGGCTATGTTGGCCTGTCCAACGCTGTTTTGTTGTCCCAACACCACCAAGTGGTGGCGCTTGACATCGTGCCAGCCAAGGTTGCCATGATCAACCGCCGGGAATCCCCCATTGAAGACGCTGACATTGCGGATTATTTACGCCACAAACCGCTTCAACTCACGGCCACCACAGACCCTGTACACGCGTTCACCGATGCCGATTACATCGTGATTGCCACCCCCACAGACTACGACCCAAAAACCAATTGCTTCAATACCCAAAGCATTGAATCGGTGGTCAACAGCGTCTTGGCCGTCAACTCTGCGGCGGTGATGGTCATCAAATCGACGGTGCCAGTGGGCTACACAGCCAAACTCAAAGCGCGTCTCAGCCAAGAGCGCGGTGGGCAAGAGGTTTCAATTTTCTTCAGCCCTGAGTTCCTGCGCGAAGGCCGAGCCCTGCACGACAACCTGCACCCCAGTCGGATCGTGGTGGGCGAGCGCTCCGAGGCGGCCCGCGTCTTTGCAGCCATGTTGCAGCAAGGTGCCATCAAAAAAGACATCCCTGTCTTGTTCACCGAAAGCACCGAAGCCGAGGCCATCAAGCTGTTTGCCAACACCTACCTCGCGCTGCGCGTGGCCTATTTCAACGAGCTCGACACCTATGCCGCCACCCATGGACTGGATACCCGCCAAATCATCGATGGCGTGTGCATGGACCCGCGTATTGGGGCGCATTACAACAACCCCAGCTTTGGTTATGGCGGCTACTGTCTGCCCAAGGACACCAAACAACTGCTGGCCAATTACCGCGACGTGCCACAAAACCTCATCAACGCCATCGTCGAGTCCAACACCACCCGTAAGGATTTCATTGCCAGTGAAATCGTCAATCGAGCTGATTTGGCAAACCAAGCCAAAGTCAATGCGAGGAGCGAAGCGACGAAGCCATCCACCCCCATCGTCGGCATTTACCGCCTGATCATGAAAGCAGGCTCCGATAACTTTCGGGCCTCGAGCATCCAAGGTGTGATGAAGCGAATCAAGGCCAAGGGCATTGCGGTGGTGATTTACGAGCCCAATTTGCCAGATGCTGAATTTTTCCATTCGCGTGTGGTGCGCCATTTGGACGAGTTCAAACGCATCAGCGATGTGATCGTGACCAATCGCCAAGCCTTGGAGTTGGCCGATGTTACTGACAAAGTTTTTACCAGAGATCTTTTTGGCAATGATTGACAAACACCGCAAGCCAAGTGTCACGGGCAACAGATCAATTAGTGATTTATGGGTCTTACACCCAATGCCATGGCACAGCCCACCAATGCCGGTTGCTCTTTGCGTATGACGTAAGTTGGGATCTCCATCATGTATTTTTGAAAACGGCCTTTCGCTTCAAAAGCAGCTCGGAAACCCGATTGTGCAAAGTATTCACCCAATTGACCGATGACGCCACCACCGATGTAAATGCCTCCCCTGGCGCCCAAAGTCAAAGCCAAATTGCCAGCTGTGTTCCCAAAGAAGCGGCATAGCTGGTCCAAGGCCTCCTCACAGGCAGCGTCAACGGCGGCCACTCCACGCTGACTCACCTGCACCGCACTCAATGGTTCGGCAGCTGTTCCGTTGAGAATACAAATGGCCTGATACAAATTCTCTAAGCCCATGCCAGAAATCACGCGCTCAGCCGAAACATGAGGGAACATCTGCCAGAGGGTACGCAAAATGTCAGCTTCGCGCTCGCAAGTGGCTGAAAGACTCACATGTCCGCCTTCGCCAGCAATCGGTACCCAATCTCCACGGCGGGACCGAACCAAATACGACACACCTAATCCGGTTCCGGGGCCAATCATGCCTTTGGTGGCATTTTCTACAGGTGAGCCTTTGCCAATTTGCTCTAAATCGATGGTGCCAAAAGCGGGTGCGGCCATGGCCATGGCTTCCCAATCGTTCAGCATGAGCAACTTTTCAAGTCCTAAAGTCTGTCGAGTAGTCTCAATCGAAAATCGCCATTCGTTATTGGTCATCTCCACGACATCGCCAAGGATAGGGTTGGCTATGGCAATGCAAGCATTGACGACCTTTGGATTGCCAATTTGATGCAGATAAACAGTCACTGCGGTGGCCAAGTCTGGAAACTGTCCTGTTGAAAGCACCTTGACCTGAGAGATCGGGGTCTTGTTGCCATACACCAATGCAAACCGAGCATGGGTTCCGCCCACGTCTCCGAGTAGAAAGGGCAATGTTGCGTTTGGAGTTGGTTGATTCTCTGGCATCGGTATGCGTTTTCAGCGTCGATTGATGCGCGTCGATTCACGCACCACCAATTCAGCGGCAACCAACCTGGAAGGTGGGTTTTGCTTGTTCAAGATGTCGATCATCGCTTTCGCCGCCGAAACCCCGATTTCATAAACGGACTGGCGAACCGATGTCAAAGGCGGCAAAGTGAAAGCGGAGTGGGGAAGATCGTCAAAGCCGATCAAAGAGATGTCTTCTGGCACCCTCAAACCCGATCTGTGCAAGGCCAAGCGCGCTCCATAGGCCATCTGATCATTGGCCGCCAGCACGGCGGTGAACTGCACACGCGCATCGAGCAAAGTGTTCATGGCACGAAATCCGCCAGCCTCTTGGTAATCGCTGAAAACGATCAACGACTCATCCAATGCCATCCCTTTTTTGGATGCCTCGTCTTTGAAACCCTGCAACCGTTCCGCGGCGTCCGGGTGATCCAGAGGCCCAGAGATGAAAGCCACACGCGTGTGACCCAAGGCGTGCAAGTGGCGAACGGCCAAACTGGCACCTTCGGTATTGTCAAAGTCAATGCTGAACAAGCCGCTCGCACTCAAACGCCTGCCGGTGACCACCACCGGAATAGTGGCCGCCATCTCGACCAAGGTTTCGTCGGCCAGCTTGCCCGTCAACACAATGATGCCGTCCACCTTGCGCTCTTGCAGCATGAACAAGCGGTTCTTTTCTTCGGCCTCGTTCCAATGCCCGCTGACAAACAAAGGCACGTAATTGGCTTTGTGCAGTTCGTCTTCGATGCCGCGCAAGGCCTCGCCGTAGTAAGGGCTGTCAATGAACTGTGTCAACACACCAATGCTCATGGTGCGCCCGCCAGCCAAACTGCGTGCCGCCGGATCGGGCCGAAAACCCAACTCCTCGATCACCGCCTTCACCAAGGCTTGTTTTTCCTCGCTCACCTGCGCCGTGCCGTTCAGAATGCGCGAGACGGTGCTGGGCGACACGCCAGCTTGCTTGGCGACCATGGTGAGGGTGGCGCGGACTTTGAGGTCTGAGTGCCTAGGCTCTTCCATGGTTGTAGCGCTTTCTCCTGTGGGAGCGTGTGGGTGTGATTTTTTAATCATGCCAGAGGTGTCAACTTATCGTTGTGCGGATTGTGCCCCGATTCACAGTCCATCCTTCGCGGTTGAGCCCTCAGTTCATCAGCGGGTCCAACGAATACCGTCAACCAAAATGGGGGTGGTCACATTGGCGTTTTGTGCTTTACCCGTTTTGTCATACCGATCGGCAATCACAAACAGATTGCTCACCCGGTTCATTTGCAACACCGCTGTGGTCGGCATATTGAATGCAGGGGCGCTATGGGCGATCAAGGCACTCACTGGCACCGACACTTGGTGCCACGCCCCGTCGTTTTGGTATCCATAGTCGCCGGCAGCAATAGTCAGGTAAACATCGCGTGCTGTGCGGTCGGTGGTGGCACCGGTCAAAAAGCCTATCTCCAGCTTGCCTGGGTACGTGGTCTTGATGCGGAAGTTCAGACGTGCGGTGCTGGATGTGAAGTTGCTCAGGTCGGTGTCGACACCTGCCACCGACCAGGTCATGCCCCAACCCCAACTCGCGGGTAACGGATTGATTTGTAGGGATTTGCTGCCGTCTCCTGAGGACTCGTTCACCTCACTTGCGTTGGCGGTGGTCCCGTTTTCCCAAGCATTGAGTAAGGGCAAGACATCTGGTCGTGTTTCCCCGCTTGTATTGACCTCGGCGTACACCGTGAATTGAGCTGCTGTGACAGGACCGGTGTTGGTGTTGGGTTTGAAATACTGCGCTTGGGTAGCATCACACGAACCGGGAGCTGGTGCAAGTTGAGCATTCAAAGGCTGCGCAGCACAACGAGCGCGTCGTTGCACATCAAACAGTCCCCACTTGTCGTCACCTTGTTTCCAAGGTTCATCAAAGGCCTCAAAGTGGACCACTGTGACAGGGCCATCACCAGAATTTTTCCAATCTTCTAATCTTTCAAAATACATTTTCTGATTAACCGGATGCGCGCGCAGCGTTTCATTGCTGGAGGGCTCAGCCTTCCATCCGGTCTCCCCGATCATGATGGGAAGGGCTGCGTGACCTGATGCATTGAGGTGCTGTCGTACTGCCTGATATTCAAACTGGACGCGCGTCAAGGCAGCATCCATCATGGCCTGCGCTCGTTGTCCCTCCGGGACGTTGATTTGTTGCCAATTCCACAGCTGAGGGTTGTGAATGGTGTCCATCAGCGGATAAGTGTGCATGGCTACAAAGTCAATGTTCGCAAGCACATCAGTTGGTGGCTTGACCCCCTGAGTATTGGCAAAAAAGGCCCAGTTGTCATTGGTTGTCACGGGCTGATTGACTGCGGCGCGAACTTGGCGCAGATAGCGCGCCATGTCACTCGTTTCAATCGGTACAAAAGACCAAGACACCATGGTTTCATTGCCTACGCTCAAGGCCACCACTGTGTCGCCGTGATCTGCAGCCAGTTTGATGCCACGTTGCAGCTCAGTTTGATTGCTTTGTTCAGCATTGGGGTTAAGGTACATACCCAACATGACCTTGATGGGCAATTTGCTGTCCCGAATCACCTCCAGCGTTTGTTTGGCCACTTCATCGGTCGAGTCAAACAATCGAATCAAACCAAATCCTGCCTGTTGCAGCAAACCGAGATCTTCTTGAATCATCAACTTGGTGATGCTTTCATTGTCACGATTTGCTGTGCGAAAAGGGGAGTAGGCTATTGATTTTTGTTGCATCACTGCGGTGGGCAGTGTGCGCAAATTTTTCTCCGATTGCATTGGCGCTGATCCGCCGCCGCAAGCACACACCAGAACAGTGATAGCCACTAATGAAATTAAACGCATCGCTTAGAAGACGTAAACAAGTCCAAGTCCCATCCAATTGCCAGACTTGGCAACCCTCGAATCAACCCCAGTGAAGGCTGCATGTCCTGGCATGCTCAGTGGCGCAAACCCCTTCTTGCCAAAGTTGACCATGCCGGCAAATCCATAAACTGAAAAACCAGGTTGAATTTCGTAGCCGACACCTATTGTGTTGAGCAGCATGGTGTTGGATTGACCTCGCTCAACTGGATTTTGGGTCTTGGCTTTACTAAGATACACCATGCCCGTATTGACGTTCCACTTTGGTGCGAATCGGTAGACGGCACCCAAGCTGAAATCTGTCGAACTGGCTCCGTAGGCCTTATTGGCGACTGCATCGACGCCGTCGACATTGAACATGTCATTCCACAAAGCATTTGGCGCGACAAATCCAGTGACAACCGCTTTTGTACCGCTCCATCGATTGTGTCGTACGCCGCCATACAGGTCTGTTTTGGCATTGAGTTGATATCGCGCCATCAACATCAAAATAGATTGTTTATTGCCATCTACCAGCAACGGCGTATTGTTTTGTCCCACAAAGGGTTGCTGGGTTGTGGTCGCCACAAATGGTGCGTGACCCCATGCAACGGCTTGTCCGTTTTTGCCTGATTGGGCAACCGCATCTAAAACCAACGGTCCTTTGACATATTTTGCGTAAAGCTCATAGAACTCAGGCTTGTTGACTTGCCATTTGGAATCACCTGCATCGTAAGTAGCCTCTAAATGCAGGTCTCCATTGCCCACGTCCATCAAGGGCAAACCCACACGCACTGCACGTTGCAACAAACCATAGCCCGCACCGCTTGAAGCCCACGAATCTGCTATGCCCACATTGGTGCCATAGGGGTAGTCTGCCAAACTCCAGCTGCGCGTGGGAAATGCGCCCACTTGAACGCTGCCGTAGTCCTCATGCATCAAGGTGGCATTTTTTTCATACCAAATGCCTGGAATGTCTTCTTTGCCATCTCGCCAGCGTTGACTCAACAAGCCCTTTGCTTTGAAACCACGCCCCAAATCAAAATCTTTTGTTGCCAGGAAGGGTTGGAACAACGTGACATTGCTCTCACTGGTGCCAAATGCTTTGCCTTCTGCCAAGTCATCGGCCCAAGGGCGATGACGCACCTCGCCGGGTATGGCCTGGCAATCCGCGCACTGGTTGCTGGCCCTTGAAACTTCGACTTTGGCGAAGCCCGTAAGAGTGAACGGACCAAAGTCTAAAGCCATGGCATTTTGAGCCAAAGTCATGCTCAAACCCACAACACCCAATGCGAATGACGGACGTAAGGCAGCATGGGATTTTGTTGATTGCTTCATGTGTTGGTTCCTTGTTTGAAAGCGCTTTCACTAGCATATCGGCCAATTTATTGGCTGTCAATTTCTATGGATTAGGGGTAAACCCGATAGCAAGCATTTATTTTATTCAAATTAGTGGAAAACCCCTAATTGTCTTGAAAGCGCTTTCATTAAGATGACCAGCAACTCATTGACCAAATCAACA
Organism: Limnohabitans sp.; assembly: GCF_044361645.1. GTDB lineage: Bacteria > Pseudomonadota > Gammaproteobacteria > Burkholderiales > Burkholderiaceae_C > Limnohabitans_A. The sequence continues at coordinate 3,624 of NZ_JBIKIL010000043.1, read as the reverse complement.
GACATGCACAAGCTTTTCAAGTTTTGGGGCGCGGTTGTATCGGGCTTTTTGCTCTGCACAGCGACCCAAGCGCAACCCACCCAGCCCATTGGTGCAGGGCAAGTCTTGTTGGCCCCCCGCACTGCAGACAATGCGGCACCCAAAGCCATTGGACTGGCCGACTCAATGAAAGGCCAAGCGGTTCCCACCAACCAGTGGTACTCAGGTTTGGTCTTCAGCCCCAAAGCTGAAGTTCTGTTCGCGCAACCCTACACCGTGCGAGCTGCAGCAAGTGGTTTTGAATTGGCACTGCCCACGCGTCAAGTGATTGCCACAGAACGTCAAGACACCGAGATTCATTACCCGCATCGTGCGCCTTTGGTCATTTCACCTGTCAGCTTCAAGGCCACACAAGGCAGATTGGCCAAGGCCAGCGATTGGGCCGTTGAAATCGCCATGGGTTCTGCTGCCGACCGACTCGATTTCACCGTCGCGCACGGCAGTCCTTATGTCTATGGCCGCATCAGCCGTGGGCCCGTGGCTTTTCAAACCCCTGCATCTGCTCAACGCACATCACTGAGCACAGACGAACGCGTCCTTACCCTGAACAGCGGCGGTCAAACATTTGCCCTGTTTGGCCCAAGTGGTGTTCGTTGGGAGCAAATCGGCACACAGTGGGTGGCCCACTTGCCCACAGACAAAGGCTATTTCTCCGTTGCAGTTCTGCCAGACAACTCGCCAGAAACCCTCGCGCTTTTCATGCGCCATGCACACGCTCACATCACCCAAACCCAGGTGTCTTGGCATTACACCGAGACCAACAATTCGCTGCGAACCGATTACCACGTCACCACACAAGCCATGGAGGGCACTGAGACACAGACACTGCTGGGCCTTTACCCACACCATTGGCACCAAAACCAATCTGTTAACGGAAAACTCAAGGGGCAATACGAGAGCATTCGTGGTGCCATCCGCTTGCTGCCTGCCAACCAGTTTTCCACCGAGCTGACCTATCGCGGTTTTGTCCCTTTTTGGCCAGGCCTCAAAGATCATTCTCGCAACGACCTCAAGGCCGTATTGAAAGCCGATGTCAGCAACGCCCGACGCAACATGCTTCAAATTGGCAACGGCCCCTATTGGCAGGGTAAAGGGCTGCAGCGTATCAGCAAAGTTTTGGATGTGGCCGAACAACATGGCGATACCAATGCCGTCAAGCGCTTACAGAACTTGCTCAAAGGCCGCATCGAGCAATGGTTCTCGGGCACAGACCGGCAAACCTACTTTCATTTGGACAAAACATTGGGCACGGTGCTGGCCTATCCCGAGGAGTATTTCGCGGTAGAGCAAATGAACGACCACCACTTCCACTACGGCTACTGGATCCGCACCATGGCCGACCTGGCCTTACGCGACCCCGAATGGGCCTCAGACGCGCAATGGGGCGCAATGACCAACCTGCTCATTCAGGACATCGCCACCGCCGAACGGGGCCGCAAAGACTTTCCATTCTTGCGCACCTTCGACATTTACGAAGGCCACTCCTGGGCCTCGGGCATTGGCCTGGGCGACCTGGGCAACAACCAAGAATCCTCATCCGAAGCCATCAACGCTTGGTCGGCCCTGATTTTGTGGGCGGAAATTCGAGGCGATAAAGCGCTGCGCGACCTGGGCATATACCTGTACACCACCGAAATCGAAGCCATACGGCACTACTGGTTTGATGTTCACAACCTGGTTTTTGCACCCGAATACAAAAACAAAGAAGTCAGCATGCTGTTTGGCGGAGCCTACAAACACAACACCTGGTGGACAGATGAGCCCCGACAGATCAAGGGCATCAACTTGTTGCCGATCTCCACATCTTCTACATACCTGGGGCTAGACCCTGCACACACCAAACGCAGCCTGGCTACGTTGCCGGAAGACACTCGCATTTTTGAATCACGCGGCAAACGCGCTAACCCCACCGACATGTGGCAAGACCTGTTTGCCAAATACATGGCCCTGGCCGACCCTGCGCAGGGATTGAAGATGTGGAACCGCTGGGGCGCCGTGGAGTTGGGCGACACCCGGACCCACACCCTGCACTTTTTGCTCAGTCTGGAAAAAATGGGAACGCCCGATTTCAGCGTCACCGCCGACCATGTTTTGCACTCGGTCTTCAAACGCGCCGATGGGCAGAGAACCTACCTTGCCTACAACGCTGGCAAAACCCCGCTACGCGTGACGTTCAGCGACGGCCAGGTGCTGGAAGTGGCCGCAAGCAGCCTGGCGCAAGCCACCCGACGTGTTGGGCCTTGAACCCTTTCAGGACATTTTTTTACACCCGATGAAAGCGATTTCATCTTTTTCGACCCCAAGGAGACAACCATGAGAACTCTGAACTTGAAAATGACAGCCTGCGCTTTTGCGGCTGCAGCGCTGCTGACCGCTTGCGGTGGCGGTGGCACGACGCCGGGCACAGACAGCAACACCTCTGCTGTCAGTGGTGCCACGGGCACCTGCACGGCAGCACCTTGCATCAACTTTGGCGAATCAAACCTAGGCATGGTCGACTTTGGCAGATTGGGCATCGAAGTAGCCAATGATCCAGCAGATGCCAGCAACAAAGTTGCCAAACTGACCAAGGCCACGGACGATGAACCATGGGCAGGTGTGACAGTCCACTTGGGTGGAACAGGCAACTCAGTGACACGCATAGATCCTGCACAGGGCATCACCTTGCGTGTTTACTCCCCTGCGGCTGGCCTTCCCATCATGGTGAAAATTGAAAATGCTTCAAATGCAGATGCCTTTGTTGAAGCAACCGCCTCCACCACAAAAGCAGGTGAGTGGGAAACATTGACCTTCACTTACGCAGCGGCAAACACCGCCACCACATACAACAAAGTCAGTGTCTTCCCCGGTTTCAATACCCAGTTTAACGAGGTCTATTACATCGACGAATTGAAATACACAGCAAAGGCAGCTGACTCAGGCTCGTCCAATGCCACTGGGCCAACAGCCGCTGCACTGGCACCCACCGCAAACGCCGCTAATGTCGTTTCGATTTTCAGCGATGCATACACTAACATCGCAGTCAACGAATGGGGACCAAATTGGGGCGCTTCTTCAGCTCGGGTTAGTGACGGTGCAGTCGCTGGGGATAACTTCAAAAGCATTGACATGACTGCTGCAGGTCAAGAATTTGGTGCGGCCTCATTTACAGACAGTAAATTCGATGCCACAAGTTACACGCACTTCAATATGGACTATTGGCTTGATGCGCCTTTGCTCGCAGGTCAAGTCGTCACTATCAAACTGTCTAACCACGATGGTGGGGCTGAGACCAGTGCGGTTGACTTCGAGGTTTTACCAGTTGTCGGGGGCAGCTGGCAACGCCTTGCCATTCCATTATCCAGCTTCAAAATTGCAGGTGGAGCGAGTGCTAGCAGAAATAACATTGCCCAATTGGTGATCACCGCACCAAGAACCAACAATGGACTGCCATTGAAGATGTACATTGACAACGTTTATTTCTCTAAGTAGTCGTCCCTGAGAAACCCCTGAAACCCGCATGAATGCTGGCTTTCAGGGTCATTCCCAATGTTCAAAACTCCCACATTGATATTCAATGGAGCCTGTTTTCTGGGAGTTCTTGAG
>NZ_JBIKIL010000149.1:0-8368 GCF_044361645.1 Limnohabitans sp. | reverse complement strand
CATCACATCGTTGATGGAAAACAAAAACATCGCGCCCAGCATCAGCCCGATACCGGCAAGTGTTCGATCAGAAGAAATGGGGGGGTGCATGGATAGAAAATACTTCGTTGCAGCGAACGGCACATTGAAAATGTCGATCACAAGTGATCAAGCCCATGCTACTTAGAACCAAAGAAAAAGCACCTAGAGTTTCCACTAAGTGCTTGATTTCATTGGGAATTTTTTGGTGGGCGATGCAAGTTTCGAACTTGCGACCCCTGCAGTGTGAATGCAGTGCTCTACCCCTGAGCTAATCGCCCTGCGCTGTTCAGCGAAGTCCGTCATTATGCCATGAAAACATGCCTGATTTAGCCTCAAAAAAGTGCCCCTTGCACGGCCAAAGCCAGCCCAGGTGCGGGTTTTGGGCTCACGCCAGCTGCACTTGACGCCAAACGGTTTTGCCGCCGCTGGATTTGTCGAGTTGCAGCAACACCTCCTCATGCGCAGCCACCTCTTGTGCATTGGCTGACAACACGGGCAAGGCAAACTGACTCAAATCCAATGGCACGGCCACAGTCTTGGTGTGGCTGGGGGCATCGCCTGCATCGATCAGCAAAGCTTCTTGGCCTCGCGTCATGTTGATGTAAACGTCGGCCAGCAGCTCGGCATCGAGCAAAGCGCCGTGCAAGGTGCGGCCGGAGTTGTCGACGTCGAGCCGGTCGCACAGCGAGTCGAGGCTGTTGCGCTTGCCAGGGAACATTTCCTTGGCCATGGCCAGGGTGTCTAGGACATTGCTGACGTAAGCCTTGAGCGGTTTTTTGCCTAAGCGCTCCAGCTCTTTGTTCAGAAAACCCACGTCAAAAGCCGCGTTGTGGATGATCAGCTCTGCATCGGCGAGGTAGTCGAGGATCTCGTCGGCCAGTTGCGCAAACTTGGGCTTGTCGCGCAAAAACTCGTTGCTGATGCCGTGCACCTTGAGCGCGTCTTCGTGGCTGTCGCGCTCGGGGTTGAAATAAAAATGCAGATTGTTGCCTGTCAGCTTGCGGGCAAACAGCTCTACACAACCGAGCTCGATGATGCGGTCACCACCTTCGGCAGACAGGCCTGTGGTTTCGGTGTCCAGAACGATTTGACGCATGGCTTTGTCGCTCCGGCTCAGTGCAGTTCTTTGGCGTGATTGACCGTGTAGCGGGGAATCTCAATCACCAGGTCGCTTTTGGCCAAGAAGGCTTGGCAGCTCAGGCGCGAGTTGGGCTCCAAGCCCCAGGCGCGGTCGAGCAGGTCTTCCTCGGTTTCTTCCATGGCATTGAGGCTCCTGAAGCCTTCACGCACCACCACATGGCAGGTGGTGCAAGCCGCGCTCATGTCGCAGGCGTGTTCGATGTTGATGTGGTTGTCCAGCAGCGCTTCGCACAGGCTGGTGCCGGCTGGCGCAGTGATCTCGGTGCCTTGCGGGCAGTATTCGGGGTGGGGCAGGATTTTGATGACGGGCATAGGTGTCTTTGAATTCGGTACAGGGCAGACTTTACAAGGCTTGGATGTTTTGCCCCGCCAAGGCTTTTTGGATGCTGTGGTTCATGCGCTCGGCCGCAAAGGCTTCGGTGCCCTTGGCCAGTGCTTGGGTGCAGTCTTCCAGGGCTTGCGCGTCTTGCTCGGTTTGCACTGCGGCTTGCAGCGTGGCCATCAAGGCTTCGATGGCACTGCGTTCCTCGCCTCGCAGCAATTGGCCGTCGGCCGCCAGGGCGCTGCGCGTGGCCAGCAGCATGCGATCGGCGTCTACACGGGCCTCGACCAGCGCGCGGGCCTTCATGTCGGCTTGCGCGGTGGTGAAGCTTTCTTGCAGCATGGTGGCGATTTGCTCGTCGCTCAAGCCATACGAGGGTTTGACGTCAATGCGCGCTTCAACACCACTGATTTGTTCTTTGGCACCCACGTTCAGCAGGCCATCGGCATCCACCGTGAAGGTGACTCGGATGCGGGCCGCGCCTGCGGCCATGGGCGGGATGCCGCGCAGCTCAAAGCGCGCCAGGCTGCGGCAGTCTTGTACCAGGTCGCGCTCGCCCTGCACCACATGCAGCGCCAGCGCGGTCTGTCCATCTTGGTAGGTGGTGAAATCTTGCGCCATGGCCGTCGGAATGGTTTGGTTGCGCGGGATGATGCGCTCGACCAAACCGCCCATGGTTTCTATGCCCAGCGACAGCGGGATCACATCGAGCAGCAGCAATTCGCCAGCGGCGTTGTTGCCGGCCAATTGGTTGGCCTGAATGGCCGCACCCAAAGCCACAACTTCGTCGGGGTTGAGGTTGTTGAGCGGCGCTTGGCCAAAAAAGTCGGCCACGGCCTGCTGGATTTGCGGCATGCGGGTGGAGCCGCCGACCATGACCACGCCTTGCACATCGTCCTTGGCCAACTGGGCATCGCGCAAGGCCTTGCGCACAGCACTGGTGCAGCGGGCCGTGAGGGCTTGGGTGGCCTGCTCGAAATCAGCCCGGCTGATGGGCGCGGACAAACGGCCGGTGGACAAGGCGGCATTCAGCGTGACCGCATCGGCGTTGGTGAGTGCTTCTTTGGCGGCACGGGCAGCGGCCTTGAGCACGGTTTTGTCTTCGGCAGTGGCTGCCTGCAAGTCGGGCTGGCGCGCCATGGCGGCATCGGCCAGGGCCTGGTCGTAATCGTCGCCCCCGAGGGCCGAGTCGCCGCCGGTGGACAAGACCTCGAACACGCCTTGCGTCAGGCGCAGGATGGAAATGTCGAAGGTGCCGCCACCCAAATCGAACACGGCATAAACGCCTTCGCTGGCGTTGTCCAGACCGTAAGCGATGGCCGCCGCTGTGGGTTCGTTGATGAGGCGCAGCACGTTCAGGCCCGCCAACTGGGCTGCATCTTTGGTGGCTTGGCGCTGGGCGTCGTCAAAGTAAGCGGGCACGGTGATGACCGCGCCATACAAGTCGTCGTTGAAACTGTCTTCGGAGCGGTAACGCAGCGTGGCCAAAATTTCGGCGCTGACTTCGACGGGCGACTTGGGGCCTTGCACCGTTTGAATGGACAGCATGCCTTGCTCGCTGGCGATGAACTCGTAAGGCAGCTGGCTGCGGTTGGCGATGTCTTGCAGGCCACGACCCATGAAGCGCTTGACCGAGGCGATGGTGTTCAGCGGGTCGGAGGCAGCAGATTGCACCGCCTCAAAACCAATCTGCCGGCCTTGCCCCGGCATGAAGCGCACCACCGATGGGAGGATGACACGGCCATCTTCGTCAGGCAAACATTCGGCCACACCATTGCGCACCGAGGCCACCAGCGAATGCGTGGTGCCCAAATCGATGCCAACGGCAATGCGGCGTTGGTGGGGGTCGGGCGACTGGCCCGGTTCGGAAATTTGCAGTAAAGCCATGGTGGGTATCGGGTCTTGGTCCAAGCGCCAGCTTCAAAGGCATGGCGGTCTGTGGTCAGGTCAATCGGTCGAGTTTAGCGTTCACTTCTTGGGTGAAGCGCTCAATGAACATCAGCGCCCTCACCTGCCCCACGGCTTGGGCCGGGTCTTTGGCCACATCCAGCAAATCGCCCAGGGTTTGCTGCACGCGTCGCTGCTCGGTGGCCACCTCGTCAGCCAGAGCTTCAAGGCCTTGGGCACCGTCCGTGTCTTCCAGACTTTCGCGCCACTCCATTTGCTGCATCAGGAATGCGGCGGGCATGGTGGTGTTGTTTTCGGCCTGCACGGGCGCGCCTTGCAGTTCGCACAAGTAAGCGGCACGTTTGAGCGGGTCTTTCAGGCGCTGGTACGCCTCGTTGATGCGCACAGACCACTGCATGGCGACGCGTTGGGCGGCTGCACCCTCGGCTGCAAAGCGGTCGGGATGGGCTTCGCGCTGCAGGGCTTTCCAGCGGGCATCGAGTTGAGCGCGGTCCTGTGCGTACTGCGCAGGCACGTCAAACAGCTCAAAGTCGTTGGCTTGGAGGTGGATCATGAATTGACTGTCATGGCGAGCGAGGCACGGCCATCAAGCCATGGATCGCCACGTCGCTTCGCTCCTCGCGATGACGATGATTTTTTCACTGTGCTCCTCGCGATGACGCTGATTTTTTCACTGCACTCCTCGCGATGACGCTGATCTTTTCAAAGTGCTTCTCGCGATGGCGACAAACTCATACCCGGAAGGACTCACCGCAACCGCAGCGGTCACGCTCGTTGGGGTTGTTGAAGCGAAAACCCTCGTTCAAGCCTTCGCGCACAAAGTCGAGTTCGGTGCCGTCGATGTAGGCCAGGCTTTTCGGGTCCACCAACACCTTGACGCCGTGGCCTTCAAAGACCACGTCTTCCGGGGCGATATCGTCCACGTATTCGAGCTTGTAGGCCAAACCCGAGCAACCCGTGGTCTTGACCCCCAGGCGCACGCCGACACCCGAGCCACGTTTGGCCAGGTAGCGGGTCACATGCCGCGCAGCAGCGGCTGACAGTGAGATGGCCATGTCAGTTCAGGTGTTTCTTTTTGTAGTCGTCCACGGCGGCCTTGATGGCGTCTTCGGCCAAGATGGAGCAGTGGATTTTGACCGGCGGCAGCGCCAGCTCTTCGGCGATCTGGCTGTTTTTCAGCGCCGCTGCTTGGTCCAGCGTCTTGCCCTTGACCCACTCGGTGACAAGTGAGCTGGACGCAATGGCCGAGCCGCAGCCATAGGTCTTGAAGCGCGCGTCTTCGATCACGCCGGTGGTCGGATTGACCTTGATTTGCAGCTTCATCACGTCGCCGCAAGCCGGTGCCCCGACCATGCCGGTGCCCACGCTGTCGTCGCCCTTGTCGAACGAGCCGACGTTGCGGGGGTTTTCGTAGTGGTCAACCACTTTTTCAGAATATGCCATGTTGAACTCCTGGTTTTGTTTCGATGTGCTTTTTGCGTTGGGCGTTGGGTGTTGAGCGTTCAGTGTTGGACGTTTGGCGTTGGGCGTTGGGCGTTGGGCGTTGGGTGTTGGGTGTTGGGTGTTGGGTGTTGGGTGTTGGGTGTTGGGTGTTGGGTGTTGGGTGTTGGGTGTTGGGTGTTGGGTGTTGGGTGTTGGGTGTTTTGCGTTGAGCGTGTTCGGAAACTTCACGCTGAACCCTCAACGCTGAACCCTCAACTCTCAACTCTCAACTCTCAACTCTCAACTCTCAACCCTCAACCCTCAACGTAAAACGTTCAATGCGCCGCCCACTGGATCGTGCTCAAGTCGATGCCATCTTTGTGCATTTCCCACAGGGGGCTCAAATCGCGCAGCTTGGCCACGTTTTCGCGGATGGTCTTGATCGCGTAGTCGATTTCTTCTTCGGTTGTCCAGCGGCCAATCGTCATGCGCAGGCTGCTGTGGGCCAACTCGTCGCTGCGGCCCAAGGCGCGCAGCACATAGCTGGGCTCCAAGCTGGCCGAGGTGCAAGCTGAGCCGGACGACACCGCCAAGCCCTTGATGCCCATGATGAGTGATTCGCCTTCAACAAAGTTGAAACTCATGTTGATGTTGTGCGGCACGCGCTGGGTGGGGTGGCCGTTCAAGAACACCTGCTCCATGTCGCTCAGGCCGTTCATCAGACGGTCGCGCAACACGCGGGCTTTGGCGTTGTCTTGGGCCATTTCGAGCTTGGCGATGCGAAACGCCTCGCCCATGCCCACACACTGGTGTGTGGCCAAAGAGCCCGAACGCATGCCGCGCTCATGACCGCCGCCGTGCATTTGCGCTTCCAGGCGAATGCGGGGTTTGCGGCGCACATACAAAGCGCCAATGCCTTTAGGACCATAGGTTTTGTGCGAAGCCAGGCTCATCAAATCGATGGGCAACTGGGCCAAATCGATGTCGACTTTGCCCGTGGACTGCGCGGCATCGACGTGGAAAAAAATGCCTTTTTCGCGGCACAAAGCGCCAATCGCGGCCACGTCTTGGATCACGCCGATCTCGTTGTTCACGTGCATCACGCTGACCAAGATGGTGTCGGGGCGAATCGCGGCTTGGAGCGTGTCCATGCTCAACAGGCCATCAGCCTGCACATCAAGGTAGGACACCTCAAAACCCTGGCGCTCGAGTTCGCGCATGGAGTCGAGCACGGCTTTGTGCTCGGTTTTCACGGTGATCAGGTGCTTGCCGCGTGACTTGTAAAAGTGCGCTGCGCCCTTGAGGGCCAGGTTGTTGGACTCGGTGGCACCGCTGGTCCAGACGATTTCGCGGGGGTCGGCACCAATCAGATCGGCCACTTGCTCGCGGGCTGTTTCGACGGCGGCTTCGGCCTCCCAGCCCCAGGCGTGGCTGCGCGATGCGGGGTTGCCAAAGTGCTCACGCAGCCAAGGCACGATGGCGTCGACCACGCGGGGATCGCAGGGGTTGGTCGCACTGTAATCAAGGTAAATGGGGAAGTGGGGAGTGGTCATGGTGGGTACTTCTGTGAATCAGGATTTGGCGAACATATTGCCCAGGTCAAACACCGAGTTGGGCACATTCACGCGGATCGGCTGGCTGATCGGCATGGGGGCAATGGCACGCTTGAGGCTGGGTTTGTTCTCGACCACCAAGCCCTTGGCCAGCTGGTCATCCACCAGTTTTTGCAGCGAGACCGAGTCCAAAAACTCCACCATTTTGGAGTTGAGCGAGGCCCACAGGTCGTGCGTCATGCAGCGGCCATCGCCACCGTTGCAGTTTTCTTTGCCGCCGCAGTGGGTGGCGTCGATGGGTTCGTCCACCGACAAGATGATGTCGGCCACGGTGATGTCGGTGGATTTGCGGCCCAAGGTGTAGCCACCGCCAGGACCACGGGTAGACTCCACCAGGTTGTGGCGGCGCAGCTTGCCAAAGAGCTGCTCTAGATAAGACAGCGAAATCTGTTGGCGCTGGCTGATGGCGGCCAAAGTCACAGGACCGGCGTCTTGGCGCAAGGCCAAGTCGATCATGGCGGTGACGGCAAAACGGCCTTTGGTGGTTAAACGCATGGCAGACTCCTGAAGTGGGTGGAAGCTCTGACTGAAAACCGCCTGAGCGGGTTCCCGACTAAACAAGTCAAGTATAAACCTATCCCGATCAAAACACTCGGGTAATGGGGTTATTCAGGCCATTCCGCTCAAGCCCGGATCAGCGGCACGATGTTGTCGCCCCCTGTTGCGCCAAAAGCCTGTTCTTTCAAGATGCTCAGCTGGTCACGCACCTGAGCGGCTTTTTCGAACTCCAGGTTGCGGGCGTGTTCCATCATTTGTTTTTCCAGCTGCTTGATGGCGCGGGCGATGTCTTTCTCGCTCATGTCCTCCACCTTGGCCCGTTGCAGCGCGGCTTGCTCCAGGCGGTCGGCCTCTTTGCCCGACTTTTCGCTGTACACGCCATCAATCAAGTCTTTGACCTTTTTGATGATGCTCTTGGGCGTGATGCCCATGGCCTCGTTGTGCGCCACTTGCTTGACACGGCGGCGCTCGGTCTCGCCGATGGCTTTTTTCATGGACTCGGTCATGCGGTCGGCGTACAAGATCGCCCGGCCATTGAGGTTGCGGGCGGCCCGGCCAATGGTCTGGATCAAGCTGCGCTCAGAGCGCAAAAAACCTTCTTTGTCGGCGTCCAAAATGGCCACCAAAGACACCTCGGGAATGTCCAGGCCCTCGCGCAGCAAGTTGATGCCCACCAGCACATCGAAGGCCCCCAGCCGCAGGTCGCGCAAAATTTCCACCCGCTCCACGGTGTCCACGTCGCTGTGCAAAAATCGCACTTTCACGCCGTTGTCGCTCAGGTAATCGGTCAGCTGCTCGGCCATGCGTTTGGTCAGCGTGGTGATCAGCACGCGCTCGTGCTTGTCCACCCGAATGCGGATTTCTTGCAGCACATCGTCCACCTGCTGGGTGGCGGGGCGCACTTCGACTTCCGGGTCCACCAAACCCGTGGGGCGCACCACCTGCTCGACCACTTTGCCCGCATGCGTTTTTTCATAGTCGGCAGGCGTGGCCGAGACAAAAATGCATTGGCGCATGCGCTTTTCAAACTCTTCGAACTTGAGTGGCCGGTTGTCCAGCGCGCTGGGCAGGCGAAAACCGTACTCCACCAGCGTGGTTTTGCGGGCCCGGTCGCCGTTGTACATGGCGTTGAGCTGGCCAATCATCTGGTGGCTCTCGTCCAGAAACATGATGGCGTCGGGCGGCATGTAGTCGGTCAGGGTGCTGGGCGCATCGCCCGGTGCGGCTCCCGACAAATGCCGGGTGTAGTTTTCAATGCCCTTGCAGTGGCCCACTTCGGACAGCATCTCCAGGTCAAAGCGGGTGCGCTGCTCCAAGCGCTGCGCTTCCACCAATTTACCCATGCCCACCAGTTCTTTGAGGCGCTGGGCCAGCTCGATCTTGATGGTCTCGACCGCCGCCAACACCTTGTCGCGTGGCGTCACATAGTGGCTGGAGGGGTAAA
>NZ_JBIKIL010000042.1:0-27603 GCF_044361645.1 Limnohabitans sp. | reverse complement strand
CGTCCATGCTGGCGGTGTGGCCCGGAAACCACTCGGCCAAGGCCTCGGCCATGCGGGTGATGATGCTCGGGTCGCTGTCCAGGTAATGGGCTTCGACCGCGCGCATGGTCTCCAAAATGGTGGCGTGCTGCACGGTGCGCAGCAATGGCCGAAGGAGACAAAAACAAGATGATGAAACAGATCGCAGACGCGGCGAAAGAGCCGCAGAAGAGCTCAAGCGCATGCTGATTCTGGGCGGCGGCATCATCGGCCTGGAAATGGGCACCGTTTACCGCACGCTGGGTGCACGCCTGGACGTGGTGGAAATGATGGACGGCCTGATGCAAGGCCTGATGCAAGGCGTTGACCGCGACTTGGTCAAGGTCTGACAAAAGATGAACGCCAAGCGCTTTGACTTGCAGCTGCTCAAAACCAAGACCGTGTCCGCACGCGCCTTGCCCGAAGGCATTGAAGTCACGTTCCATTGAGGTCATGTTCGAGAGCGCCGAACCCGGCGAGGATGGAAGCAACACAAGCGTTGCGGCCCCCGCACCACAGGTGTACGACCTGGTGTTGCAAGCCGTGGGCCGCACGCCCAATGGCAAAAAACTCGCTGCTGAAAAAGCCGGCGTGACGGTGACCGATCGCGGCTTCATCAACGTCGACATCCAAATGCGCACCAAGGTGCCGCACATCTTCGCCATTGGCGACATCGTCGGCCAGCCCATGTTGGCGTACAAGGCGGTGCACGAAGCACACGTGGCGGCCGAAGTGATCGCGGGCGAACTGCAAGGCAACAAAGAGTTGGCCCAACAACTCAGGTCCTCGGCGTTCAACGCCCGCGTCATCCCCAGCGTGGCCTACACCGACCCCGAGGTGGCATGGGTGTGCTTGACCGAAGACCAGGCACGAGCGCAAGGCATCAAGGTGAAAAAGGGCTTGTTCCCTTGGACGGCGTCTGGCCGCGCCATTGCCAACGGCCGCGACGAAGGCGTGACCAAGCTTCTGTTCGACGACAGCCCGGAGGCGCACGGACACGGCAAGATCTTGGGCGGCGGCATGGTCGGCACCCACGCAGGCGACATGATTGGCGAGATCGCTCTGGCGATTGAGATGGGCGCAGACGCGGTGGACATCGGCAAAACCATCCATCCGCACCCCACGCTGGGTGAAAGCATTGGCATGGCCGCTGAGGTGGCACACGGTAGCTGCACGGACTTGCCGCCTGGCAAGAAGTAAACGCACCTAGCCGATAGCCACACAAAAGCAAAAGCCCGAACCGGCAACGGTTCGGGCTTTTTAGCGGGTGGCGCATACCTGGCTTCGGCTTTCACTGTGTCGTGGTGACCCGTGTTCGTTTGGTCTCGCGCTTGAGTCTAATTTCGACCGTTCTGCCCACTGCGCTGGCCGCTTTAACCAGTGTGTCGAGCTGAATGGACAGGTTGCTCGGGTCCAGCACGCGGTCTAATTGGGAGCGGCTGGTGGCCATGCGCTGTGCCATGTGCACTTTGCTGAGTTTGCCGCTTTGCATGGCGTCGTCCAGTTGCTCGGCCAGTGCGCGTTTGAGCGCACGGGCCTGCACTTCTTCATAAATGCCGTCCTCTTTGAGGAAGTCATCAAAACTGCTGCCCGTGTGGGGATTGACTTTAGTTGCTTTGGCCATTGGTCCACTCCTTCAATCGTTTGGTCGCCAGTTCAATATCGGCGTGGTTGGTTTGCTGGGTCTTCTTGACAAAGGCATGTAACAAAATCATTTCGGACTCCTCCACCGTAAAAAGCACGCGTGCGATGCGGTTGCCGATCTTGCTGCGCACTTCCCAGATCGGCCCTCGCAAGTGATCGACCCGTGGTTTGCCTATGGGCCATTTGTATTGGACATAGGCAATGTCTTCACCGACGGTTTGGCGATCTGCTTTGTCCAAAGTCTTCAGCCATTCGCGAACAGGTTCGCTGCCAGAGGCAGAACGGTAGAAAATTGCAGGGATTTTTCTGCTCGTCGACATCGTTTTAGTGTACCTTAAAAAGTACTTTTTTGACATTCACATGAGCGCTGACGCCGTGGACATCGGCAAAACCATACACCCACACCCCACGCTGGGCGAAAGCATCGGCATGGCGGCTGAGGTGGCACACGGTAGCTGCACGGACTTGCCGCCTGGCAAGAAGTAAACGCTTCGCGCTGCAAATAAAGAAGCCGTCAACCCGCGAGGGTTGGCGGCTTTGAACTTATTCTTCTTATGCTTGGGACTGACCCACTAAAACAAGCGGGGGTCAAACCTGAAAGGGTAGCGCTCAATTTTGAGCAATATCCTGCGGTAATCGGGGTGCGCTGGGTTGATCAACAAATTCATCTCTGACGGCTCGATGAAGGAGGGCACCCAGAGCCCCAGGCTGGCCATGGATTCAAGCCAGTCCAAACCAAACCCTTGCGTTGCCGCCTCATGGCTTTGCCAGTCGGCGGGCAGCCCTGAATCATTTGCGGCCATAAGGAGGCTGTCAGCTGGAATTTCCAGTTGCATCAAGGCTTGGTTTTTCGGATGGGCGCCGTTGCTGTGAACGCGTTTTTCGAGCTGACACAGCGCACGGTTAGACGCTGCATAGACCACTTGCTGCGCACCTTTGACATGCCAGCGGCCATTGCCTAAGGTCGACCCGAAACCCAGAGTGGCAAGAATGGCGGAGGAGGGCAGTGAGGGGTTTTCGCAAAATCCAATGCGCCAGACCGTGGTCAAACGACACCGCCGTATCGGATGGCAATCAGGATGTCTTTCACGCGCTGTGCACCGTAACTGGTTTTGGCCAACTCCAGAGGGCTATCGCCATCCAGCATGGGGTGAGGGCGGCGCAGCCAAGCTGAGGCTTCGTCTTCCGTCTCAAAGGTGTCGGTGGCCATTTGCCCAAGTTCCAGTAAACGCAAGACGCTTTCAGCCGAATGGATGGGCAGCATTTGTCCTTTGGCAGCTCGGCGGTTGGCGGTGCTGCGGTCCAGATCAAGATACTCCGCAATCACCCCTTTACCTAGCCCAAGGTAATCGCCCAGCGGCCCAATGGCTTGACTGGAAATGCCGCGCTTGAGGAGCTTGCAGGCCCCAGCGCTGGAAAGGCTGGCCAGACGTGTGCCCACCATCACGCGTGTGGATTCTGGTCGCGATTCGTGGGTGTCTGGGGCGTCCAGCATGGCCCACAGGGCGATAAGCGCAGCGCTGCGAGGGGATGTGATGGCAGAGACGATCCGTATGGTCATGGCGCAATTACACCATTTTGACGAGGCAATTGCAACAAATGGAGCTGATTGAGTATTGCTTGAGGCGTAAACCTCAGGATTTCGGGTTTGAACCGGCCTCTGGGGGCGCAGCTGGCAAGTCCATTTTTCCGGTTACGGCCACATGGATGATGGCTTTGCGCTGCTGTTTGAGCAGGTCGTCGGGTTGGTCGATCAAGTTGATTTGGCCCCGTGTCATCCTGGGCCTCGTGCCGTTGAAACGCCTATCCGTTGTTTGAGACTATGGGAATACGCACCACAAACTGACACCCTTTGCTATCCATCCCATCCGACAGGTGCACACTGCCACCCAGACGTATACATGCCTGCTTGACGATCGCCAGCCCTACTTTCCAACACGCATTGTTGAACCCACCCCTTTTCATTACATCCGTCACTTACCCATCAATCGCAGCGCCAGTTGGCGCAGGACCATGGCGGTGCAATCATTGTTATTGAGTGATTTTTTCAGCCGCGCGGTCGGTCGAGTCAAGCTTTGGCGCTGTTCAGGCGCAACATCAACGTCATGGGGTGCGTTGGCGATGCCTGAAACCCGTAGTGCTTATAAAACGCTTTGGCTTGTTCGTGCAGCGCATGAACCAGCAAAGCGCGAACGCCGGTGTTTTGCGACACGGCAATGGCTCGATGGACCGCGTCCTGCAACAGTGCCGCCCCCAGTTGGATGCCTTGTGACCGACGATCCACCGCTAGCCTGCCCAGCACCATGACCGGAACCGGGTCGGGCATGTTGCGCCGCACCGAAGGGGGGGCCATCTGGTGCGCGACCGCGCCAGCGGCCAAGGCATAAAAGCCGCACACCCGCTGTTCATCGTCAACGACCACAAAGGTCCTGCTGGCCCCGCTCAGATGGTTGTTCAGCGCCCGGCGTTTCAGCCACTCATCCAGCGCAGGCTCACCGCACTCGAAGTCGCGCAACAGGTGCACAGCCGCCAGTGGCTGCGGGGCTGACAGGTTCAAGCTCATGTGGCTTGACTGTGCCACGGTGCCTTGACGGCCATCAGCCGCTCAAGACCCGCATTGGCACTGGGCGGCGCGTCGAGCAGGGCGGTGAACTGCTGGAATTTTTCTGTGTCCAGCCCAAAAAACACTTGATCGAGCAATACCGATTGCGCACGCTCGCAAGCGGCCTCCAGCATGAAGTCAGAACGGTTCTTGCCCAGCAGGGTGGCAGCGTGATCAATGAGATCTCGCTGTTCCGGCAAGGCACGCAAATTGATGGCTGCGGCGCGCATGTTGACCTTTCGTGTGTATGCAGTGGCTACACGAATGGTAGGCAAGTGTGTAGCTGTTGTCAATACGTTGGCGGTAACCCATTCGCAGGCACCCCAGCTCAGTTCGTGGGCCAGCCCATGCTGGCGCACAAGGCGGTGCACGAAGCCCACGTGGCGGCCGAAGTGATTGCGGGCGAACTGCAAGGCAACAAAGAGTTGGCCCAACAACTCAGGTCCTCGGCGTTCAACGCACGCGTGATCTCCAGCGTGGCCTACACCGACCCCGAAGTGGCCTGGGTGGGTTTGACCGAAGACCAGGCACGAGCGCAAGGCATCAAAGTGAAAAAGGGCTTGTTCCCTTGGTCGGCTTTAGGCCGCGCCATTGCCAACGGCCGCTTTGATGCCGTGACCAAGCTGCTGTTTGACGACAGCCCGGAGGCGCACGGACACGGCAAGATCTTGGGTGGCGGCATGTTGGGCACCCACGCAGGCGACATGATTGGCGAGATCGCTCTGGCCATCGAGATGGGCGCAGACGCCGTGGACATCGGCAAAACCATCTACCCCCACCCCACGCTGGGCGAAAGCATTGGGATGGCGGCGGAGGTGGCGCATGGCAGTTGCACGGATGTGCCGCCTGCGAAGAAGTAAAACGCTTCAGCGCTGAAGCAAAAAGCCCCGGACGGGAAACTGTTCGGGCATTTGCCTGGGGGACTTCATTTAGGCCGATGTCGCCATGACTTGTCGTGCCGCATCGACCAAAAAGCCACTGCGGCTCAGGCCGTGGCGCTTGGCGTAGTCGTCAATGCGTGTCAACACAACTTGCGGCACAGTGATGTTGATCTTTTCGGCCTTGCCCAAGTACTTCTCCACAGGCACATCCACGACGGCCCAGACACCATTGGCATAGTTCGGGTTGGCCTGATGCGTGGCAATAGGCGCACGCACGGGCACATCCACACCGTCTTCAATCAGTGTTTCCACATGCAAGTCAATCGCTTCAGCAGCGGACAGCAGGGCATCGTCTAGGTTATCTCCAGCGCTAAAGCAGCCTGGCAAGTCGGGGACCGTCACGCCGTAGCGTTGGCCATCGTCGGTGTGCAAGACCACGGTAAATTTCATGTTCATTTCTCCTGTGACGCGGGGTTCAACGCCAGCCCGCTTGGCGCTCAATACTGGCCAATGTACCTTTGGGTACATCGCCATCAGGGTGCTTCACTGTCACCAAACCCGGTTTAACCGGATGCTTGAACTGGTGGTGCGAGCCCTTGATGCGGGCCAAATACCATCCATCAGACTCCAGCTTTTTGATGATCTGCTTGCTGCTCATGGTGGTTATTATAACTACCACTCAAGACGAGTTATACGGAATCGGTGTTGCAAGCCGTGGGCCGCACGCCCAAGGGCAAAAAACTCGCTGCTGAAAAAGCCGGCGTGACGGTGACCGACCGCGGCTTCATCAATGTCGACATTCAAATGCGCACCAAGGTGCCGCACATCTTCGCCATCGGCGACATCGTGGGCCAGCCCATGTTGGCGCACAAAGCGGTGCACGAAGCCCACGTGGCTGCCGAAGTGATTGCGGGCGAACTGCAAGGCA
This sequence comes from Limnohabitans sp., assembly GCF_044361645.1. Lineage (GTDB taxonomy): Bacteria > Pseudomonadota > Gammaproteobacteria > Burkholderiales > Burkholderiaceae_C > Limnohabitans_A. Next base: position 21,530 of record NZ_JBIKIL010000042.1, on the reverse strand, counting down.
ACAAAGAGTTGGCCCAACAACTCAGGTCCTCGGCGTTCAACGCACGCGTGATCTCCAGCGTGGCCTACACCGACCCCGAAGTGGCCTGGGTGGGCTTGACCGAAGACCAGGCACGAGCGCAAGGCATCAAGGTGAAAAAGGGCTTGTTCCCTTGGACGGCGTCTGGCCGCGCCATTGCCAACGGCCGCTTTGATGCCGTGACCAAACTGCTGTTTGACGATTCACCCGAGGTGCATGCGAATGGGGGCCACGGCGAGATCTTGGGCGGCGCCATGGTGGGCACGCACGCGGGCGACATGATTGGCGAGATCGCTCTGGCGATCGAGATGGGTGCAGACGCTGTGGACATCGGCAAAACCATCCACCCCCACCCCACGCTGATTGAGCGCATCGGCATGGCGGCTGAGGTGGCGCACGGGTCTTGTACGGATGTACCGCCTGCACGGAAATAGCGCAACCGTCTTCAAGCTGTCCTGACAAAGCCCGAACTGGCAACGGTTCGGGCTTTGTGCTTTGCGCGCTCGAACAAGCGCCGCAGGCACATCGGTGTCGCCTGCGAGCCCCCGCACATTTCCCCGGCTCGCGGGCCGCCGTTATGGGAGCGCTGTGATGCGCTGGCCGGTGAAGGCAGTCAGATCGGGTCGGATTGGGATCTGGCGGCGCAACCGACACAGGACTGTGAGGTCGATCAGCGCGTCAGTTGGTGACCAAAACGGCACATCCCATGGGCCGCTGTGGGGGGCTGGGCGCTTGGGCAAGCAGGGGGCTGGCCATGGGGGTGGCAAGCGGTTCAAGGCTTGGGTTGGGTTTAACTGCAGCTGACGCTGCCACAGCCCGACATGGTCACGTTTTGAATGACCGATGGATCGGCCAGCGTTTCGGTGGCGCTGTCAAAACCCACCGATAGGAGGTGCGCCGCCAAGCCCGCGTCCATGCTGGCGGTGTGGCCCGGAAACCACTCGGCCAAGGCCTCGGCCATGCGGGTGATGATGCTCGGGTCGCTGTCCAGGTAATGGGCTTCGACCGCGCGCATGGTCTCCAAAATGGTGGCGTGGTGCTCGGCGTGGCAGTTGTCGGCCGAAAAGCCGGTGGCCAGCATCCAGCGCTCTTCTTGCGCAAAGTGTTGGACCGTGTGGTCTAAAAAGGCCTTGTACACCGGCAGTTGCAAATCCTCAGGGGTGGCCAAAATTTGGTTGATCATGCCCACAAATTCTTGGTGTGTGGCGTCGATGCGGGCATCGCCTGTGCGCAGTGCGGCGGTCCACTGCATCGGATCGGGGGCGCCAACGGCGGGTGCGGCAAGTGGGGCGGTGACAGTGGGGGGCATGGCTGAACAAGAGGGGGTGGTTGAAAAAAAATCCAGCCCCATTATCGATCCAGCCCAGCAAGCCCCATGCCGCAAGGGGCATGCCGGGGCTTGGCGTGCTCGGCGGCCCCATCTGTGAGGCTGTGCCAGCGCAGATGGGACAAAGCGCGCCGATCTTCGCCTGGCGCAAGGGACATCTGAAAGCCGTTAACCTCTGCACTTTTGAACAACGCAGCAGCAGCCTCAGCATGGATTCCGTGACGCAAATACTTTTAGGGGCCTCGGTGGGCGTGGCGGTCATGGGGCGGCGCACCGCAGTCTGGAAGTCGGCCCTGTGGGGCGGCGTGGCCGGCTTGTTGCCCGATCTGGATGTGCTGATTGACCACGGCGACCCGGTGTTGAACATGATCCGGCACCGTGCTGAAACCCATGCTTTGTTGTTCTTGGCGCTGTTTGCCGTGCCCATGGCCTGGGCGGTCAGCCGCATCCACCGCCAAGCGCAGTTGTTCGGGCGTTGGTGCTGGGCGCTCATGTTGGCACTGGTCACGCACGCTTTGCTTGATTGGACGACCATCTACGGCACCCAAATTTTCCAGCCCTTCACCGACGAGGCTTATGGTTTGGGCAGCATGTTCATCGTCGACCCCTTGTACTCGGTGCCCCTGCTGTTGGGTTTGGTGGCTGCATTGAGTTTCAGCTCGGCGGACCGGGCTTTGCGCGTGAACGCGTGGGCACTGGTCTTCAGCACTTTTTATTTGCTGTGGAGCGCGGCGGCGCAAGCCTGGGTCACCCAACACGCCCGGCAAGCCTTGCAAGCGCAAGGCTTGCCGAGCCAGTCGGTGCTGGTCACCCCCGCGCCTTTGAACACCATTGTTTGGCGTGTGGTGGCGCTCGATGGCGAGCGTTTTCACGAAGGCTTTTATTCGTTGTTGGATGGCGACAGGGCCATGCGGTTTGTAGCCCATCCGCGCGGCGAGGCTTTGGCCCTGCAAAACGCCGATCACCCCCATGTGCAAGCCATGGTGCGCTTCACCGATGGGTTTTTCAAGGTGCAGCGCGTGGCTGAGCATTTGGTACTGACCGACTTGCGCATGGGCCAAGAGCCCAGCTATGTGTTCACCTTTGACCTTGGCCCGCCCCTGCAGCCTGGACAAAGCCACCCGGTCGCCGTGCAAATGCGCAGGCGCATGGATGTGGGCGAGGGCCTGAGGTGGTTGGGTCAGCGCATGTTGGGGCGCGATGTGCCGCCGCCGGGGCAATAGGTGTGTGTGCGCCGAAGGACCTGGCTCAAACCGCTTTGACGCGCACGCCCATGACCACGCCCGCAACCAGCAAGCCAATGCCCAACAAGGTCAGGGGCTCAGGCCAATGGCCGCGCAAGGCAAACGCGTAGCCCAGGGCGGCCAAAGTTTCAAACACGATGAGCTGGCCCGCCAAGGCGGTGGGCAAGCGCTGGCTGGCCGCGTTCCAGCACAAGGTGCCCAGCCACGAGGCCAACAAACCAATGGCCAGCATGAGGCTGACAAACACCAGCGGGCGAGGGCCCCATGGCATGTCCAGCGGGTAGTCGGTGGCATGGGCCCAAAGCCAAAACACCAAGTAACCCAGCAAGGCCAGTGGCAGGGTGGCCAAGCCTTGCGCTGTGGCCCACATGCGTGAGCTGCGCTCGGGGTTGCCGCGCATCCAATTGGCGTTTCGGATGGGGTACCAAGTCCAGCAAAGCATGGCCCCCACGGCAAACAGAGCGCCGGTGATGTAGCGGCGGGTGTCGGCCACAGGGTTTTGCAGCAGGGCTTGCCACTCGGCATGGTTCACGCAGGCGATGCCCAAGAGCACCAGCGCCAAAGGCGGGGCCAGCTTGAGCCACGGAAAGTGGCCGTCGCGTTGACGGTTCAGGTGGTTGGCGGCGATGGCAATGACCACCGGCAGCGTGCCGATGACCACGGTGGGCAAAGCACCGCCCGAGCGCATGATGGCACTCGACAAAAACAGGTAGTACAGCACATTGCCGATGGCCCCAAGCTTGAGCGCTGTGAGCCAGTCGGCGCGGCTCAGTTGCCCGATCTCGGCGCGGTCCATGTAGGCCAAAGGCAAGGCCATCAGGCCAAAAGCCAAGTACCGACCAAAGGTTTGCATGGCGGCAGGGTAGTCGGGCAAGAGCAGTGGGCCGACAAACACCAATCCCCAAAGCATGCCGGCGGCCAAAGAAAAGAAAATGCCAGCCGTGAGGGTGGCGGTTTTGCGCGACATAGGGGTCAAGAAAAAATGCGTGTGAGGCCCGCATTGTCAAGCTTGGTTGGCGCGATGCGGTTTCGCCTTGTCATTTTTTTGTTGCCCTGTCTTGGGTCCTGGCTGACAAGGCGGCGCTGCCTGTGTTGACCTTAGAGCCAGGCCTTTTGAAAGCGGCCCTGCGGGTCGTGGTCTTGGGCTTGCTTGGCGGGATTAAAGCGCCTGCCCACCCGTGGGTCGGTGCCGCGCCCGCTCACATACAGCCAGTTACCTTGGTTGCTGCTGACATCAAAGTCCACCAACTGCGACTCGAACCAAGCCGCGCCTGCGCGCCAGTCGCACGACAGGTCGTGCACCAAAAAGCTGGCCACGATCTGGCGCATGCGGTTGGAGGTGAAGCCCGTGGCGGCCAACTCGCGCATGCCCGCGTCCACAATCGGCTCGCCGGTTTGGCCATGGCACCAGCGCTGAAAATCTTTGGGAAAGTGCGAGGGCTTGGGCAAGTTCGACAAGCCCCGCGCCGCATACAGTTGTGGGCCGTGCTGCAAATGCAGCATGCGGAAGTTGTCGCGCCAAAGCAGCTCAAACCACAGCCAATAGGTGCCGTCGTTGCTGCCGTGCTGTTCCTCGTAGGCCGCAAGCTCGGCCCAAATGCGGCGGGCCGACAGCGCGCCCGTGGCCAGCCAGGGCGACCAGTGGCTGCTGGTGTGTTGGCCTTGCAGGGCGTTGCGGGTTTGTTTGTAGCGGTCGGGCCAGGGTGGTGTGAGGTAGCTGTGCAGGTGCGCCAGCGCGCGGGTCTCGCCGCCTTGGCAGGCCGCTTGGGTGTAGGGAAAGTTGGAACGTGGGTGCGCGTCATCTTGTGCATCGCCCTCGGTGTGCGCTTGCAGCAGCGTGAAGGCGTTTTCGGTCCAGTCGGGCAAGTGGCCCAAAGGCTTTGGCGGCGGCGCGGGCCAATCGGTGGGTGCAGGCAAAGGTGCCAAGGGCTTGAGACCGGCCGATTCGATGCGCTGGCGAAATTCGGTGAACACCTGGGGCATGTTTTCGGCCGCAAAGGGCAGGGCGACCGGCTCGATCAGGCTGGACTGCCACAGGGTGTTGACGTTGAGGCCCGCCTTGATCAGCGCCTGGACTTGGGCTTGTTCTTCGGGCGCGGCGATGTCTTCGCAAAACACGGTGTCCGCCCCCACTGCTTGTGCGCAGGCGGGCAGCACGTCGGCCACGGGGCCGTGCAGCAGCACCAGGCGCTGGCCCGCAGCTTGGAGTGCGTTTTGCAGGTCTTGCAGGGTGTCGACCACAAAGCGCCGCCGGTGCGCGCCCATGCGGCGAAAACCCCAGGCGGTGGGCTGGTCTTGCACGGGTTCGTGCACATAGAGCAGCAGCAAGTTTTGCTGATGGGTTTGGGCATGCTCAATTGCTTGCTTCAAGGCGCGTTGGTCGTGCAGGCGCAAATCGTTTCGAAACCAGAAAAGGGTGCTGCGCATGGTTTAAAAATCAAAGCCCAGCTGAGGGCTGGGTGGGGTATTGGCTGAAGACGATTTGGCCGACTTCCGACGACCGGTCTTGGGGGTGTCGCTGTCGCGGGTGAACACGTTGCGTTGCGCGCCGCTGCCGTGTTGGCGCGAGGCGTGTTTGTCGACAATGGCTTTTTTGCCCGCTTTCACACCAGGCTCGGCGCGGCGCGCGTGCAGCGCGGCTTTGGATGTGCGTGTGGCCTCGGCCAAGTCCACCACCGGCAGGGGAATGTCGGCCTCTGGCCCGCTGCCCACCGTCAGGCCGCAGTGGCGCTGCACCTCGGGCGGCATCAGCCATGGCTCGAACAACCAGGTGTCGGGCACACGCCGCATGTGCGGCAGCCAGCGGCGCACAAAAATGCCTTTGGGGTCGTGGTCTTGCGCTTGTTTGATCGGGTTGTAGACCCGTGTGGTGTTGATGCCGGTGGTGCCCGATTGCATTTGCAACTGGCTCCAGTGGATGCCGGGTTCGTAGTCCAAAAACTGCGTGGCCAGCCAGTGGCCCACGGGCCGCCAATCGAGCCACAGCGGGTAGGCCGCCACCGACACCAGCATGGCCCGCATGCGAAAGTTGAGCCAACCGGTTTGGTGCAGCATGAGCACACAGGCGTCGACCATGGGCCAGCCGGTGCGCGCCGAGGTCAGGGCCGCAAAGTGCCCGTCGTTCCAGCCGTCTTCGCGCAGGCCGTCGTAACCCCGGTGCATGTTGCGCCACTCGATTTCGGGCTCGCTTTCTAACTTTTGGATGAAGTGGCAGTGCCAATACAAACGGCTGACAAAACCCGTCAGGCCCGCCCGGTGCCGACTGGCCTGCGGCGGCAGGGCTTGCAGCGTGGCGCGGGTGCTTTGCACCACCTCGCGCATGCTCAGGCAGCCATAGGCCAGGTAGGCCGACAAACGCGAGCAGGCGGTGGGCGAGGACAGGGGGGAAGAAATGCCGCCCCGGTAAGTCTGCGCCCGCAAGTCCAGAAAGCTGTTCAAGGTCTCGATGGCCAAACGTCGCCCACCGCGCTGGCGCTGGGCGGGGTTGTGCTGCAAGCCCGGTGGTGGCGTCAAGATCTCGGCCCCCTGGCTGGCCTGCACCGGGGCAAAGCGCAGATCGGGCACATCAGACAGGTCAGCGGTGGCTGCGGCCATGTGGGCTTCCCAGCGCGCTTGCCAGGTGTTGCGGCTTTTCAGGCGCCTTACCACACCAAACTGCGCCCACTCGGTCCAGGCCACGCCCGCGCTGCGGCACCACGCGCCCACTTGCACATCGCGTTCGTAGGTGAAGGCATTGCCGGTTTCTTGGTGCGCCACCAGCTCGGCAAACGGCGCTTGTGCGTGCAGCGCGGCCAGCACCTGCACCGCGTTGCCCACACGCACCTGCAAGCTGCCGCCCAGGGTGTGCAGGTCGCGCTGCAGCTCGGTCAGGGATTCGCGAACAAACTCAAAGTGCTGCAAGGCCGCGTCGGGCTGGGCCCACAGTTCGGGCTCGGCGATGTACAGGCACAGCACCGGCCCAAGGCTTGCGGCATGCACCAGCGCCGCATGGTCGTGCAGGCGCAAGTCGCGTTTGAACCACACCACCCGGTAGCTCATGGCCGCTCTTTCGGGCTCAGGTTCACCGGCCCCAGACCGCCCGGGCCTTGGCCGTAGCGCGCCTGTTCAACCGGAAAGCAGGCCAGCAAGGGCTCTGGCAAGTCAGGGGCTTGTTGGCGCAGGTAAAGGCGCACAAAGTGGGCGGCTTGCCAAGGCGCGGTGGAGCCACTCCAAACCGCTTGGTCTTGCACATGCCACTGCGTGCCGATCTGGCGCAAGACCACCAGCGTGGGTTTGAGGGTGTCAAAAGCGACCTCGGCCACAAGCCAATCGCCCAGTTGCTGCAGTTGCAACCATCGAGCACTTTGCGAGTCCGGCAGGCTGTGCTGCTGCACCACACGCAACAAGGCGCGTGCATGGGGGCTGTCTGGGTCCAGCACTTGCACGGCTGCGCAGTCGCGGTGCAAGCGCAGCCACTGCTCGGCGCCCCAGCCGTGCAGGTCAAAGTGCATGCCGTTCAGGGCTAAAAGTGGCCGGTTGTCCAGACGCACCCAGTCCACATGGCTGTCGACCACCAAAACACTGGTGACCAAGGCCAATACGGCGGCCACGGACCGTTTCATGGGCGCAGTCCTTGTGCGTTTTGGCGTGCCGGTGGAGACATGGTCAATGAATTTTGGTTTATTTTAAAAATTAATGGTTGTTTTATGACCGTATGGTCATAGAATATCTCATCATTAACGGAGAACGCCATGATCCAGAAGAAAACAGTCAAAGCCCTTGACATTGCTGTGTTCATCACCTCGCGTGCGGTCATCAAGCCCGTGACCACCGAAGAGATCGCGCACGGACTGAAATTGTCGTCTTCGTACACCGAATCCATTTTGAAAGAACTGCGCGAGGCCGGTCTGATCCGTGCCCACAGGGGCCCGGGCGGCGGCTACCAGCTGCGAGGAAATCCAGAGGACATCAGCTTGTGGGATGTGGTGCAGCATTTCGAAGAGGTGCACAGCTTTGACGCGCTTTACCCAGAGGGCGATCACCCCTTGAAGGCCTTGGAGTGTGGCATCCAAACCAATCTGCAGGGCTTGCTGCAGGCGCAGACCTTGGCCGATGTGGCCGTGCCCTTCATGGCCAGCGATGCCCGCGTCACCTCCATGCTGGGTCAATTCAGGCTCAAACCCATGCCTGCCCCGGTCATGCCGCGTGCGCCCAACTCGGTGTTCCAACTCAGCATGATGGTGTGATGCGGCCTGTGTCAGTGCGGTGCCCAAGCGAACTCGCGCAATTGCGCCAAGGTCACCAACTGCAGGGCTTTTTTGTGCGTGCTCTCGAGCACGACTTGCGGGGCCACACCGGCCTGAAAAGCCTCTAGCCAGCGCATGGCACACAGGCACCAGCGGTCACCGGCTTTCAAACCCGCAAAGCGTTGAGCGGGTCTGGGTGTGACCAGGTCGTTGCCTCGGGCGCGTGAAAAATCCAGAAACTCCTGCGTGAGCTTGGCGCAGACCACGTGTGAGCCAGCGTCTTCGTCGCTGGCGCTGCAGCAGCCATCCCTGAAAAACCCCGTGAGCGGGTCATAAGAGCAAGGCATCAGGTCGCCGCCGAGAACATTCAAACCGGAGCGAGTCATGGGTGTCCAAAAGCGTGGGTGGATGGGAGGCGTATTGTCTGTGCCCCAGCGCACCGTGCTTGTCGCCTGCGCTAATGGCTATCAGCGCGGCAGGGTTTCTCTGTGCCTTGCCGCTGGCGGCTGTCCAAGGCGTCAGGCCTAGGTGCACTTGTATGGCCATGGCTTGTGGCGAGGCAGGGCTTGTGCCGCCAAGCGCCCATGCGCGACCCGCGACGCGGTGGCATGCCGCTAAGATGGCCGCAGCGCTCGCTGACCCATGAACTTTCCGCTCATCACCGACCCTTTTTTCTACCTGATTGCCGTGCCTGCCGTGCTGCTTTTGGGGGTCAGCAAAAGTGGTTTTGGGGCGGGCTTTGGTTCTTTGGCGGTGCCCCTGATGGCCTTGGCCGTGACGGTGCCCCAGGCAGCTGCGATTTTGATGCCCGTTTTGTTGCTGATGGACTTGTTGGGCTTGGCAACGTTTCGCAACCATGTGGACCGAGCCTTGCTGCGCTTGATGGTGCCCTTTGCTTTGGTGGGTGTGGTGTTGGGGGCGGTGTTGTTCAAACTGCTGGATGCGCAAGTGGTGGCCGCCATTGTGGGGGGCTTCACCTTGTTGTTCTTGGCGCAACAAATGTTCTTCAAACCCAAGCCCCATGGGCCGCCGCCGCCGCGCTGGCAAGGCGCGCTCTTGCTCATGACCTCGGGCTTCACCAGTTTCATTGCGCACGCAGGAGGCCCTCCGGTGAACGCTTATGTGATGCGCCTGAAAATGCCGCCGCTTTTGTTCACCGGCACCTTGGCCTATTTGTTTTTCTTTATCAATTTGGCCAAGTGGTTGCCTTACGCTTGGCTGGGTTTGCTGGACCTGCGCAATTTGGCCACGTCTGTGGTGCTGTTGCCGCTGGCCCCGCTGGGGGTCTGGTTGGGTGTGCGCTTGGCGCGCCGCATCCGGCCCGATTTGTTTTACCGCCTGATCCGCTTGGGCATGTTCCTCACGGGCAGCAAGCTTTTGTGGGACGGTTTGGCTTGACACATTTTTTTTTGAGGAGACCTGTCATGAAAGCAGCCTGGTACAGCCGCAATGGCGAAGCGCAAGACGTGATGCAGTTGGGCGACTTGCCCACCCCCAGCCCGCAAGCCGGGGAGGTGCTGGTGCGCCTGGCCGCCTCGGGGGTGAATCCCTCGGATGTCAAGTCGCGTCGCGCCAGACCCGTGAACGATCCGCTGATCGTGCCGCACAGCGATGGCGCGGGCGTGATTGAGGCAGTGGGCGAGGGCGTGCCTGCTGCGCGTTTGCGCGAGCGGGTGTGGCTTTGGAACGCCCAGTGGCAGCGCCCTTGGGGCAGCTGCGCCGAGTACATTGCTTTGCCTAGCGCGCAGGCTGTGAGCTTGCCCGAGGGGATTGATTTTGCGGCCGGGGCCTGCCTGGGCATTCCGGGCCTGACGGCGGTGCAAGCGGTCATCCTGGCCGAGCGACTCGGTGGTGATTTGTCTGGACAGACGGTGTTGGTCAGCGGGGCTTCTTCGGCGGTGGGGCACTGCATCACGCAAATGGTGACGCAGGTTGGGGGGCGGGTGATTGGCACCGTGGGCTCACAGGCCAAAGCCGAGCACGCCCGCGCTGCGGGCATGCAGGAGGCGGTTTTTTACAAAACCGAATCGGTGCCTGAGCGCGTCAAGGCTTTGACGCAAGGCCGAGGGGCCGATGTGATGATCGACATGGATTTTTCGACCGCCGCCGCCTGGGCCTCAGAGGGTGCTTTGGCGCCGCATGGCCAAGTGGTGTGCTATGGCTCCAACGCGCTGGAGGTGGCCTTGCCGTTTCGGCCTTGGCTGTTCCAATCCTTTGGCGTCAAATTCTTTCTGGTCTATGACCTGCCCCCCAGCGATCGCCTCCAAGCTGTGGCCCGGTTGTCGCAGATGTTGGCGGCGCAGCGCTTGCAGCTGAGCATTGGCGCACGCTTTGCGCTCGACCAGGTGGTGCAAGCCCACCAAGCGGTGGAGGCGGGACAGACGGTGGGCAATGTGGTGATCGCGCTTTGAGCCGAGCCTCAGGCCAAGGCGGGGCCATGGCGGGCCAGGTAGGCGCTGACTTGGCGGGGTCGCAGCGCTGCAAGCGGGTGCCCAAACGGGATGCCCCAGGCCAAGCCGCAGTGCGACAGCCCAAGCGAAAGACGCTGCGGTTTGCCGTTATGCTTCAAAGCTTGTTCTTGGCTGTCCCGTTGTTGTATGGGTTGTTTGTTCGTTCATGGCTACATCTCCGAAATCGCTGACCGGTCTGGTCCCTTTTTTCAAGCCTTACCGTGCGGCCATGGGTGTGGCGGCGCTGTTTTTGTTTTTGGCGGCAGGCACCACACTGGCATTTCCATGGGTATTGCGCCAGCTCATTGACCAAGGTTTGGTCAGTGGCGCTCCCGCCGAGCAGTTGTCGGGCAATTTTTTGCAGCTGTTTGCTGTGGCCGCGGCTTTGGCGGTGTTCTCGGCAGGCCGCTACTACACCGTGAGTTGGCTGGGTGAGCGCATCACCGCCGATCTGCGCAATGCGGTGTACGGCCATGTGCTGCAGCAAAGCCCGGCTTTTTTTGAAACCACGCAATCGGGCGAAGTGCTCTCGCGCTTGACCAACGACACCACGCTGGTGCAAACCGTGGTGGGGTCTTCGTTTTCCATGGGCCTGCGCAACTTGGTCATGGGTGCAGGCGCGCTGGTCATGTTGGTTTACACCAACCCGGTGCTGATGCTGCAAGTGGTGGCGGTGCTGGTGGCGGTGGTTTTTCCCAGCGTGTATTTGGGCCGCCGGGTGCGCCGACTGTCGCGTACCAACCAGGACCGCGTGGCCGATTCGAGCGCCATCGCCTCAGAGGTGCTCAACGCCATCAGCGTGGTGCAAAGCTACACCGCAGAGGGCCGTGAGACGCGCCGATTTGTCGACTCCACAGTGCGCGCTTTGGGTTCGGCTTTAGGCCGCATTCGCGCGCGCGCTGTGTTGGTGGGCTTCATCATCATGGCTTCGAGCGCGGTTTTGCTTTGGGGCTTGTACATGGGCACGCTGGCCGTGCGAGCGGGCACCAGCACGGCGGGCCAGTTGGGTGAGACGGTGTTTTACGTCATCTTGTTGGCCAGCGCCTTTGCGGTGTTGGGCGAGGTCTACGGCGACTTGCTGCGCGCAGCAGGGGCCACCGAACGCCTGATGGAGCTGCTGCACACCGAGTCCAACCTCAAAATCGCGGCCCACCCGCAACAGGCGGCCTGGCCCCAGGGCGGCTCTTCGCTGCAATTGGAGGCGGTGCGTTTTCACTACCCCTCGCGCCCCGGCATTTGGGCCTTGGATGAACTCAGTGGCCAGATCCACTCCGGACAGACGGTGGCCGTGGTGGGCCCCAGCGGTGCGGGCAAAACCACTTTGTTCGATTTGCTGATGCGCTTTCACGACCCGCAGTTGGGCCGCATCGTGCTCGATGGCGTGCCCATCGAGCAAATGGGCCTGCACGATTTGCGCGAGCGCATGGCCATCGTGCCGCAAGAGCCGGTGATTTTTTCGGGCACGGTGATCGAGAACATCCGCTACGGCCGACCCGAGGCCAGCCTGCAAGAGGTGCAGGCTGCCGCCGAGGCGGCCTATGCGCAAGAGTTCATCCGCGAGCTGCCCGAAGGCTTTGACACCTATTTGGGCGACCGGGGCGTGCGCCTGTCGGGTGGGCAGCGCCAACGCATCGCGATTGCCCGGGCGATTTTGAAAAACCCGCCGCTCTTGTTGCTCGACGAGGCCACCAGCGCCTTGGACGCGCAAAGCGAAAAAATGGTGCAAGCCGCACTCGACAAAGCCATGCTGGGCCGCACCACCTTGGTGATCGCGCACCGCCTGGCCACGGTGCAGCGGGCCGACGTGATCTGGGTGCTCGAGCGTGGCCGCTTGATGGAGCAGGGCACCCACGCCGAGTTGCAAGCCAAAGGCGGGCTTTACGCCAGCTTGGCGGCACTGCAGTTCAGTGCGGCCTGAGGCTTTGCGGCCTGTTAACTGACTTTTTGTTCGGCCGAGGCCTGTGCAGCTGAAGGCGCTCTGGCCGATGAGGCCATGGCCGCTGCATCCTCGGCCTCTTGTGCGGCTTTCTCACGCGCCCTTTGCTGGCGCGTTTGTTCTTGTGCTTTGCGGACATCGCGCATTTGCCAAAAGGCAAACACGAACACCAGCCCAAAAATGCCCAGTTCCAAGTAAATGCCCATGACGCTGCTCCTGCACGCGGATTCGAGACCGGCATCCTAGCGGGTATTTTGCAAAACCAGCGGCTCAATGGGGGTGTGCTGTTGGGGCGTGCACCCAGGGTGTCAATAAAGGTTGACAGTCATTGAAATCAGGTTACATTTACACCCATGCCTGTCAGCTGGGGTTGACGGGCCTTCCCCAAAGGAGGTCCCATGAGTCTGTTGATGCGTACCGAGCAAGCCTTGAGCACCCATTTTGAGCAAGCCGCAGGCACTGGGGCACCCCCTCGCTTGGTGGCGGCCATGCGGCATGCGGTGTTTTCCGGTGGGGCCCGCATTCGCCCGCAGCTGTGCATGGCCGTGGCCACCGCTTGCGGAGACAACGCCCCGCAACTGACGGATGCCGCCGCTGTGGCCCTTGAATTCATGCACTGCGCTTCATTGGTGCACGATGACATGCCCGCCTTTGACAATGCCGACATGCGGCGCGGCCGGCCCACGGTGCACAAAGCCTTCAGCGAACCGCTGGCCTTGCTGGCCGGTGACGGCCTGATCGTCATGGCCTACCGGGTTTTGTTGCAAGCCGGTGTGCAGCACCCTGCACGCCTGATCCGGCTGATGGACAACTTGACCACGGGCGTCGGACTGCCAAACGGCATCGTCGCTGGCCAAGCCTGGGAGTGCGAGACCAGCGCCGATTTGGGCCAGTACCAACGCGCCAAGACCGGGGCCTTGTTCGTTTCGGCCACCTGCGCTGGGGCGCTGAGCAGCGGCGCATCGCCAAAGCCCTGGGCGTTTTTGGGTCAGTACTTGGGTGAGGCCTACCAAGTGGCCGACGACATCCGCGACGTGATTGCCGACGCCGCCACCTTGGGCAAACCTGCTGGCCAAGACGTGTTGCACGCCCGCCCCAGTTCGGCGCAGGCCTTGGGTTTGGAGGGGGCCATTGCCCACTTTGACCACCTGATTGACCAAGCCGCCTCGTCGATCCCTGCCTGTTCTTGCCGAGACATGCTGCGCCAATTGGTGCAGCTCGAGGCCGAGCGCTTGGTGCCCAAAGCCTTGTGCGAGGGCTACTTCAAGGCCCATTCGGTGGGCGTGCCTCATCCGCAGCCCGGCACCCAGCCTGACATGCAGCCCAGTACCGCATGGACTGTGCCGCATTGAGCCCACAGGCCACCTGAAGCGAAAGAAGCACCATGTCCCAACCCCTGGATCTGGCCGCTGTGCAGGCGCACACCGCCGACACTTCCTTGCAAGACGCCTGGCAAGCCCGGCTCGAGCGCTGGTATGCCCACCCCGGCCTGTACCGCTGGTCGCTGAGCAACCCCTTGACGCGCTGGCTCACGCGCCGCCGCACCCGCAAATTGTTCGACCTGATGGCCGGGTTTGTACACAGCCAAGTGCTGCTGGGCTGCGTGCGGCTGGACCTGTTTCGCGCCCTGCACCAAGCCCCGGCCAACTTGACCGACCTGGCCCGCCGCACCGGGCTGGCCCCGGCGGTGCTGCAGCGCTTGCTGCTGTCTGCCGTGGCGCTGGGGCTGCTGGAGCACCGCAGCCAAGGCCGCTTTGGCCTGGGCCCACTGGGCGTGCCGCTGGCGCAGCACGAGGGCATCGGTCAGATGATCGAGCACAACCACCTGCTCTACCAAGACATGCAAGACCCCTTGCAGTTCCTGCACAACGCCTGGAGCGGTGGCATGGCCGAGTACTGGCCCTATGCCCACGACAAAGCCGCTGTGGCCATGCCCGCATCCGAGGCCGACAAATTCACCCGCTACTCGCAGCTCATGGCCGCCTCGCAGGGCTTTGTGGTGCAAGAAATCTTGTCGTCTTACTTCTTTGACGAGCACCGCTGCGTGCTCGACGTGGGCGCTGGCAAGGGCCGCTTTGTCAGCGAATTGGCCGCGCACGCCCCGCACCTCACATTCAAGATGTTCGACCTGCCCCCGGTGCTGGCGCTGGCCCGTGAAGGCCTGCAAGCCAAAGGGCTGGGCGAACGTGTGGCTTTGCATCCCGGCAGTTTTTTGGACGACCCGCTGCCCGAAGGGGCCGACCTGATCACCTTGGTGCGCGTGGCGCACGACCACCCCGATGCGGTGGTGCGGCAGATTTTGCAAAAAGCCTACGCCGCATTGCCGGTGGGCGGGGCCTTGCTGTTGGCCGAGCCCATGGCCCAGCCTGAGGACGAGGCCGGTCAACCCGGCGCTTCGGTCGATGCGTACTTTCATTTTTACTTGTTGGCCATGGGGGCAGGGCGGCTGCGCACGCCGCAAGAGCTGCAAACCATGATGCAAGAGGCCGGATTCAGCCATGTGGAGCAGGTGCCCAACGCCATGCCTATCCATGCGCGCATCCTTGTGGGGCGTAAATCTCAGTGTTTACCCTTGGTTTCGGCTCAAAGTGTCAATTAACTTTGACATAAGACCATGTAAAGCAAAGAATACAAGCATGAAATCCCAAGCCGTCGTTTTCAACAGCCCCAAGCAACTGAGCTTGCAGGCCCTGGATTTGCCCGAACTGCAGGCCGGCCAGCTCGAAGTGGCGGTGGAATACAGCGGCATCAGCACCGGCACCGAGCGCATGCTCTGGGACGGCAGCATGCCCCCCTTCCCTGGCATGGGTTACCCCTTGGTGCCGGGTTACGAAACGGTGGGCCGTGTGCTCCGCAGCACCTCGGACAGCGGTGTGCAAGCGGGACAACGCGTGTTTGTGCCAGGGGCCAATTGCTTCACTGGTGTGAAAAGCCTGTTTGGTGGGGCGGCCTCGCATTTGCTGGTCAACGCGCAAAAAGTGGTGCCTGTGGCTGAACACCTGGGAGCGCAAGCCGTGCTCTTGGCGCTGGCCGCCACGGCCTACCACGCGGTCTCGGGTGGTGGTCAGCACGAGCCCTTTGCCCCACCTGAGCTCATCATTGGCCACGGTGTCATGGGCCGCCTGCTGGCGCGCCTGACGGTGGCCGCTGGCATGCCTGCCCCCACCGTGTGGGAGACCCACAACGACCGCTTCTCCGGGGCCGAGGGTTACACCGTCTTGCAACCCCAAGACGACCCACGCCGTGACTACAACACCATCTACGACGTGAGCGGCGACGGCAGCTTGCTCGACAGCCTGATCCAGCGCCTGCGCCCCGGTGGCGAGTTGGTGTTGGCCGGTTTTTACAAACAAGATTTGAAATTCGCCTACGCCCCGGCCTTCATGCGCGAAGCGCGCATGCGCATCGCCGCCGAGTGGAAGCGCCCCGACCTGTTGGCCGTCAACGAACTGGTGCACACCGGCCGCTTGTCGCTCGACGGTTTGATCACCCATACCCAGCCATCGACACAAGCTGGTTCAGCCTACGAGACCGCCTTCGGAGATGCGAGCTGTCTCAAGATGATCCTTGATTGGAGTGCCAACACATGACCACCGACACCACTGTTCAGCCCATCAAATTTGTGGAGTTGTTGCGCCGCGAGGCCGATGTCGAACCCGACGCCGTCAGCACCTCTGAGGTCACCAAAGAAACGCAAATCATTGCCATTTATGGCAAGGGCGGCATTGGCAAAAGCTTCACGCTGGCCAACCTGTCTTACATGATGGCCCAGCAAGGTAAAAAAGTGCTGCTGATCGGCTGCGACCCCAAGAGCGACACCACCAGTTTGCTGTTTGGCGGCAAGGCTTGCCCCACCATCATCGAAACCTCATCCCGCCTCAAGCTCTCAGGCCAGGCCGTGAGCATTGGCGATGTCTGCTTCAAGCGCGACGGCGTGTTTGCCATGGAACTCGGTGGCCCCGAGGTCGGTCGCGGCTGCGGCGGTCGCGGCATCATCCACGGCTTTGAAACGCTCGAAAAACTCGGCTTTCACGACTGGGGTTTTGACTTCGTGCTGCTCGACTTTTTGGGCGATGTGGTGTGCGGCGGCTTTGGCCTGCCGATTGCCCGTGACATGTGCCAAAAAGTGATTGTGGTGGCCAGCAACGACTTGCAGTCGTTGTATGTGGCCAACAACGTCTGCTCGGCGGTGGAGTATTTCCGCAAGCTCGGCGGCAACGTCGGCGTGGCCGGCATGGTCATCAACAAAGACGACGGCACGGGCGAAGCCCAGGCTTTTGCCAGCAACGCGGGCATCCCGGTCTTGGCCGCCATTCCGGCCAACGAAGACATCCGCCGCAAGAGCGCCAGCTACGAAATCATTGGCCGACCCGACGGCGAATGGGGCGCGCTGTTTGCCGAACTGGCCAAAAACGTGGCCGAAGCCCCACCCATGCGTCCCAAGCCACAAACCCAAGACCAGTTGCTGGGCCTGTTCAGCGCCGACGTGGTGGGCCGCAATGTGGTGCTTGAGCCCGCCACCTTGTTCGACATGGTGGGCAAAAACGAAGACATCAAGCCCTCGCTGGAAGTCGTCTACGACGCGGCTTGAACGCGGCCACCGACACACCCGAGGAAACAGCCATGACACGCACCATCCCGATTCACCCCAGCCCACCAGCTGCGAACCCGGCAGGCCTGCAAGGCGATGGCATGGGCTGCCACGCCGGGGCAGAGGCCATGGTGGCCGCCGCCAAAGAAGCCGGCAAATCTGAAGTGCTCAACCAATACGCCCGCGACTACCCGCGCCAGCCCGATGCCGGTCCGCACGACCAGCCGCAAAGCATGTGCCCGGCCTTTGGCTCGCTGCGTGTGGGCCTGCGCATGAAGCGCACCGCCACCATTTTGTCGGGCTCGGCCTGCTGCGTGTATGGCCTGACCTTCACCTCGCATTTTTATGGTGCGCGCCGCAGCGTGGGTTATGTGCCCTTCAACTCCGAGTCGCTGGTCACGGGCAAGCTGTTTGAAGACATCCGCGAAGCGGTGCACGCCGAGGCCGACCCGGACAAGCTCGACACCATCGTCATCATCAACCTGTGTGTCCCAACAGCCAGCGGCGTGCCCTTGCAGCTCTTGCCCAAAGAGATCAACGGCGTGCGCATCATCGGCATCGACGTGCCCGGTTTTGGTGTGCCCACGCACGCCGAGGCCAAGGACGTGCTGGCCGGGGCGATGCTCAAATACGCCCGCGAAGAAATCATGAGCGGCCCGGTGGCCGCGCCCCGTGCCGGTCGGGGCGTCTTGCCTACGGTGGCTTTGCTGGGTGAAATGTTCCCGGCCGACCCGGTCATCATTGGCCAAATGCTCGCCCCCATGGGCTTGGCCGCTGGCCCGACGGTGCCTACCCGCGAGTGGCGCGAGCTCTACGCTGCGCTCGACTGCTCGGTGGCTGCGGCCATCCACCCGTTTTACACCGCCAGCGTGCGCGAGTTCAAAGCTGCAGGCCGCCCCGTGGTGGGCTCGGCCCCGGTGGGCCTCGAAGGCACACAAGACTGGCTGCAAAACATCGGACAGGCCGCTGGCATCGCGCAGGCGCAAATCGATCTGGCGCGCAACCAAGCGCTCACGCAAATGCGCGGCCTGTTGATGCAAAAACCCATCTCGGGCCGCATCACCCTGAGCGGCTACGAAGGCTCTGAGTTGCTGGTCGGCCGCTTGCTGATCGAATGCGGTGCCGATGTGCGCTATGTGGGCTCGGCCTGCCCAGCCACCGAGTGGAACGCACACGACATCGAATGGCTCAAAGCCAAAGGCGTGCAGGTGCAAATGCGCGCCTCGCTGGAGCAAGACCTGAACGCCATGTACGAGTACCGGCCGCAGTTGGCCATTGGCACCACCCCGGTGGTGCAGATCGCCAAACAAAACAGCGTGCCTTCGCTGTACTTCACCAACCTGATTTCGGCCAGGCCCCTGATGGGTGTGGCCGGTGCCGGTTCGCTGGTGCAGGTGGTGCAAGCGGCCATGGGCAACCAAGCCCGCTTTGACGCCATGAAAGATTTCTTTGGCGATGTGGGCGCAGGCCACGCCGCAGGCGTGTGGGAGTCGGTGCCCAAAGACCGTCCCGAGTTCAAAGCCGAAACCCGACGCCAGCTGGAGAAGGTTTTGAAAAAGCGCAAAGCCGAGGAGATGGGCTCATGAACCACGTGTCTGCACCACCCAGCACGGTGGCCAAGCCCAAATCGCCACTCATCCTGGACCATGACCGCGCAGGCGGTTACTGGGGCGCGGTGTACGTGTTCACCGCCATCAAGGGCTTGCAAGTGGTGATCGACGGCCCGGTGGGTTGCGAAAACCTGCCGGTGACTTCGGTCTTGCATTACACCGACGCCTTGCCACCGCATGAATTGCCCATCGTGGTGACCGGTTTGGCCGAAGAGCAGCTGGGCCGCGAAGGCACAGAAGGCGCCATGAAGCGCGCCCATGCCACGCTCGACCCCGAATTGCCCGCTGTGGTGGTGACCGGCTCGATCGCCGAGATGATCGGCGGCGGCGTCACGCCCGAAGGCACCAACATCGCGCGCTTTTTGCCCCGCACCATCGACGAAGACCAGTGGCAGTGCGCCAACCGTGCCATGTACTGGCTGTGGAGCGAATACGGTCTGCGCAAAGTGCCTGCGCGCAAAGCTTTCGAAGACCGCCCCGTGGGCGAAAAGCCCCGCGTCAACATCATTGGCCCTTGCTACGGCACCTTCAACAGTGCCAGCGACCTGGCCGAAATCCGCCGCTTGGTGCAAGGCATAGGGGCCGAGGTCAACATGGTGTTCCCGCTGGGCAGCCACCTGGCCGATGTCTCGCGCTTGGTTGAAGCCGATGTCAACATCTGCATGTACCGCGAGTTCGGCCGCATGCTGTGCGAGGCTTTGGAGCGTCCTTATTTGCAAGCACCCATCGGGCTGCACAGCACCACCCACTTTTTACGCAAATTGGGCGAGTTGTTGCACCTGGACCCCGAGCCCTTCATCGAACGCGAAAAGCACACCACCCTCAAACCCATGTGGGACCTGTGGCGCTCGGTCACGCAAGACTTTTTTGCCACCGCCAGTTTTGCGGTGGTGGCGGGCGAGACCTATTCACGGGGCCTGAAAAACTTCCTCGAAACCGAAATGGGCTTGCCCTGCCGTTTCAGCGTGTCGCGCACCGCAGGCAACAAAACCGACAACGCCGCTGTGCGTGAACTGGTCAAAACGCAAACGCCACTCATCATGTTTGGCAGCTACAACGAGCGCATGTACCTGAGTGAAATCTCCGGCGGCAGCCCGATGCGTGCGGCCTTCATACCGGCATCGTTTCCGGGCGCCATCATTCGCCGCCACACCGGCACGCCCTTCATGGGTTACAGCGGTGCGAGCTACCTGATCCAAGAGGTGTGCAACGCGCTGTTTGATGCCTTGTTCCACATCCTGCCCCTGGGCACCGAGATGGACAAGGCGCCAGCCACTCAAGCGCGTGGTGTGGCACCCCCCAATGCCAGTTGGCAAGACCAAGCCCAGCAGCGCCTGCGCGATGTGGTGCAAAACCAGCCGGTGCTGGTGCAAATTTCTGCGGCCAAGCGTTTGCGCGACCAGGCCGAACAACTCTCGCAGGCGCAAGGCCATGGCGAGGTGACTGAAGCCCATGTGAACGCGGCCAGCCGCGAACTGGGCTTGGGGGTGGCGGCATGAGCCCCACCAAGATCAACACAACAGCAGGGGCCGACATGTTCGGTGCCTTGCCCAAGATGTCGTGGCCTTTGGCTGCGGATGCCCATCTGCGCGGGCTGTGCGCACCCCGGGTCGCAAGGCCTTGTTTATAGGAGCAAAAAATGTCAACAAAGACATCCATTTCCGGACTCACCGATGAGGAAGCCCAGGAGTTCCACCACTACTGGATGCAAGGCTTAGTGGGCTTTACAGCGGTTGCTGTGTTGGCCCACATCCTGGTCTGGGCGTGGCGTCCCTGGTTCTGATTCAGAGCCTGATTTTTTAACCATCGATTGACGGAGTCACTGTCATGCAAAACACCACCCACTTCAATGAGGCCCATTCGCGTGCGGATGAGTCTCCTGCTTACTGGTCCATTTTCCTCATCGGATTCGGATGTCTTTTCGTGCTCGTCGTACTGGCCAAACTGGTCGGCGTTCACTGGCGGGATCTGCTGCCCGGTGCAGAAGATGCCAAGAGCATGAGTCAGGGTGTGAAAGCTGCGGTGTACACCTTCATGTCCCACATCATTTAGGAGATCAACCATGTGGAGAATTTGGCGACTTTACGACCCTTTGCGTGCCATGGTGCTGCAGGGTATTTTCTTGTTTGGCCTGGCCGCGATGATTCACCTCATCTTGCTCAGCACCAACAAATTCAACTGGCTCGACGGCGCGAAAAAGCCCGTAGCAGCATCGGCGCAAAACTCGCCGCTGCCCGCTTCGGTGGCTTCTATCGCTGCGCCCAAGTCCTGATCCAGGACTTGCCGTCCAGGTGCTGCCATTGAGCCCCATGCAATGCAGCACCTGTTCATCCACTGAAGCAGGAGGACCCAACCATGGCCATGCTGAATTTTGAGAAAAAGTACCGTGTTCGCGGTGGTACCCTGCTGGGTGGTGATTTGTTCGATTTTTGGGTCGGACCTTTTTTCGTCGGTTTCTTCGGCGTGACAACCTTGTTTTTTTCGTTCCTGGGCACGGCGCTCATTTTGTGGGGTGCCTCACAAGGCCCGACCTGGAACCTTTGGCAAATCAGCATCGCACCGCCTGATTTGTCGTACGGCCTGCGCTTTGCGCCCCTGATGGAGGGCGGCCTGTGGCAGCTCATCACAGTCTGTGCTCTGGGCGCTTTCATCTCTTGGATGATGCGCGAGGTCGAAATCTGCCGCAAGCTGGGCATGGGCTACCACGTGCCCTTTGCTTTCGGTGTGGCCATTTTGGGTTATGCGTCTTTGGTGGTCGTGCGCCCAGTGCTCATGGGTGCGTGGGGCCACGGCTTTCCGTATGGCATTTACAGCCACCTGGACTGGGTCTCCAACGTGGGCTACCAGTACCTGCACTTTCATTACAACCCGGCGCACATGATTGCCGTGAGTTTCTTCTTTGCCAGCGTGTTTGCTTTGTCGCTGCACGGTGGCCTGGTTCTTTCCTCCACCAACCCGCAGCCTGGACAAGTGGTCAAAACCCCGGAGCATGAGGACACCTTTTTCCGGGATTTCATCGGTTATTCGGTGGGCACATTGGGCATCCACAGAGTCGGCCTGTTCCTGGCGCTGGCGGCTGTGTTGTTCAGCGCGCTGTGCATCGTGCTCAGTGGCCCTTTCTGGAGCCGT
>NZ_JBIKIL010000148.1:0-8496 GCF_044361645.1 Limnohabitans sp. | reverse complement strand
GATTTTTCCTTACGATACGGTAAGGAAGAATAGCCATCCAGCACCGATCGGTCAAGCCTGTACGGTTGAGGTGTAAGGCTGGGGTCTGGCTTTCATCCTCACTTCGCCATCGAGCAATGCCCACCACTGGTAGCCTGGCCAGAACCCGCCGCAATCAAAGGCGGTTCGTTGCGCAGGTCCACCGGGGCCGAGACCATGAAGTCCCAGCTCAAAAAGGCGGCCAGGCCGAGCCAGAAAACCGCTTGCAACTTGTGTGTGTGGCGCATGCGGTTCTCCTTCAAAACTGGTAGTGGCGACGCACGCGCACACCAATGAGCGTGCCCGCAAAAGCCAGGGGCACCCAGATCCAGCCATGCAAGCTGCCGGTGGAGATGCCGCTGAGCATGGCGCCAATGTTGCAACCAAACGCCAGGCGCGAGCTGTAGCCCATGACGAATCCGGCCACCAAGCCAATCACCCATTGCTGGGTGGTCAAAGGCGTGCTGTTGGACGCGGCTTTGGCCGAGACCCACAGCGCGCCGCCCAAAATACCGATGTTGGTGATGGTGGTCACGTCCATGAACACGGTTTGGCTCAGGCGCTGCGCGTTGCCCGCCTGGCCCCAAAAGGCGTTGGCCGTGGGGTCAAAAGCGCCCAGCGCCACCGACACCTTGGCGGCCCACAGGCCAAAGCCGTACACCACGCCCCAGGGCTGCCCGGCCAGCAGCAAATTCAAGGTGGCCAGCACCGCCAGCGCCACCGCACCCCAAACCCAGCGCTTGTCCAGCCAGGTTTGGCCCGCGCCCACCCACAGGCGCACCGCCACCAATACCGCTGCCAGCAAAGCCAGCGTCAGGGCCAGTGCACCGCCTGTGCCGTATTCGGCTGAAAAGCTGACCGGGGCCATTTGGCCCAACGACAGCCAACTGTCCAGGTGCACCGAGCCCAAGAAGCTGCCCAAGGCAAACAACGGCAAGATGCCCATGTTGAGCGGCACGCCCAAGCCGGCTTTGTACAAAGTGCCCGAGCCACAACCGTCGGCAATTTGCATGCTCAGCCCGAACACGAAGGCACCCACCAGCAGGCTCACGCTGGGTGGCCCCAAGGCGGCTTGCAATTCAGAAAACTGCCCCATCAGCGGCAAGGCGGCCAAGCTGGCCAGCGCCAGCAGCAGCACTTGGCCGCTCACGCCTTGCGGGTTGCGCTGCTCGATCAGCTGACGCCAGCCGGTGGTGTAACCAAAGCGCGCACCCGCCAAAGCCGCGCCCATGCCCACGCCCACCAACATCAGCACCGCCTGGCGGATGGACACGGCCAGCGCCAAAAAGAGGAAGAAGGCGGCCAGCAGGGCCGTCAAGGGCAGGCGTTGCATGGCGCAGGCTTATTTGAAGGTTCTCTCGGCCCAGAACTTGGCGTCGATCATCAGCTGTTTGGGGCGGCTGGGCACATTGGCCATGGGCAGGCCGTTGGGGTCTTTGGACCACTCGACCATCGAACCCGCATAAAGCTTCACGTTCTTTTGGCCCAGCACTTCGGACATGGCAAACCAGTTGGTTGCAGCCCAATGGCCGGTGTTGCAAAAGGACACGGTCTCTTTGGCCGGATCGATGGCGCTGGACGCCGCCACTTTTTGGGCCTGCTCGGTGCTCACAAAGGTGGAGGTGCCGGGGGCAAACCATTTGTCGTGCTCCACGTTCACCGCGCCTTGCAAGGTGCCGGGCACGCTGGCCGCCACGTGGCGGGTGTCGCCCTTGAAGAATTCGGCTGGGCGAGCGTCGATCAAGGCGGCGTCACCCGACTTCACGCGGGCCACCAGCTCTTCTTTGGTGGCCACCAGGCTGGTGTCAATTTGCGGCTGGAAGCTGCTCGCCGCCACTTGCACAGACGCGTTGTTTTGCGGCAGGCCCGCTGTGGTCCAGGCTTTCACGCCGCCGTTGAGCACCGACAGGTCTTTCAGGCCCAGCACCTTGAGCGTCCAGTACACCCGGGCTGAGGCCCCAAAGTCGGTGGCATCGGCGCCGCTGGAGACCACCACAGCATGCGTGCTGGGCGTGAGGCCCAGGCTTTGCACCAGGCTGGTCAGCTTGGGCAGCTCAGGCAACTCGCCAGGGTTGTTGGCCGGGCCGCGCCAAGTGCCATAGGGCGCATTGACTGCGCCGGGGATGTGCTTGGCCGCGTACGACTTGGGGTCGCGGATGTCGATCACGCGCACGTTGGCATCTGACAGTTTGGCTTGCAGCTCGGCAGGGCTGAGCAAGGCTTGGGTCGCCCATGCCGAAGCCGAAAAAGCCACGGTGGACAAAGCAAAGAGCAAGGCAGAGGTGCGTTTCATGGTGTTCATTCCCAATCAAGGTGATTCAAAGATGGCGCGATTGTGGCCAAGGGCCTCAGGCATGGGAACGATTATTTAGTTGGTTATATATGCCGATGCAGATATAAAGCACGGCTGAGCCCCCCGGGGCGCAACGCTCAATCGCGAGTGGAATGGCGCGCCTTCAAAGCGTAACGCTGCGCTGTCCACAAAGCGGCGGTGCCCAACAAGCTGGCGGTCAGCAGCCACCACAGCGCCAAGGTGTAGCCGTGCTGGGGTGACCACAGCAAGCCCAAAACCAGCGGCGCGGCAGCCCGCGCCAGTGCAATCGGCAAACCCAACAGGCCATTGAGCTGGCCCACGTGGCTGGCGCTCACGTACTGCGCCATGGCCGTGCCCTTGACGATGGTGTTCATGCCGTTGCCCAAGCCATACAGCAGCACAAACAACAGCGAGGCCAGGGGGCTGAGCCCACCGATCAGCAAGGCCACGATGCCCGCCGGTATGAGCACAGTGATCCAGCGGTTGGCGGCGTGCACATCCCAATAGCTTTCAAACACAAACAAGACCAGCCGCCCAAGCACCTGTATGACGCCAATGGCCGCCGGAATGGCCAAGACCCATACCGGGGACAGGCCCGACTCTTGCAGCAAGGCAATCATGTGCGCGGGCAAGGCCGAGGTCACCGCCATGGTCAGCACCATGAACCCGGCCAGCAGCCAAAACGGTGCGTGGCGCAGATGCTCTCGCACCGGCTCCGGCACTGGCACTGGCACTGGCACAGTCACGGCGTTGGCCTGCACCCTGGCCTGATGGGATGGCGCTGACGCCGTGCTGCCCGCTGTGGGGCATGGCGCGCTCGGCTGCAGAGGCTTTGGCGCACTTTGCAGCAACCAGCTGTGCAAAGGCAAGCACACCAAAAACTGCAGTCCAGCCAGCGCCCACAGCGCTTGACGCCAACCCCACAGCTCCATCCACCAAGCAAAAAGCGGGATGAACACCGTGCTGGCCAGCCCGCCCAGAAAAGTGAGTGTGATGATGGCGCGCCGAAAGTCTTGCGCAAAGCGTCGCGTGAGCACCGCAAACGCCGGGTTGTAAAGCGTGGCCGCCATGCCCAGGCCCAACCAGATCCAGGCGGCATAAAAACCGGCCACCGATGTCACAAAGCTGTGCCCGACCAGCCCCAAGCCCACCCACACCGAGCCCCAGCTCATCACCCGGCGTTCGTGTCCGGCATCAATCCAGCGCCCCACGCGGTAAGCCATCAACCCCTCGGCCAGCAGTGCCAAACTGAAAGCCAAAGACGACTCGGCCCGACCCATGCCCAACTCAGCCTCTAGGGGCTTCATGAGCAAAGAGAAGGTGTAAAAAACACTGCCCCAGGTGATGAGCTGGGGCAGCGACAAGCCAAGGCTGAAAGGTCCTAAGGCCGTGGGTTGGGTGGAAAGCTGCGACGCAAAAGGCATGTCCTCATTATGTGGTTTGTACGTGAAGCTTTCATGCGCTGGACGGTGCCAAAAAGGGCCTGACACACGCCCCTTTGCGCAGCAGGTTTGGTCGGCGACAAGATTCACTATGAGGTGAACAGCCCCCGTCTGTACTGAATCGCCTCGGCCACATGCGCCGTGTCAATGACTTCAGCAGCCGCAAGGTCTGCAACCGTGCGCGCGACTTTCAGCACACGGTGGTAACTGCGTCCTGACCAGCCCAGCTTGTCCATGGCACTGCGCAGCAGTTTGCGGGCCGCATCGGTGGGCGCGGCCAGCTGATCCAGGTCACCCACAGCAAGGGCTTGATTGGCTTGGCCTTGTCGCTGCATTTGCAGTGCGCGGGCGGCCACCACGCGGGCACGGATGGCATGGCTTGCCTCGCCAGTGGGGCCGCTGGAGAGCTCCGTGCTGGTGAGCGCGGGCACCGTGATTTGCATGTCAATGCGGTCCAGCAGCGGCCCCGAAATTTTGCCTTGATACCGGGCGATCTGGTCGGGCGTGCAGCGGCATGGCTTGGTGGGGTGCCCCAGATGGCCACACAGGCACGGATTCATCGCCGCCACCAACTGAAAGGCGCTTTCAAAGCGCACCTGCCGCGCGGCCCGTGAGATGGTGATGTGCCCAGACTCTAGGGGTTCGCGCAAAGTCTCCAGCACCTTGCGGTCAAACTCGGGCAGTTCATCCAAAAACAACACGCCTTCATGGGCCAGGCTGATTTCCCCGGGGCGAGGGTTGCCACCACCGCCAACGAGTGCCACCGCACTGGCGCTGTGGTGCGGTGCGCGAAAAGGGCGGCGCTTCCAGTCTGAAAGCGCAAAGCCACTGCTGGAGAGCGAAAGCAAAGCCGCACTCGCCAAAGCTTCGCTGCTGGTCATGGGCGGCAACAAGCCCGGCAGCCGCTGCGCCAGCATGGACTTGCCTGCACCGGGTGGCCCCACCATGAGCAGTGAATGTTTGCCAGCTGCGCAGATTTCGAGTGCCCGACGCGCCTCGCCTTGCCCGCGCACATCGCGCATGTCGGGGAAAGTGGCTTCTTGCGCAGTCGGCGCACTCTGAACGCGTGAGAGTTTTTCTTCGGCACTGTCCGGCAAAAGATGTGCGCACACGCGCAGCAAATGCGTGGCTTCGTACACCGCCAGACCCTCCACCAAGGCGGCTTCGGTGGCACTGCCAGTGGGGAGAATCAAAGGGCGCTGCTCGTTTGCGCCCTCTTTGCTGATGGCATAGGCCATGGCGAGTGCACCCCGTATGGGACGCAAGTCACCCGACAAAGACAGCTCACCGGCGTATTCATATTGCTCGGCCTCGGCCAAAGGCACTTGCCCACTGGCCGCCAAGATGCCAATCGCAATGGGCAGATCAAAGCGGCCCGACTCTTTGGGCAGGTCGGCCGGGGCCAGGTTCACCGTGATGCGTTTGTTGTGCGGAAACTCCAAATGGCTGTTTTGCAGCGCAGCCCGCACCCGGTCTTTGCTTTCGCGCACTTCGGTGTCGGGCAGGCCCACGATGGTGAAGCTGGGCAGGCCGTTGGCCAAATGCACCTCGACCAAAACGGCAGGCGCAGACATGCCCGAGAGGGCGCGGCTGCGGATGGTGGCGAGTGTCATGTCTTCCTCCCGTTATTTTTTAAAAGCAGTGTAGAGGAAGACAGGCGCAAGCCTGCTCAGAGAGCATCTAAAGGTGTCAAAAGCGTGAGCGGCCACACAGCAGCGGGGCGTCTGCTCGCAGATCCAGCGTGGTGCTGGGCAAGCCGTTGGCCATGTGCACCGCGACGGTGAGGCCCAGGGCTTGCAGGCCGGCCAAGTCAGGGCTGTGCACCAAACTGAGACCTGCGCGCCTTTTTCGCCCTGTTTTGGTGCGTTTGTGGCCCTGGCATGCGCACGGCCCATCCAGCGCCTGTTGTTGGCCATGCCAGCACGCACAGAGAGCGAGCGCATGGGGGAAACCCCGAGTCTGGTCTGAAAAATGAAGTTGGCACGCTCTCTGCTTGATGGGTGTGTCTTTTCTTCACTTTTGGAGTTTTTCATGAAATTTGTATCTCAAAAATCCTTGTTGGTGTCTTTGTTGGCGGTTGTGCCTTTTGTGGCCAGCGCGCAGTTGTCCAGCAACATCGCGTTGACGACCAATTACAAATTCAGGGGCCAGGATCAGGACGACAAATCCAGCAAAAACTTCAAGCCTGCTTTGCAAGGCGGTTTTGACTACGCCTTTGGCAACGGTTTGTATGTGGGCAACTGGAACTCCAGCGTGAGCTGGTTGGCTGGCAATTCGCTGGAAATCGATGTGTACGGCGGTTACAAGGGCGAACTGAGCCCTGGCTTGGGCTACGACGTGGGCGTGCTGACCTACGCCTACCCTGGCGCTTCTTCTGCCAACACCACCGAGGTCTACGGTGGCCTGAGCTACGGCCCCCTGTCTGCCAAATATTCACAGACCGTGTCGAGCAAGTACTTCGGTGGCTCCAAGGCTTCTTATTTCAACGTCGGTTACGCCACCGAACTGACCACAGGCCTGACCTTAAAAGCGGCTGTGGGCATGACCAACTTCAAGTCTGACACCGATTTCTCGGACTACAGCGTGGGTTTGACTTACGACCTGGGCGATGGCTACAGCTTGAGCGGTGCCCAAGTGGGGGCCACCAAAAAAGCGGATTTCAATGGCCTGAACGACAACCGCTTTGTGTTGACCCTGTCCAAAGCCATGTGAGCCAGAACCCACCCATTCACATTCAAACCAAGGAGCCATCATGAAACTGGTGACAGCCATCATCAAACCCTTCAAGCTGGACGAGGTG
This sequence comes from Limnohabitans sp., assembly GCF_044361645.1. Taxonomy (GTDB): domain Bacteria; phylum Pseudomonadota; class Gammaproteobacteria; order Burkholderiales; family Burkholderiaceae_C; genus Limnohabitans_A. The sequence goes on along the minus strand of NZ_JBIKIL010000148.1, from coordinate 1,922 downwards.
CGTGAAGCACTTTCGGGTATCGGCGTGCAGGGCATCACCGTGACCGAAGTCAAAGGCTTTGGCCGTCAAAAGGGCCACACCGAGCTGTACCGCGGCGCTGAATACGTGGTCGACTTTTTGCCCAAAGTGAAGATCGAAGCGGCCGTGTCTGACGACTTGGTCGATCGCGTGATCGAGGCCATCGAAACCGGTGCCCGCACCGGCAAGATTGGTGACGGCAAGGTGTTTGTTTACAACTTAGAGCAAGTGGTTCGCATCCGCACGGGTGAAACCGGTGCCGAAGCGCTTTGATGGATCAGAAAGAGAGTCATATATGAAAAAACTGTTTGTCTCACTGGCCTTGGGCCTGAGTCTGTTGGCTGCGGGTCCCATGGCCTTGGCCCAGACGCCTGCAGCCGCCGACACCCCGGCGGTTGTGACGCCTGCGCCAGCTGCTGCAGCCGATGCCGCACCCGCCGTGCCAGATGCTGCGGCACCTGCTGCCGAAGCGGCCCCGGCCGCTGTCAAAGAAACCGTCGACAAGGGTGACGTCACCTGGATGATGATCTCCACCGTGCTGGTCATCATGATGGTCATCCCCGGTCTGGCGCTGTTTTATGGCGGCTTGGTGCGCAGCAAGAACATGCTGTCTGTGCTGATGCAGGTCATGGTGGTGTTTTCGCTGATCTCGGTGCTTTGGGCCGTTTATGGCTACAGCTTGGCGTTTGGTGGAGAGGGCCTGATTTACGGCAACTTTGACAAGCTGTTTTTGATGGGCGTGACGCCCGATTCGCTGGCGGCCACCTTCACGCCTGGTGTGATGATTCCTGAGTTCATCTTCATCGCTTTCCAGTGCACCTTTGCAGGCATCACCTGCGCGCTGATCGTTGGCTCCTTTGCCGAGCGCATCAAGTTCGCGGCCGTGCTGTTGTTCTGCGCCATATGGTTCACCTTCAGTTACCTGCCCATTGCACACATGGTCTGGGGCGCTGGTGGTTACTTGTTTGACAAAGGTGCCTTGGACTTTGCAGGCGGCACGGTGGTGCACATCAATGCGGCCATGGCCGGCCTGGTGGGTGCTTACGTGATTGGCAAACGCATCGGTTATGGCCGTGAGGCCATGGCGCCGCACAGCCTGACCTTGACCATGGTGGGTGCTTCCTTGCTGTGGGTGGGTTGGTTCGGTTTCAACGCGGGCTCCAACCTCGAAGCCAACGGCGGCACCACATTGGCCTTCATCAACACCTTGATGGCCACGGCCGCGGCTGTGTTGGCTTGGTGTGTCGGTGAAGTCTTGAGCAAGGGCAAGGCCTCGATGCTGGGCGCTGCCTCTGGTGCGGTGGCCGGTTTGGTCGCCATCACCCCCGCTTGCGGCACGGTGGGCGTCATGGGCGCCATCGTCATCGGTACAGTCTCGGGCTTCTTGTGTCTGTGGGGCGTGACTGGTCTGAAGAAGATGCTGGGCGCGGACGACTCGCTGGACGTGTTCGGTGTGCACGGCGTGGGCGGCATCGTGGGGGCGCTGTTGACAGGCGTCTTCTCGGCCGCTTCGCTGGGCGGCATCAAAGACGGCGACTACTCGATTGCCAGCCAGTTGTTGGTCCAAGCCGAAGGCGTGATCATCACCATGGTCTGGTCTGCAGTGGTGGCCTACGTGACCTTTAAAATTGTCGACATGCTGGTGGGTTTGCGTGTCACCGAAGAAGAAGAGCGCGAAGGTCTGGACATCTCCTCACACGGCGAGACCGCCTACCACGGCTAAAATCGGTCACTGCAAGTTTCATTGCAAAGGGTGGTGAAAGCCACTCCCTCATCAGCCCGCAGCGCTTCGGCCCTGCGGGCTGTTTCTTGTGCGCCCAGCATGGGCGCACTCCTACGGGTGCAAGTCCCGTCGCAAGTTGATCACGACGAGCGAAGTGAAGCGCAACTGCATGAGGGTGACC
>NZ_JBIKIL010000147.1:0-8588 GCF_044361645.1 Limnohabitans sp. | reverse complement strand
GGGCTACCTCGACATCCTGATGCGCCCGGAGCGGCACAACAACGTGAAAGTGCTGCTGCTCATGGACGTGGGCGGCACCATGGACGAACACATCGCGCGCGTGGAAGAAATGTTCTCGGCCGTCAAGGCCGAGTTCAAGCACCTGGATTTTTATTATTTCCACAACTGCGTCTACGACTTCATGTGGAAGAACAACAAGCGCCGCTATGCAGAAAAATTCCCGACTTGGGACATCTTGCGCAAGTACAACAAGGACTACAAGCTGATCTTCATCGGCGACGCCACCATGAGCCCCTACGAGATTTTGCAAAAAGGCGGCAGCGTGGAATACAACAACGAGGAAGCCGGAGCCGAGTGGCTGCAACGCCTGACCCACACTTTCCCCAAATTTGCCTGGATCAACCCCGAGCCGCAAGGCGTGTGGCAGTACCGCCAGAGCATCTCCATCGTCCAGCAACTCATGAGCAACCGCATGTTCCCGCTCACCCTCAAGGGGCTGGAAGATGCGATGCGCTTGCTGAGCAAATGAGGCCATTGGCACGGTCCGTGCAAACGGTGCACACCTGCTGGGCGAGCCTGCTGTTGCCGCTGGCAGCCCTCGCGATGGGCTGGGTGTGCTTTCCAGCTTTGGCGCAAGAAAACCCCGCACCAGACACCACGGCCTTGGCCACCGCGACCCAAAAAACGCAGGCGTTTGCGCTGACCGTGCAAAGCAGCGACCCGGCCATCAGCGCTTTTTTAACGCAACACTTGGAACTGCAGCGCTACCGCGAATTGGGCGATTTGGACCACACCGAGCTGACCCGTTTGCTGCGCGATGCCGATGTGCAGGCCCGCGAACTCATGGGCACGCTGGGATTTTTTAACCCCCAATTGCACTGGACGCAAGACAAAACCGCCGACGTGGCCAGCTTGGGCCAAGTGCTGCTGGAGGCCCAGCCCGGACCCGCCGCCCGCATCCTGGAGGTGCAATGGCAATGGCTGGGCGACATGGCGGACAACCCCGAGGCCAAGGCGCAACAACAGGCGATCGAGCAACAGTGGTCCTTGCCTGTGGGCGAGCGCTTCAACCAAAGCGCTTGGCGCGCGGCGAAAAACCAAGCCCTGCGGCTGTTGTTGGCTGAGCGCTACCCGTGGGGGCGACTGTTGCACAGTCTGGCGCTGGTGGACGAGCCCAGCAACCAAGTCAAGCTTTGGCTGACCTTGGACTCTGGCCCTGCCGTGCGCCTGGGTGCCTTGCAAATCACCGGCAGCGAGAATTTTGGTGCGCTACAAGTTGAACGCTTGGCGCGGTTAAAAGCGGGCCAAATCTACCGTCAGGATGCGCTGCTGGAGGCCCAGCAACGCCTGGTGGTCAGCGGTTTTTACGACTCTGTTTTCATCGGTCTGGCACCTGACGCTGACCCCAATGCGGCCCCCGTCAACATTGAACTCAAAGAGAGCCTGCGCCAAAAATGGGTGGTGGGCGTGGGCGTGCGCAGCGACAGCGGCACCCGGCTGAGCGCTGAGCACACGCACCACAGCGTGCCGGGTTTGCAGTGGCGGTCGGTCAGCAAAATGGCCATCGACCGCGACTTGAAAAGTGTCGGTTTGGATTTGTTGGCCCCACCCGACAGCAGTTTGTGGCGTTGGAACACCTCGGCCCAGTTTGAACAAGAAATGCGCGGTGATTTTCAGGTCAACAGCCAACGCTGGCGTGCTGGCCGCATCCAACTGGGCGAGCGCATAGACCGCTCGTACTTTGCGCAATACGATGCCGCTCGCCAAGTGGGCGATGTGCAGGGTCAATTGGAATCGGTCAGCGGCAACTTGAGCATGACACGGCGTCACTTTGACAGCTTGCCTTTTCCCAAAAGTGGTTTGGGCTTGGGCGTTGAATTGGGCTCGGGCGTGACGCTGGGGCCTAAAAATGAACCTTATGTGCGCTGGCGCACCAAGGGTTTGGGCTTGTTGCCCCTTGGCCAAACCTATGGGCGTTTGTCGGTCAGGGCCGAGCTGGGTGGCGTGGTCAGCCGCGACACCACCAATTTGCCCACCACCCAATTGTTCTTGACAGGCGGTGACAACAGCGTGCGTGGCTATGCCCCCAACAGCATCGGTGTGGACGTGGGCAGCGGCCAAAGCGAGGCGGGCCGCTATGTGGCCGTTGGCAGCGTGGAATGGCAACGGCCGATCCGCCGCAAGGGACAGCCCACCGACTGGGAAAGCGCGGTGTTTGTGGACGCTGGTGCAGTGGCCAACAAGGTCAGCCAACTCCAAACGCAGTGGGGCTATGGGCTGGGTGCGCGTTGGCGCAGCCCGGTAGGGCCGGTGCGCATGGACTTGGCCTATGCGCAAAGCTTGCACAAGCTGCGCCTGCACCTCAGTGTGGGTTTTACTTTTTGAACATGAGCCGCAGCGCACCCCCCCCTCCACCAAGCCCCGCACGTGCGTCCAAAGCCACGCTGCTGTTGCCTGCCTACAAACGCATGCTGTCTTGGTTGGGCACCTTGTCGGCCGTGAGCTTGTCGGCCTTGCTCGGGCCCTTGGTGTTGGCCTCGCTGGCCTGGGCAGCTTGGGCTTGGACGGGGACCGCCGGGTCCTTGGCCACCGCCTTGAAAATGGCAGCCTGGGCCCTGCCAGCGAACCAGCAACTGCGCAGCGCGCATGTACAAGGCAGTTTGCAGCACGGCGGGGTCATCGGGCAACTTGAGTGGCAACGCGACGGACTGCAGGTGCTGGCGCGCGAGACCCAAGTTGTGCTGGACTGGTCACAGCTGTGGCGGCAGGCTTGGCCTGTGCGCAGCCTTCACCTGCAAGCGCTGCAGCTTCACGACGCGGGCCCTGCGCAAGCCGCCAAACCCTGGACCTCTTTGGTCTTGCCGCTGCCTTTGCAATTGGATGTGCAAGTGGATCAATTCACTTGGAAGGGGGCCGCCGATGTGGCACTCTCGGACCTGAAGGCGCGCTATGTTTTTGACGGGCAAACGCACCTGCTGGACGTTCAGTCACTGCGCTTGGCGCAAGGTCTTTACAGTTTGCAGGCCCGTTTGCAGGGCGCTGCGCCCATGGCGGTACACATCGATGTGCAAGGCCAAGTCAAGGCCCCGACCGGGCACAGCGCAAGCGACCTGCCCTTGGTGTTGCAGACTTCGGTGCAAGGCAACTTGTCGGGCGCAGCCGCCGAACTCCAGCTGCAAACCCAGCTGGCCCCGGCGGTGCTGGCCAACCGCTCGGTGCGCCCGCAAAGCGGTGTGCGGCTGGATCTGCAAGCCACGATGGCCCCCTGGGCCAGCCAACCCCTGTTGCAAGCCCAAGGCCAATGGCAGGCCTTGGACTTGGCCCTGCTGTGGCCGGGTGCGCCCCAAACCCAGCTGCAAGGCCAAGCCACGCTCAAACCCGACGGGCCTGCTTGGCAGCTCGAGGCCACACTCGACAACACTTTGCCAGGCCCTTGGGACCAGCAACGCCTGCCCTTGTCCAAGCTGCGCTTACAAGCCCGGCATGCGCAAGGTCTTTGGCAAATTCAACAAGCTCAGGCACACACAGGGCAAGGCCAAGTGCAAGCCTTGGCCCAACAAACCGCCGCAGGCTGGACGGGCCAAATTGACCTTCAAAACTTGGCTCCCGCGCAACTGCACACCGCCTTGACCGGGCCTGCTGTCTCAGGTCGACTTGAAGCTCAGGCTCAGGCGCCAGCCAAAGATCGCAGCCCCATGGCAGCGCCCCAAAGCATCCGCTTGACGGCCAACTTGAGCGCGCAAGACCTGCCCAGCCCAAACCCCCTGCGCCCCAGCAACCCAGCGACACTGGCCGGTTTGCAATGGGAAACGCTGCAGCTTTCGGGGCAATGGACGGAACAGACTTGGGACATCGATGCCCTGCGCCTGCAAGCAGCCCAAGCTTTGCTTGAAGCGCAGTTCAAACTGACGCCCTCTTTGCGTTCGGTGCAAGGCCAGATGTCGTTGAAGCTGCCCGGCCTGCAAGCCCAAGCCCAAGGCAGCATGGCCCCTCAAAGTGGCCAAGGCAACTTGAGCGTGACGGTCAACAACGCGGCGCAAAGCATGGCATGGCTGCAGGCTTTGCCTGGTTGGGGCTCTTCGCTGCAAGCCCTCAAGGCCTCAGGCCCGGGCCTGCTCGAAGCCCAGTGGCAAGGCGGATTCGAACAAGCCGACGCGCCCCTTTCCTTGAAAGTTCAATGGCCCCGCCTGGCATGGCAAGCAACGCCTGCCCAGGCCACGCAAAAGCCATGGGTGGTGACCCAAGGCCTGTTGCAGCTGCAAGGCACGCCACAAGCTGTTCAGGCGCAACTGCAAGCCCATTGGGGCCAAGGCGAGCCCAGCGCCGAAGTCAAAACCCAGTGGCGCGCCCAGCGAATCGATGCGTCCAACACCCGTTGGCAAGGCCAGTTGGAGAGTTTTCAAGCCCAGCACTTGCGCACAGAACCAGCGACCACCCCGCCTGCTTTTCCTTGGCAACTGCAACTGCAGCAAGCAATGGGCTGGCAAGCCCAACTGGGCAACACGGCACCCTCGCTTGAATGGGCAGCATCCGCCTGGCAAGTGCAAGGCCCCACCCCGGGCACAGTGCAATTGCAGGTCGAGCCAGGCGCTTGGACAGCCGCAAGCGCCGATCAAGCCCAAAAAACCTTTGGCGCGGCCCAATGGCAAGCCCTGCCTTTGAGTTGGGCTCAGCACTGGCTGCCCCCAGACATCCAAAGCGACGTGCTCTTGAAAGGCCAGGTGCAGTGGCAAATCGACCAAGGGCTGCGCCTGAGCCTGTCAACCGAACGCAGCCAAGGCGACGTCAACGTGGACACCGTCCAGGCCTCTGGGCAGCGCACCGCCGCTGGGCTGCGCCAGGCCAAGGTTTTGTTGCGCATCGTCAACGACAAGCTGGAAGCCGAACTCGGTTGGGACAGCGAGCATTTGGGCCAACTGCAAGCCCAGTTGCAAAGCCAGCTCAGCCCATCGGCCCAAAGCCGCTGGCATTGGTCTGAACAAGCCCCACTGCGCGGCTCGGTGCAAGCGCGCTTGCCGCAAGTGGGGGCTTGGTCCTTGTTGGCACCACCCGGCTGGCGCGTGCAAGGCACCCTCGATGCCAACTTGACATTGACCGGCACGCGTGCGCAACCCCAGTGGCAAGGTCGGCTGCAAGCCAAGCAACTGGCCGCGCGATCGGCGGTGCAAGGCATCGAGTTCAGCCAAGGTGAAATGCAAGCCCGACTGCAAGGCCAGACCTTGGTCTTGGAGCGGCTGAGCTTGCGCGGCGCAGGCACGCAAGGGGGCGAACTGCTGGCCAGTGGCCAAGTGCACTTCAGCCCAGACCACGCCAAGGCGCAAAGCCAAGTCCAGAACCAAAACCAAAACCAGAACCAGAACCCCGGCAAGCCCCGCAACAACCCATTGAGCACGGCGATTTTGGCGCTGAAAATCGAGGCCAAAGGCCTGCGCGTGAGCAACCGCGCCGATCGCCGACTGGCCATCTCCGGCGAGGTCAACGCACAAATGGTCCAAGGCCAATTGCTGCTGCGAGGCGGCCTGAAGGCGGACCAGGCTTTGTTCATCTTGCCCGACGACAGCACGCCATCGCTGGGAGACGATGTGGTGGTCTTGGGCCCCGGTGTAGGCAATTTCAATTTGACCGATCCGCGCACCGCCACGGAAGGCCAAGACAGCACACGCTCTTGGCTGGGCGTGCCCGATGTCCAAATCAAACTCGACCTGGGGCCCGATTTCAGGCTCCAAAGCAAAGGCCTGAACACCCGACTGGTGGGGCAGTTGGTGTTGGTGAGCAACACCACCACCCAAGGACTGCCACAGATCACCGGACAAGTGCGCACCCAAGGCGGCCGCTACAAAGCCTATGGTCAACAACTGAATATTGAAACCGGTGTGCTGCGCTTTGATGGACCCTACGACAACCCGAGCCTGGATGTCATCGCCCTGCGCCCCAACTTGCCGCAAAACGTGGGCGTGCAAATCACGGGCACCGCCTTGCTGCCGCGCATCCGCCTGTATGCCGAACCCGACTTGCCCGATGCCGACAAGTTGGCCTGGTTGGTGCTGGGCAGACCCGCCGCCAGCGGCGGGGCCGAATCGGCGGTACTGCAACAAGCGGCCGTGGTGTTGCTCAGCGGCAATGGGGAAAACTTCAGCAGCGAGTTGGCCAACCGATTGGGCTTGGACGAGATCTCTTTGGCCACCGGCAGCCGCTCCGACAGCACCGCCACCGGTGCAGCCGTCACCTTGGGCAAGCGCCTTTCAAAAGACTTTTATCTGGCCTATGAAACCAGCCTGAGCGGTGCCTTTGGGTCTTTGTACATTTTTTACGACCTCTCACGCCGCCTCACCTTGCGCGCGCAAGCAGGCGAGCAAAGCGCACTGGATCTGATTTTCACGGTCCGCAGCGACTGAAAGCACAGGCCCGCCGCACAGGCGGTCCGAGCAGAACTGACAGGCCATCAAGCGGACCACCGCACAGCGGATGGGCCCACCGTGACAGCGCCATTGTCGAGTGCCGTGCCCGGTACAATTTGACCCTTGGCCACCGTAGTTCAATGGACAGAACTCTCCCCTCCTAAGGGAGTGATACAGGTTCGATTCCTGTCGGGGGCACCAAACCTGAATCCGCACACGTCCAGCACGGTGCGGATTTTTTTATTTCCCCTCTGAAAACCCGTTTTCATCGTCCATTGTGGTCCGTTGAAATGCGCCACCTTCCGGGGGCATGTGGGGGCACATTTGGGAGCACATTTTCAGAAATTGGGGGCACATTTCAAAACGCACCAGGGGCAAGGCCAGGCGGGCGCACGGTAAGACCGTGGGGGCACATCGGGCAGTCGGTGGGGGCACATGCCCAGATCGGTAGTGTGTACCGGCCTCACAATGACAATACAACCCCCTTAGGGTCAGCCTACAACTACAGTTTCAGCGCCGCCGAATTCACCCGCGATAGCCCAAGCTGGGGAGGACCCAAGGGCAACAGGGCGCACTCGATCACGACACCGGGCAGGCCGTGGCACCAGCGAACCGCACCAAGTCAACACCACAGCGCCCGCCTGATCCGTTGCTGGCTGACTCAGTCATCGTAATGAAAGCGACAGGCCACGATCAACACAGACACTTCATCGGCTTCGTAAACCAGACGGTTGGTGTCATCGATGCGCCTTGACCAAAACCCCGCCAAGTTGCCCACCAGAGGTTCGGGCTTGCCTATGCCTGCAAATGGATCGCGGCAAGCGGCATCGATCAGGGTGTTGATTCGCTTGAGTGTTTTTCGGTCTTGCCCTTGCCACCAGGTGTAAGCGTCCCAGCCGTCAGGGGTGAATCGAACCTCTCTCATGCGTCTATCAGCTTGCGCCGCTTGGCCTTACCGGCTTTGGCTTGGTCAACAGACCGCATCAGGGCGCGGGCATTGGCCGGGCTTGAAAGCAGGTAAAGCGTTTCCTGAATGGATGAATACGCCTGTTCAGACAGGATCACCGCGTTGCCCCCTTCGCGCCTGTGAATCAGCGTAGGGGCTTGATCGTCAATCACTTGGTCAATCACCGCTTTGAGTGAGTTACGGGCATCGGTGTAGCTGATCACTTGCATGGTGTAAACCTGTTCAGGTAGTTGAACAGCTATTTTAAGGGCGCAGGCCCAACCATGCAAAGCGCCGCCGATAGGGGGGCAAAGGGGGGCACTTTTCGCGGCCATTTCCGGGGCCGTGCGTTCGCGTCCGTTGGCGGGGCACCGAATACCGCACCAGAGCAAACAGCAAAGCACCGGGGGCACCGTGCAGGCGTGTGGACAGCCGCACCTTCAACACCGTCCGAAAGCGTCAAAACCATGGGCGGGCCGTTGCTCACTGGAACAAAACACCCAAACCGGGCACCAGCGCCAGCGATTCAGGCGGGCAAGGCAAAAAGCAGCGAAGGCAAGGGGCAAAGGCAAGCGAAAAAGGGGCCCAATAGAGGTGAATGAGTGATTTTTTTTCACATACTGATACTGTCCCCGCTTTGTCCCCTAAACGTCCCCACTTTGTCCCCACTGCCCTATCGGGCTGCAAGCCGCATAAAACCTCAGTTCTTGCAATTTGTCCCCGCTGTCCCCGCACTTTTTGAAACCAGCAGCCGGTAAAAAACGCAAAGCACACCGCACGGGCGCAAAAAAACCGCCTCGGTGGGCGGCTTTTGCTGGCGCTGGGCACCGTGCCGGGCAGGTCATGCGGCCCTGTGCGCTTCCAGGTCGATCACATCGGCCCCTTTGGCTTTGGTGTCCAGGTAGTCGGCCCACCACTGCAGCAGGTGGGCGCGGTCTTTCGTGTAGGTGGATCGGTGGTAAACGCCCCGCACCTGATCGCGTTCTTTGTGGGCTCACTGGCGCTTGATCACATCGCGCAAGCTTCGATCATGCTCATTCGTCACGGTTGAAAACAGCGCCCGGAACCCGTGCGCCGTGGCCGTGTTTTTTGTAACCCATGCGGGCGAGTGCTGAATTGAACCTAGATCCGGCAGTTATTCTGTCATCGTGAGCTGACTTGGTGGATACCAAGGCGGCAGGGGGCGGGTGATTCTCTGCACCACGTAGTCCAAGAACGTCTTCCATCGATCCGCCTGAGGCAAC
>NZ_JBIKIL010000145.1:0-8754 GCF_044361645.1 Limnohabitans sp. | reverse complement strand
AGAAAGCATAACGTGCCACTACAAAGATTTTTAAGCTTCAGTCTGAAAACCCTCGCAAGTGCTTGAATTTATTGGCAGACTGGGCTGCGGAAGGAAGCGTTTCTGGAAAAAGGTGTCGAACTTCTGTATCCGTGACATGCGATTCGAGAGCTTCGTCGATGAAAACATAATTGAATGTGCTCTGGCGGTTGGATTTTTGCGCAACCCAGTTCAGGATACTTTGTCGATCAACGCGAACAGGCGACTCGGTGGCGGTGTAAACCGTATAGCCCCGGTCGAAGAACAGATTGAATATTTTCTGGTAGTCCGGGTTGAATCCGGATGGATGGAACTCCTCCAGGCACACCTCCAGGAGCCAGATAGGCTTGACTTTGCGATCAAGTGTCAGCAGCGCCCCGCTCAAGACTTGAAACTCAGCACCCTCCACATCGATCTTGATGAAGATGCGGTCTTCTTCAAATCTCGTTCCCAGAATATTGTCCAGTGTGGAGACTGCGATCTGCTGGCTGTGCTTGGACGAATAACCTGCCCAACCTTTGATCAAGGAGGCGGACGGCCCGCTTGCACCGTAAAGTGTGAGAAGCCCGGGTCTTTCACTGAGCGCCAGGGGGAATATTTCCACGGTGTCCTGATAGCTATTTACTATAAGGTTCTGCATCAGGCACTTGAGATTCTGTTGCTGCGGCTCAAAGGCAAGTACCGGTTTCCCCTCTTGTGATGCCAGACAGGTGTAGTAGCCCAAGTTCGCACCCACGTCCACAAACACCTGTACGTGTGCGAGCATTTTTCTGATGATTTTCGTTTCTTCCACTTCGAACTCACCAACCCGCATCTGTTGATACGCAGGATGGAAGCCTGAAACAAGCTTGAAACCTAACGGTGTTGTCACTTCAGTGGTCTTCTTCCAGACCATTGTTCCCCACCAGTCCTTCAGGTGATGAAGCTTGCGCTCCATGCCTTTATAAAAGGAGTAGAGCCAGCGGTGTTTCTTCAGACGCTGGCGAACGGAATTCGGAATGATAGTCATAAATAGATTGAATCAATTGACGGTGTGCGGGGCAGTGGCAGCAATCAAACGTGTCAGGTGTTACCGAGTCCTGCGCTGAAGCATCGCCAGAGCGTAACCTCGCAGTTCACCAGATGTAAGGACGGATACGAGGGGAAGTGCCAGCATCGCTAAGACTCCGCCAGTCAGCTTCACGAAAACGTCGTCGAAGTAGGTTGAGTCGAGTTGCCAAAGGCAGGCCCCGACGGCCATCGAAAGCAACAAGGGTATGCCGACATCTCGGCCGAGCCAATGGAGACCTTGTCCAGGCAAGAGCCGCCGATGCATATACCAAGTCCCGAACAACATGTAAAAGATCAACACCGCCAACCACGCTGCGCCGCCGCCCACGGTGCCGAATTTCAGCGGTAGAAAGGCCAGCAAGGGAAGCATCACAACGATCAGCGCCAGATAGATTGTCAACGACAGGCGCGTTGCGCCATATGCGAGCTGCAAGGCGTACGGGAAATGCATGAGGCCGTGGAGTGCAGAGCCTGAAGCTAGCAATGCGATCACAGGCGCCGTGCTGGTCGCGACCTGGAGATTGCCGGTCCAGACGTAAACAATATCCTTTGCAAAGACCGCGAGCAGCATGGCAGCCGGGAAAAGGATTGAGGCCAGCAACCGGGTGCCGAGGCGGTACAGCTTCGTCAATTCCCCGAGATCACCCTTGGCGACCGAAGCTGAGAAACGGGGATAGATGAGGTTGAACACGGGCGTGATCAGGATGTACAGCCCGCTCACCACGACGGACGCGAGCATGTAGTGCCCAAAGTCCTCCAAGGCGAGCACTTTGCTGAGGATGACCTTGTCGAGCTGGCTGAACACAAGGCCCGTCAGCCCGATGGCACTCATACCTGCGGTGAAACGCCATATGCGCTTGAGTTCCGCCGTGTCGAACCGGTTCGCATCCGACGTTCCAATCACCCACCAGGTGACCTTCCTCAGTGTCACCGCGTAAACCAGTCCCACGAACGCCTGCCAGGCAAAGAAGGCTTCAATGGTCGGAGACACAAAAGCCAGGATCAACACTGCGCCCACGCTGCCCAAGGTGACCATGGACATGTTCACCGCACTGGATATGGTCATTCGCTGTGCGCCGATCAGCGCACCTTGGTACAGGCCAATGGGCCATCGCGAGGCCACCACCAGGCCCATCAGCATCAGCGCGTTCACGACGGTCTGACCCGGAAGGTCCTTCGACTTCAACCAGTGGGTCGCAATAACAGGCGCCAGCAAAATGACCGCCAGCCCGATGACAATGGCGACGCACCAGTAGATGACGGCCAGCGTGTGCAGCAGCTTGCCGGCGTCCCTCAGTTGGCCGGAGGCCGAGCACCGCGCAACCTCGCGATTCATGGTCGGCGCCATCCCCATGTCAAGCAACTGAAACATCACTTGCGCGGTCATGAAGAAACCGATCAAACCATAGGCTTCCATGCCGAGATACTTGAGATAGAACGGCACGACCGCAAAGCCTACCAATGCAGACCAGCCTGAATTGGCCAGCCCCGCCAGCAGGTTGCGACGCAGATTCATCTGCGCTTACTCGTGGTAATCGTTGGCCGCATAGCCGTGGCGCTTGATGAGTTCGTCTCTTTCAGCGGATTTCAGATCTTCGCGGACCATCTCGCTGACAAGTTCCCGAAAGGTGATCCTGGGCGACCAACCCAACTTCTCTCGAGCTTTGGATGCGTCGCCCAAGAGTGTTTCCACTTCCGTCGGGCGGAAGTAGCGGGGATCGACGGATACGAGGCACTTTCCTTGTTCGTCATATCCCTTTTCTTCCACGCCACTGCCGTCCCAGCGCATCCTGATGCCCATTTCCGAGGCGGCTTCGTTCACGAAGTCCCGCACGCTGTACTGCACCCCCGTGGCAATCACAAAGTCCTCGGCCTGCGTCTGCTGCAACATGAGCCATTGCATCTCAACGTAGTCCTTGGCGTGTCCCCAGTCGCGCAGCGCATTCAGGTTGCCCAGGTAAAGGTGCTCCTGCAAACCGAGCTTGATGCGTGCCAGCGCGCGCGTGATCTTGCGGGTCACGAAGTTTTCGCCGCGCACCGGTGATTCGTGGTTGAAGAGGATCCCGTTGCACGCGTACATGCCGTAGGCTTCGCGGTAGTTCACCGTGATCCAGTACGCGTACAGCTTGGCCACTGCGTAGGGCGAACGTGGATAGAAGGGAGTGGTCTCTTTCTGCGGCGTTTCCTGCACCAAGCCATACAGTTCGGAGGTGGAGGCTTGATAGAAGCGGGTCTTCTTCTCCATCCCCAGAATGCGGATCGCCTCCAGAACGCGCAGAGCGCCCAGGGCGTCTGAATTGGCCGTGTACTCCGGTTCCTCAAAGGAGACTGCAACGTGACTCTGCGCCGCAAGGTTGTAGATTTCGTCGGGCTGAACCTGCTGAATGATGCGAATAAGGCTACTGGAGTCTGTCAAATCACCATGGTGCAGGAAAAAGCGGACATCTGCCTCATGTGGATCGCGATAAAGGTGGTCGATCCGCGCAGTGTTAAACATGGATGCTCGGCGTTTTATGCCATGAACCACATACCCTTTGTTCAACAGGAACTCGGCGAGATAGGAACCATCTTGGCCAGTTATGCCGGTTATGAGTGCAATTTTATTTATATATGTACGCATTGCTTTCTTTTGTTGCGCTTAACAAAGCTTATTTTGTTCAAATCAAAATCGATGAAACGATTAGGCAACCCATGCGCCTCTCGTATCAACAATCCTTTGAGAGGTTGATGGAGTCAAAGGCAGTTGCTTAAACTGCTTATGGTCTACCAAAAGCACCAAAACATCAGCCCTATGAGCAGCTTTTTCGTACTCAACTAGCTCTGTTTTAGTCGACTTAAACACATTGGGAAGCAAAGAAATGTGTGGCTCGATGGTCAAAACTGGGCCGGGGTGAGAGATTGCAATTTGATATGCAATTTCTAAAGCTGGGCTATCACGCAGGTCATCAATGTCGGGCTTGAATGCAAGGCCAAAGCACGCAACTGTTACATCCGATGCAGACTTAGTTGGATTTGCCAGCAGATACTCGGCAACGACGAGTTTTACCTTTTCTAACACCCAATGGGGCTTAGCGTCATTGACTTCGCGAGCAGCACGGATGAGGTTGACCAGCTCAGGAGTCTTGCTAACAATGAACCAAGGGTCAACCGCAATACAATGCCCACCCACGCCTGGGCCAGGCTGCAGAATATTGACGCGTGGGTGCCTGTTGGCCAGCTTGATGAGTTCCCAAACGTTGATGTCCAACTTGTCGCAGATGATGGATAACTCGTTGGCAAAGGCAATGTTGACATCGCGGAAACTATTTTCCGTGAGCTTGCACATTTCGGCGGTACGGGCGTTGGTGATGACGCATTCGCCTTGCACAAAGGTTTTGTACAGGCGTGTTGCAGCGGCTGAGCACTTGGGTGTCATGCCCCCAATCACGCGGTCGTTCTGGACCAGTTCGCGCAGCACTTGTCCTGGCAACACTCGCTCAGGGCAATGGGCGATGCGGATGTCGCTGGCTTCACCGTGGGTCTGGGGAAAGGTGAGATCGGGGCGAACCTCTGCAAGCCAGGCCGCCATTTGCTCGGTGGCACCCACTGGCGAAGTGGACTCGAGGATCACAAGGTCACCGGCCTTGAGGACCGCCGCAACTGATTTGCTGGCGGATTCGATGTAGTCCATGTCCGGGTGATGCGGTCCCGTGGGGCCATCCTTGAATGGCGTTGGCACTGCAATCAAAAAGGCATCAGCTGGCTCTGCTTTTGTGGTGGCACGCAGATAACCCTCGCTCACAGCGGCATGCACGACCATGTCCAGGTCAGGCTCGACGATGTGGATCTGGCCTCGGTTAATGGTGTCCACGGCGTGCTGGTTCACATCAACACCGATGACTTTGACTTTGCGGCTGGCAAAGACGGCAGCTGTCGGCAGGCCGATGTAGCCGAGGCCGAAGATGGAGATGGTTTTAAAGGGCAGGTTCATGGTAATGGGTGGTAGTAGACGCAGCCAGTTCTTCAAAGATGTTACGTATACGCTGACAAGCAACACCATCACCGTAAGGGTTGTGAGCAAAGGCCATGCGCTGGTATGCAGCCTCATCTTTGAGCAATGTGAGTGTTTCGCTGACGATGCGGCTGTGGTCCGTACCGACCAAGCGCACCGTGCCTGCAGCCACGGCCTCGGGACGTTCGGTCGTGTCTCGCATCACCAGCACCGGCTTGCCCAGCGAAGGCGCCTCTTCCTGGATGCCACCCGAGTCGGTCAGGATGAGGTGGCTGCACTTCATGAGGTAAACGAAGGGCAGGTAGTCCAGCGGTTCGATCAGGTGCACATTCGCGGCGTCGCCAAGGATTCGGCGGACAGGTTCTTGAACCTGAGGATTCAGGTGCACCGGATAGATAACCTGCACACCAGGCTCACGGGCAATGTCTTTCAGTGCGTGGCAGATGGACTCAAAGCCAGACCCGAAATTTTCACGCCTGTGGCCGGTCACCAGAACCAGACGTTTGACAGGATCGAGAAACGGGAACCGCGCAGCCAGAGTGGCACTCAACTGTGGGTCACTGGCAACGCGTTGGCTTACGCTGAGCAATGCGTCAATAACGGTGTTGCCCGTCACATAGATGGTTTCGGACAACAGGCCCTCGTTGACCAGATTGCTTCTGGATTCTTCTGTGGGCGCAAAGTGCAGACCGGCCAGTCGTCCGGTGATCTGACGGTTGCCTTCTTCGGGCCAGGGCGAATAGAGGTTGTGGGTGCGCAAACCAGCCTCCACATGGGCCACGCCTACTTGTCTGTAATAGGCAGCGAGGCTCGTCGCCATGGTGGTTGATGTATCTCCATGGATCAGTACCCAGTCTGGGCAGCAGTCGGCCAATACGCCATCCATGCCCATCAGAATGTTGCTGGTCAGTTGCGGCAGCGTCTGACCTGGGCGCATGAGGTCAAGGTCGTAATCGGGGGTGATTTCAAACAGCTGGAGAACCTGATCGAGCATCTGCCTGTGCTGCGCCGTAACGCACACTTTGACCACAAGCTTGGAGGATTTCTGTAGCTCCTTGACTAGAGGAGCCATTTTGATGGCTTCAGGCCTGGTGCCAAAAACGATGAGCAGTTTCATTTTTGCGTTGCCCGAGTTTGCTTTATTTGAAATTCAACGCACGCGGCCGTAGGTGTCTTCAAACCGCACGATATCGTCTTCACCCAAATAACTGCCCGATTGCACTTCGATGATCTCCAGCGGAATGGAGCCGGGGTTGGCCAAGCGGTGCACCTCGCCCAGGGGGATGTAGGTGGACTGGTTTTCGGTCAGGGTGAGCACTTTGTCGCCGTTGGTGATTTCGGCCGTACCAGTCACCACGATCCAGTGCTCTGCACGGTGGTGGTGTTTTTGCAGGCTCAGGCTGGCACCGGGCTTGACCTGAATGCGCTTGACCTTAAAGCGGCCGCCTTCGTCGATGCTGTCGTACCAGCCCCAGGGGCGGTGCACTTTGCGGTGCAAGATTTGCTCTTCGCGCTTTTGTGCGGTGAGTTGGTTGACGATGTGTTTCACGTCTTGGCTGTTGGCCTTGCTGGCCACCAGCACGGCATCTGCAGTCTCGACCACCACCAAGTCGCTCACACCCACCAAGCTCACTAGGCGGCTGCTGGCGTGTACTAAGGTGTTGTGGCTGCAGGTGTGAAGCACGTCGCCTACATGGGCGTTGCCGTGTTCGTCTTTGGGCAGCACGCTCCACACGGCGTCCCAGGTGCCCAGGTCGCTCCATCCGGCGTCGAGCGGGATCATCTGGATGGGGAAGGCGCTGCCGGGGCAGCGTTCCATGACGGCGTAGTCGATGGATTCTGCGGGGATGGCCGTGAATTGGGCTTTGCCGGGGCGCACAAAGGCGGCGTCGGTGCTGCGTTGCTCCCATGCGTGTTGGGTGGCTTGGGCGATGTCGGGGCGGAATTGTTGCAGCGCTTGCAGCCAGACCGAGGCTTTGAGCACGAACATGCCGGCGTTCCAGTAGTAGCCGCCTTCGCTCAGGTATTGCTGGGCGGTTTGGAGGTTGGGTTTTTCGACGAAGGCTTGGACCGACAGATGGTGGATTGCCGCGTCGCTGCGCTCCTCGCAATGACGGGTTTCATGGATTGTCGCGTCGCTGCGTTCCTCGCAATGACGGGCTACTTTGATGTATCCGTAGCCGGTTTCGGCTTGATGGGGGGTGATGCCCAGGATGACGATGCTGCCAGTGGCGGCTTGGGCGATGGCTTGGTGCATGGCCGCTGTAAAGGCGGCGGGCTGGGCCACGGTTTGGTCGGCGGGGGTAACGACGAGGATGGGGTCTTGCCCAGCTTCCATGGCCGCCAGGGCCGCCAGCGTGAGGGCTGGGGCGGTGTTGCGGCCCACGGGCTCGAGCAGGGCGCGGCCCAGTTCGATGCCGGTTTCGCGCAGTTGTTCGGTGGCCAAAAAGCGGTGCTCTTCGCCGGTGACGATGAGCGGCGGGCTGACTTGGATGTGCGCGTTACCCAGCTGGTTCAGGCGCTGCGCGGCCTGCTGAAACAGGCTGTCGTTGCCGGTCAAGCACAAAAATTGTTTGGGAAAGCCGGTGCGCGAGAGGGGCCACAAGCGGGTGCCAGAGCCGCCGCACAGGATGACGGGAGTGATGTGCTGGGTCATGGGTTGGCGGGGTGGGCGTGGGGGCCGGGGTGGCCGTTGTCTGGCGCGCTCAGTTCGGCCTTCAGGCTGTCGATTTCGGTGCGCAGGGCTTGGTATTCGGGTTGTTTGCGCTGCAAAAAGCGGCTGGCGAGCGAGACTTTTTCCAGCATGCCTTGCGGGGTCAGCACGTAGATGCAGCCAAATTTGTTTTTGAACTGGCTGAAGTTCTGCACCTTGGCCCAGCCTTTGTCGATGAGGGCATTGAGGCAGTAATTGAGCCCGCTGGTGCTGATGCCCAGTTGCTGAGCGATTTCGCGCCGCGTCAGGTCGGGGTTGACCTGCAGCATGCGCAGCACCCGAAAGTAGGTGTCTTCTTGCAGCTGCGTGCGGCGGCTGGGGGCGGGCGTGGGCATGTGTGGTGGGCTGCCCTTGGGGGGCTTGGGCGCTTTTTTTGCGCTTCAAGATGGCTACCGCAGTGCGCGCGCTGTTTGGCAGCGCTTGCACGGGGGCTGGGGTATTGGCTCGGGTCGGCCGGGATAGTTGTTTGAAAAAGTATATTTTAGTTGTTGTATGCAGGTTTGGTGTGTTGCATCACATGTTTTTTGTCGCTTCCTCTGCTGGTATGGATTTCGGGCGTCAGTTGGCGCAGCCGGGCCAACAGATCGGCTGACTCTGGCTTTTTATTCACCTGAAACTGCCGCTCGCCCACCAGGTGTAACTCCACCTCTTCACCCTCTTTCAGCCCCAAAGCAGCGACCAACTGTGCCGGAAAACGTAGCGCAAGCGAGTTCACCCATTTGGCGACTTGCATACCGATCTCCCTTGGGTATACAAAAATTTACTGTATATACAATCAACTGGTCACGACCATCAATACGCGCTTGGATTTGTGCGATGGTCGTGGTGGTCAATGATTAAGTCAAGGGTTAATGACAGGGCGGATTCAAAAGTGAAGTGCAACACCCTTGATTTCAGTGGATGAGCGTGGAGTGTTGCTGGCTGTTTGCAAGCAGTTCACGGTAAACAGTCAGCGGCGATCGTACCCCCAAACCTTTGCGCG
>NZ_JBIKIL010000144.1:0-8779 GCF_044361645.1 Limnohabitans sp. | reverse complement strand
GCCCGCGCAAAGGTTTGGGGGTACGATCGCCGCTGACTGTTTACCGTGAACTGCTTGCAAACAGCCAGCAACACTCCACGCTCATCCACTGAAATCAAGGGTGTTGCACTTCACTTTTGAATCCGCCTATACTTAAAAAAACCTATTTTAATAAATAAAAATGGTAAATTAGTAGCGCAACGAAATCAGTTGTGGTGATTCAATTAAAAGGATGGAAGATGAAAAAGATCGCTTTGATCGCCATGGCGCTTGCCTTGGGTGGTTGCGCTACCCAAAAATTTGAGCTTCAGTCGGCAGCGCAAGCTGCGCCAGCACTGGATGTCGCACAGTCTTTTTTTATAAGCGGTATCTGGCAAAGTAAAGAAGTGGATGCTGCCAAAGTATGTGGTGGCGCGGCCAAGGTGCGCAGCGTTGAAATGCAGTTAACGCCCGCCAACATTGGGTTGGCTCTGATAACGCTGGGCATTTATACACCTCGTCAAATTCGTGTTTATTGTGTTCGCTGAAAGAATGTCCTATGAAAAGAATATTTACAGTCCTCGCGATCATCACTTTCACGAGTGCTTGTTCAACCCAAACCGCCTTGGTCAATGGCCAAAGGGCTATTTTGGCTAAAGACGAAATGCAAACGTTTTTTGTAAGCGGTTTGGGTCAAACCCAGACATTGGATGCAGGAAGAATTTGTGGTGGCGCGACCAATGTGGTCAAAGTTGAACGCACGACTTCGTTCATGAACGGCATATTGAATTTGTTTTCAAGTGGAATTTATTCGCCGGAAGATGCCAAGGTGTATTGCACCAGGTAATCGAATGGAGGTCGAGTTTGATGGGCTCCCGGTAGGCGCGTTTTGCGTGCCTTTTTGTGGGCGCAGGCACTCTTTTTATCCTTGCAATCATGGCGTTTCATGCCATGATTTGCATGGATAAATACCTCAGACACCGCGCGCCCGATCGGTCTTGAACTGCGCCCGGAATGCGCTGAACTGCCCCGCGTCCAGCGACCCGCGCACCTCTTGCATCAGGTTCAGGTAGTAGTGCAGGTTGTGTATGGTGGTCAGCATGGGGCCGAGCATTTCGCCGCATCGGTCCAAGTGGTGCAGGTAGGCGCGGCTGAAACCGCCGCGCCCGCCTTGGTCCCAAGACACGCCGCCGGAGCCTGAGGCTGAGTCGATAGGATGGCCCGCGCAGGCGTAGCAGGTGCAGGTGGTGTCCAGCGGTTGCGGGTCGTTTTTGTGGCGCGCATTGCGCAGTTTCAAGTCGCCAAAGCGGGTGAACACCGTGCCGTTGCGGGCGTTGCGGGTGGGCATCACGCAGTCGAACATGTCCACGCCGTCGGCCACGCCTTGCACCAAATCTTCGGGCGTGCCTACGCCCATCAAGTAGCGCGGCTTGTTTGCCGGCAGGCGGTGCGGGGTGTGCGCCATGATTTGCAGCATCAGGTCTTTGGGCTCTCCCACGCTCACACCGCCCACGGCATAACCCGGAAAATCCATCTCCACCAGCGCATCCAGCGACTCTTGGCGCAGGTTTTCAAACATGCCGCCTTGCACGATGCCAAACAGGGCGTTGGGGTTTTCCAGCCGCGCAAATTCGTCTTGGGAGCGCACGGCCCAGCGGCGGCTCATTTCCATCGACTTGCTGGCCTCAAGCTCGGTGGTCAGGTGCCCTTTGGTCTCGTAAGGCGTGCATTCGTCGAGCTGCATCACGATGTCCGAGTTCAAAATCGTTTGGATCTGCATGCTCACTTCGGGCGACATGAACAGCTTGTCGCCGTTCACGGGCGAAGCAAAGGTCACGCCTTCTTCGGTGATCTTGCGCATCTGACCTAGCGACCAGACCTGAAAACCGCCCGAGTCGGTGAGGATCGGTTTGTCCCATTTTTCAAACTGGTGCAGGCCGCCAAAGCTCTGCATCACGTCCAGCCCCGGGCGCATCCACAGGTGAAAGGTGTTGCCCAGAATGATTTGCGCGCCCATCTCGTGCAGGCTGCGCGGCATCACGCCCTTGACCGTGCCGTAGGTGCCCACCGGCATGAAAATCGGCGTTTGCACCACGCCGTGGTTCAGGGTCAAGATGCCGCGTCGGGCGTGGCTGGAGGGGTCGGTTTTGAGCAGGTCGAATTGGAGCATGAAAGGCCTAAAGCTGAGGCATGGATTGTAGGAGCATGCCAAGTAAGGGCTTAAGCTCACTTTTGCCCGCACGGCAAGCCAAGAAAGGTGAGTTGGAAAATATTTCATCCATGTAATTTAAGTGTTTAACTCCCTATAATGCATGGATGATTGATCGTTGCTTGTTCGCTTCTGTTCTGGATGCGCTGGCCGATGTGCCAGCCGTCGCACTGCTTGGACCGCGTCAGGCAGGCAAAACCACTTTGGCGCTTCGCGTGGCCGAGCATGTTGCCAAATCAGGACTGAGTGGTCGCCAGTCAGGCAGCTTGTACTTGGATCTGGAAAGCCCCAGTGACAGGCAAAAGTTGACTGACCCTGAGGCGTACTTGTCGCATCACGCCGATAAATTGGTGATTTTGGATGAAGTGCAGCAAATGCCTGCGCTCTTCCAAGTGCTGCGCGGCTTGATTGACCAGGGGCGAAGGCAGGGACAGGGCACAGCGCGATTTCTGTTGCTGGGCTCTGCCACGGGTGAACTGCTGAGGCAGTCGAGTGAAAGTCTGGCCGGACGGGTGGTCTATTTGGAATTGCCTCCTTTGCAGTTATTGGAGGGGGGGCTGGCTCAGCAAGACGTCTTATGGCTGCGCGGTGGATTTCCCAACAGTTTTTTGGCCAAAAGTTTGCCGAAAAGTATGGCGTGGCGGCAGAACTTGATCAAAACCTATCTGGAGCGTGATATTCCCAGTTTTGGCGCACGAGTTCCAGCTGAAACCTTGCGCCGCTTGTGGGTCATGTTGGCGCACCAACAAGGCGGTTTGCTGGATGTGTCGCAGTTGGGCAAGAGCCTGATGTTGGACGCCAAGACGGTGCACCGTTACCTGGACATGTTGGTTGATCTGATGTTGGTGCGCCGCGTGCAAGCTTGGTATAGCAACGCAGGCAAACGCCTGGTGAAATCGCCTAAGTTGTATGTGCGCGACAGTGGTTTGGTGCATGCTCTTTTGGGAATAGGCACCCAAGATGCGCTGTTGTCGCACCCGGTGGTAGGCAACAGTTGGGAGGGGTTTGCACTGGAGACCTTGCTCAACGCCGCGCCGCTCAATACCAGCAGTGGTTTTTACCGCACGAGCAATGGTGCCGAGGTGGATTTGCTGCTCGACATTCCGGGGCACGGTGTGTGGGCCATTGAAGTCAAACGCGGTGTTGCCAGCAAGCCTCGTAAGGGTTTTTACAGTGCGTGTGAAGACTTGAAGCCCGCCAAGCGCTGGTTGGTCTATCCCGGCACAGACGCTTATCCCGTGGGAGACGGAGTTCAGGTGATTGGCCTGCACAATCTTGCCGAAACCATTTGGAAAATCCATCGCGACAGGATGGTCACGCTCACATCACACGCTTGAGGACAACACCATGACCGAACACCCCATCCACTGGGAAACGGAAGGCACCAGCCGCGTCCCGTTTGCCGTGTACACCGAAGAAGGCCTGCACAAAAAGGAGTTGGAGCGCTTCTTTTACAAAAGCCACTGGAGCTATGTGGGCCTGGAGGCCGAGATCCCGAACGTGGGTGACTTCAAGCGCACCGTGGTGGGCGAGCGCTCGGTCATCATGACGCGCGCAGACGATGGGCAGATCCACGTGGTGGAAAACGTCTGCGCCCACCGGGGCATGCAGTTTTGCCGCGAGCGCCATGGCAACAAAAAAGAGTTTGTCTGCCCCTACCACCAGTGGAGCTACACGCTGCAAGGCGACTTGCAGGGCGTGCCGTTTCGGCGCGGCGTGAGGCAGGGCGGCAAGGTCAACGGCGGCATGCCCTCCGACTTTGACCCCAAGGACCACGGACTGACGGCCCTGAAAGTGGCCACGCGCGGCGGCGTGGTGTTCGCCTCGTTCGACCACAATGTGGCGTCGCTCGAAGATTTCATGGGCCCAACCATCCTGAAATACTTTGACCGCCTGTTCAATGGCCGCAAGTTGGTGGTGCTGGGCTACAACCGCCAGCGCATTCCGGGCAACTGGAAGCTGATGCAAGAGAACATCAAGGACCCCTACCACCCCGGCCTGCTGCACACCTGGTTTGTGACTTTTGGCCTGTGGCGCGCCGACAACCAGAGCGAGCTGCGCATGGACGCGCACCACCGCCACGCCGCCATGATCTCGACCCGGGGCAGCGCGGGCCAGGCCACGGGCGCGGCGTCGC
This sequence comes from Limnohabitans sp., assembly GCF_044361645.1. Taxonomy (GTDB): domain Bacteria; phylum Pseudomonadota; class Gammaproteobacteria; order Burkholderiales; family Burkholderiaceae_C; genus Limnohabitans_A. The sequence goes on along the minus strand of NZ_JBIKIL010000144.1, from coordinate 4,475 downwards.
AGGTCACACAAGTGAGCAGCTTCAAGGACAGCATGCAACTCCATGACGCCAGTTTTCTGGACATCGTGCCCGAGGCCTGGTGGCAGATGGACGACAAGATGCCCACGGCGGTGATGATGACCTTGTTCCCCAGTGTGATTTTTCAGCAGCAAGTCAACAGCGTGTCGACGCGGCACATCCAGCCCGACGGGCATGGCGCGTTTGACTTTGTCTGGACGCACTTTGGCTTTGAAGACGACACGCCCGAGATGACCGAGAGGCGCCTGCGCCAGTCCAATTTGTTTGGCCCGGCCGGTTTTGTGAGCGCAGACGACGGCGAGGTGATCGAGTTCTCGCAGCAAGCCTTTGAGACCAAACCCGAGCACCGCATGCTGGTGGAGCTGGGCGGGCGCGATGTGGGCGAGACCGATCACATGGTGACCGAAACCCTGATCCGGGGCATGTACGCCTACTGGCGCAAAGTGATGGAGGCCTGACCACGATGACCATGGTGAACTTTGAAACCCACATGGCCTTGACCCGCCTGTACGCCGACTACGCCTTGGCCGTGGACAGCGGGCAGTGGGATTTATGGCCCGAGTTTTTCACCGAGCAGTGTGTGTACAAACTCATCCCGCGTGAGAACCATGCGCGCGGCTTTCCGCTGTGCACCTTGTCGTTCACCAGCAAAGGCATGCTCAAAGACCGGGTGTATGGCATTCAGGAAACGCTGTACCACGACCCCTATTACCAGCGCCATGTGGTGGGCGCGCCGGTGGTGCGGCGCGTCGATGGTGAGCGCATCCATGCTGAGGCCAACTATGCGGTGTTCCGCACCAAACTCGACAAGGCCAGCACGGTGTTCAATGTGGGCCGCTACATCGACACCATCGTGCCCACCCCCGAGGGCCTGAAGTTTGCCGAGCGCCTGTGCGTGTACGACAGCGAAATGATCCCCAACGCCATCATTTACCCGATATGACCATGAGCTTCCCAAAAACCGAGTGGACCGACGTGGCCGCCGAGGCCGATTTGTTTGAGGGCGCAGGCATCGCCGTGACGCCGGAGGGCCTGGACATTGCGCTGTTCAGCGTAGACGGCGAGGTCTTCGCCATTGGCAACCCGTGCACCCACGGCAACGCCAAACTGTGCGACGGCTTTGTCGAAGGCGAGCACGTGGAGTGCCCCTTCCACCAGGCCCAGTTCAGCCTGCGCGACGGCTCAGTGGCCTGCGGCCCGGCGACCGAGCCGGCCAAGACCTGGCCGGTCAAGATCGAAGGTGGGCGGGTGTTTCTTCAGCTGGACTGAATTGGACAGAGCGCGATGATCGTCAGTGGAAATCGTCTTCTCGCTGATGTCGCAATGCGAGGATGGTCACCGTTTGAGCGTCTTCAATTTCAAAAAGTGCCAGATACCCAGATGCACCAAATGAAATGATGAGCTCTCTGAGCAGAGGGCCGTGTGCACCATCGGCTGCTTTGCGACAAGAAAAAGGTGATTTGCGCAAAAAATCCAGACCGTTTTCAATGGCTAACAATGCCCGTTCAGCGGTATGAATGTCAAAAGCCAGAAGGAACTCATAGAGCCGACTCAGATCGGACTGGGCTTGTTCCGTGAAACGGACATGAAAGTCATCCATGGCCAACCCACTTGGATGTCAAGGGGCTGAGTACTGTACTTTGGCCAATTGGTGCTTCAATGTCTGAAGCACTTCATCGGCCGAAAAGTAAACCTGATTTTGGCGCGCGTCTTGGGCTGAGCGCAGACCTCGGGCGATGAACTCGTCTTCTGCTGCACGGTGGGCGATGAACTTTTCCAATGAGGTTTCCATCAATTTAGAAAGGGTTTCATTGGGTCGAAGTGCTTTTTCGGCAGCTTGCCTTAAATCTGGACTGACACGCAGAGCTGGAAGTGTTGCAGTTTTCACATCAAACCTTTCAAGTGCAGTGCAATTGTAATGCGCGGTAATTTCAGCAGGTTCAATCGATCTTGGTACGCCTCAGCAGCATCGAATCGCCATAGCTGAAAAAACGGTAGCGCTGCGCGATCGCGTGGCGGTACAGGCCCATGATGTGTTCGTAGCCCGCAAAGGCGCTGACCAGCATCATCAAGGTGCTTTTGGGCAGGTGGAAGTTGGTGATCAGCAGATCGACCACTTTGAACTCAAAGCCCGGCGTGATGAAAATCTGGGTGTCGCCGCTGACCTGGCCGAACTTGGCCCACGACTCCAGCGTGCGCACCGTGGTGGTGCCCACCGCCACGACTTGGCCGCCGCGTGCTTGGCACTCTGCAATCGCTTGCTGGGTGGCTTTGGGCACTTCATACCATTCGCTGTGCATGTGGTGCTCGGCGATGTTCTCGGTTTTGACCGGCTGAAAAGTACCCGCACCGACATGCAGCGTGACGCTGGCGGTATGCACGCCCCGTGCCGCCAGGGCGGCCAATACCTCTTCGTCAAAATGCAGCGCTGCGGTGGGCGCGGCCACCGCGCCCGGGGCGCGGGCAAAGACGGTCTGGTAACGCTGTTCGTCTTCTTCGGTGTCGGCATGCGCAGCCGCGCCCGCCGGGCGTTCAATGTAGGGGGGCAGTGGCATGACGCCGTGCTTTTCCATCAGCGCATGGGGCTCGTCACTCAGCTGCAGATGAAACAGCGGGCCGTTGGCATCGGGCCAACGGCCCAAGAGCAGCGCATCAAAACCGCCCTGGTGTGCGCCGCCCGCCATGTGCATCTTGCCGCCCAGCAAAGGCTTTTTGCTCACTTTCATGTGCGCCACCACCTGGTGGCCGGGCAGCACGCGCTCGATCAGCAGCTCCAGCTTGCCGCCGGAGGCCTTCTCGCCAAAGATGCGCGCCTTGACCACCTTGGTGTCGTTGAAAACCAGCAGATCGCCCGGGTTGAGTAGGCCGGGCAGTTCGCGAAAAACCCGGTCGGTGATGGCACCGGGCGCGCCATCGAGCAAACGCGAAGCGCTGCGCTGGGCGGCAGGGTGCTGGGCAATCAGTTCGGGGGGGAGCTCAAAGTCGAAATCACTGAGCGTGAAATCCCGACTTGCAGGCTGTGAGAGAGGTGTCAAAGTGGACATGCTTCAGGGCCGAACAGGCCCGTACAAAGTGGAAAAAATGGCCATGCCCGAGTGGCTCGGCATGGCCTGCCAAAACCTCAGGCACAAAGTCGTGAAATGTCACAACCTGCTGGCTGAGGGTGAGGGCCTGAGCCCTCAAATATCGATGTTGCCCGCCCGCAGCGCGTTGCTCTCGATGAAGTGGCGGCGCGGCTCGACTTCGTCGCCCATGAGCATGGTGAACACGCGGTCGGCTTCGATGGCGTCGTCGATCTGCACGCGCAGCAATCTGCGCACGGTGGGGTCCATGGTGGTTTCCCACAGTTGGGCGGGGTTCATCTCGCCCAAGCCCTTGTAGCGCTGGCGGCTGGTGGTGCGTTCGGCTTCGCTGATGAGCCAATGCATGGCTTGGCGGAAGTCGCCCACTTTTTCTTCTTTCTGACGCTCGCCTTCGCCGCGCAGGGCTTTGGCGCCTTCGCTCAGCAAACCGCGGAAGGTCTCAGCGGCTTCGGCCAGCGCGCCGTAGTCGGCACCGTGCACAAAGTCTTGCGTGATGATGCTGCTCTTGATGTTGCCGTGGTGGCGGCGGCTGATGCGCAGGATCGGTTTGTCGGTGCGCACGTCAAATTCGGCCGCCACTTCGGCGGGTATGCCGGTGGTGTTGAGTTCGCGCAGTTTGGCTTGCAGTGCGGGGGCGCACTCGGCGGCTTGATCCAGCGTGTCCAGGTTCAGCGACACGCCGTCGGCCATGGCGCGCAAAGCTTCGGCGTCCATGAAGTTAGACAAGCGGGTAATGACGTTTTCAGCCACTTGGTGTTTGCGCGCCAGGGCTTCGAGCGTTTCGCCCGTGAGCACTTGGGGCGCAGCGCCGCCGGTGCTGATGCTGGCGTCTTTGAGCGCGATGCGCAGCAAGAAGCCGTCGAGCGCTGGCCCGTCCTTAAGGTACAGCTCTTCTTTGCCCGCTTTGACTTTGTAGAGCGGTGGCTGGGCAATGTAGATGTGACCGCGCTCGACCAGGTCGGGCATCTGGCGATAGAAGAACGTGAGCAAAAGGGTGCGGATGTGAGCGCCGTCCACGTCGGCGTCGGTCATGATGATGATGCGGTGGTAGCGCAGTTTGTCGACGTTGAAGTCGTCGGTGCCGCTCTTGCCGGAGTCGGCGGACACTTTGCCGATGCCGGTGCCCAAGGCGGTGATCAGCGTGATGATTTCGTTGCTGGTGAGCAGCTTCTCGTAGCGGGCTTTTTCGACGTTCAGGATCTTGCCGCGCAGGGGCAAGATGGCCTGGAATTTACGGTCGCGGCCTTGCTTGGCCGAGCCACCGGCGGAGTCACCCTCGACGATGTAGATTTCGCACAGGGCCGGGTCTTTTTCTTGGCAGTCGGCCAGTTTGCCGGGCAGGCCCATGCCGTCGAGCACGCCTTTGCGGCGGGT
>NZ_JBIKIL010000041.1:0-29143 GCF_044361645.1 Limnohabitans sp. | reverse complement strand
CTCGATCACCGGCTCAAAGCGCAAGGCGCGCTCGCAGGCGTTGGCCCAGTCGATGCCGCAGGCGGCAAACAACCGGGCATAGGTGATGACGCTGTGCTGGATGCGGTCTTGGGCCTGGCGGCCATAAATTTGGCCGCGCTCGTGGGCCGTTTCCGCGCTGAGTGTGTCGATGCAAGGGAACATGCGTCATCTCCTTAAAGGGCGTTCAGTCTTGATCCCGCGAGACTGGCTGTCAATCCGGACAAACGCACATCCTTGACCACGCTGGCACCTCGGTGACTGTGCCCTGCCAGCGCACGGGGCGATCATGGGCGTCTGTTGAACTGGAGGCCCTATGCGTTTGCTGATCGCGATGATGATGCACGAGACCAACACCTTCTCGCCGGTGCCCACCGACTTGCAGCGCTTTGCGCTCGGTGCGGGTGAAGCGCCGCCGCGTGGCGAGGCGGCCATCGCGGCGTTTCGCGGCACGGGCACGGCCACGGCGGCGTTCATTGATTTGGCCGAGCAGGCCGGGGCCAGGTTTGAAGTGGCGCTGGCCGCACACGCCGCGCCCAGTGGGCTGGTGCACGACGCGGCTTACGAGGCCATGAGCCAGACGATTTTGCAGGCCGTGGCGCGGGGTGGTTTTGACGGCATCTTGCTCGACCTGCACGGCGCCATGGTGAGCCAAAGCCACGAAGACGGCGAAGGTGAGTTGCTGCGCCGCATCCGCGCCATTGACCCCCACACGCCCATTGGCGTGGCTTACGACATGCACGCCAATGTGTATGCCGACATGGTCGAGTTGGCGCAAACCGTGGCGGGTTACCAAACTTACCCGCATGTGGACATGTATGGCACGGGTATGCGGGCGGGCTCGGCCTTGATCCGCTTGATTCAGGGCCAGGTGCAGCCCACCACGGCCTGGGGGCGCTTGCCGATGATTCCGCACATCATGCGGCAAAGCTCGCTGGACGAGCCGAATCGCTCCATCCAGGCGCGCGCCCGGCAAATGGAGGACAAAGGCGCTTTGTGCGCCAGCGTGTTCACCGGTTTCCCGCATGCCGACATCGAAAACGCCGGCCTGTCGGTGGTGGTGGTGACCGACAACGACCCGGCGCTGGCGCAGCGCCTGCGCGACGAGTTGCTGCACATGGCCTGGAGCAGCCGGGCGCAGTGGGTGTACAAACTGGAGCCTTTGGCCGCTTCAGTGGCCCGCGCCAAAACGCTGACCGAGTTTCCGGTGGTGCTGCTCGACCACTATGACAACGCGGCTTCGGGCGGCACCATGGACACCACCGCCGTGCTGGCCGAGGTGCTGCGCCAGGGCTTGCGCAAGGTGGCGGTGTTTGCAATTTTTGACCCGCAGGCGGTGCAGGGCGCGATTGCAGCGGGCATCGGGGCGCAGGTGCGCTTGCAAGTGGGCGGCAAGATGGCCATGCCGCTCATGCCGCACCACAGCGAGCCGATCGAGCTCTCAGGTGTGGTCAAGCTGATCTCGAACGGCAAGTACCGCAACAAAGGGCCGATGAGCCAAGGTGCCCAGCAGAACATGGGCCTGGCGGTGGTGATCGACACGGGCGATGTGGAGGTGGCGCTGATCTCGCGCCATGTCGTGCCCTTTGACGTGAACGCCCTGCTCTGCCTGGGCATGGACCCGACGCAAAAACAGTTTGTGCTGCTCAAAAGCCGGGTGCACTGGCGCGCGGGCCTGGGCCACTTGGCCGGTGCCACAGTGGCATGCGCTGGGGCCGGGGCCTGCACCTCGGACTACAGCGAGCTGCAGTTCAAAAAACTGCGCCGCCCGATTTACCCGCTGGACGACGGCGTGAGCTGGTCAGCGACCGACTGATCGCGGTCAGAGACCGCTCCTACCGAGCCACGCACTGCCCACCCGAACCCTGTAGGAGCGGTCTCCGACCGCGATCGGTGTTGCAAACACACTGCCCATACGAACCCTGTAGGAACGGTCTCCGACCGCGATCGGTGTTGCAAACACACTGCCCGCCCGAACCCTGTAGGAGCGGTCTCCGACCGCGATCGGTGTTGCAAACACACTGCCCACCCGAACCCTGTAGGAGCGGTCTCCGACCGCGATCGGTGTTGCAAACACACTGCCCACACGAACCCTGTAGGAGCGGTCTCCGACCGCGATCGGTGTTGCAAACACACTGCTCACCCGAACCCTGTAGGAGCGGTCTCCGACCGCAATCGGTGTTACAAACACACTGCCCACCCGAACCCTGTAGGAGCGGTCTCCAACCGCGATCGGTGTTGCAAACACACTGCCCACCCGAACCCCGTAGGAGCGGTCTCCGACCGCGATCGGTGTTGCAAACACACTGCCCATACGAACCCTGTAGGAGCGGTCTCTGACCGCGATTCGGGTGCTGCAAGGCCAATGACAAGCTCAAAACGCACCGACAAAACGGGTCTCCAACCAAGGCCCTGCTCAAGCCGCTGGCACCCCCGCCCGCTTGACACGCCACAGCAGCCACAGGGCGATGCTCAAATTCAGGGCGTTCCACATCACGCCGTTCACAAAGGCCGCATGGTAGGAGCCGGTCAGGTCAAACACTTTGCCCGACATCCAGCCCCCTAAGGCCATGCCCAAGAGCGTGGCCATGATGACCGCGCCCACGCGTGAACCGGCCTCTTTGGCCGGGAAGTACTCGCGCACGATGATGGCGTAGGCCGGCACGATGCCGCCTTGAAACAGGCCAAACATGGCCGAGATGATGTACAGCGACACCAAGCCATCAAAGGGCAAGAACAGCAGCAAAGCCACGCCCTGCAAAACCGAGCCCAGCACCAAGGTGCGCAAGCCCCCAATGCGGTCGCAAATGGCGCCCGAGATCAAACGGCTGGCAATGCCGCTGGCCAGCATGAGCGAGAGCATTTCGGCCCCGCGTGCCGCGCCAAAACCCAGGTCGGTGCAGTACGCCACGATGTGCACCTGCGGCATGGCCATGGCCACGCAGCAGGCCACGCCCGCCACACACAACACGAACTGCGCTTTGTTCAAGCTCAACCCAAAGGGGCGCTGCGACTGCAGGGCCTGCACGCTGCCCACCACCGGGCTTTGCAAGAGCGGTGGCCTTTGGCGCATGAGCAAGCTCAGCAGCACCATGCCGATGCCGCAAAACAAACCCAGCGCAACATAGGTGCTGCGCCAGCCCATGCTTTCGATGCCTTGTTGTGCCAAGGGCGGCCAAATCGCCCCGGCCAGGTAGTTGCCGCTGGCGCACACCGCCACGGCAATGCCTCGGCGCTTGTTCCACCACAGCGAGGTGTCGGCCAGCAAAGGCGCAAAGGTGGTGGAGCTGCCCAGCAGCCCCATCAACACGCCATGCGCCAGAGCAAACCACCAAATATTGCCCGACAAACTGGCGGCAATGAAGCCTAGGCCCGTGCCAACACCGCCCAACATCAAGGGCACATGCACCCCCGCCCGGTCGGCCCAGCGGCCCATGAACAGCCCGCCCACACCAAAGCCAATCATCATCATGGTGTAGGGCAAAGACGCGTCGGCCCGGCTGACGCCAAACTCGACCTGCACCGCTGGCAAGACCACAGCCACCACATACATGCTGGAGCCGCCCAAGGTCATCAACAGCAGCGTGACCACCAAGCGGCGCGCGGCATAGGCCGAGTCGATCAGATGGTCTGAGGCAGCAGCGCCAGAGGCAGAGGCGGTGGCCGAGGTGGACTTAGAAAGACTCATGCATTCAGGTTAGCAGGCGCACGCGGCGGGCCTTGGCAAGTGCGGGACAAGCCAGCGCGGCGCGAAGCGACCAACCGCGCCCGCCAGCAAGCGGCGCACGCGGGCTTTGGCAGCGCTTTAGCCCACCAGGTCTTTGATGCGCGGCCACGTGTTGCGGATGTGCTCCGCCATGATGCGTGACAACGCCGGTCCATCGCGCGCTGCCAAAGCCACCATCATCTGCTCGTGTTCGGCCATGGCCGCGTTCCAGTTGTCGGGGGTGGAGTTGCCGCTGTAGCGCAAGCTGCGCATGCGTTTGCTCAGCGTGGCATGGGTCATGCTGAGGGTGTCGTTGTCGGCCAAGGCAATCAGGGCCTCGTGGATGCGTTGGTTCAAGGCAAAGTACTCGAGCCGCTGACGGGCTTCAAAAAACAGCTTCATCTGCTGGTGCATCGCCAAAATGGCGTCAATTTGGGCTTGGCTGGCCAAGCAAGCCCTCTCGCCCGCATAGGACTCCACCAAGGCGATCACATCGAGCATGTCGCGGGCGTCTTTGGCTGAAAACACTTTCACAATGGCCCCGCGCAAAGGCATGAGTTCGACCAAGCCCTCGGCCGTCAACACTTTGAGCGCCTCGCGCACCGGGGTACGGGACACCCCCAGCAACTGCGCCACTTCCAACTCTTGGATACGCTCGCCCGGGCGCAGGCGCAATGACACGATCATGTCGCGCAAACGGTTGGTGACTTCTTCGTGCAGGGGCACGCGCTCAATCTGGCTGGAGGGTTCTTGTGAGGACATGAGGCGCAAGTATGCGGGATAACCAGAGCTTGACTGCATCTGGATGGGCTTATAGGATTATCCGTAATTACGTATTACACGCAAATTTCAACCAAGATTGCACACGAAATCTTGCTCGTTCATTGTCCTACATACCCCTCACCAACAGAGAACACCCATGTCACTGCCCACCTTGGCACTCTTTACTGGCGATCCCGCTGGCATCGGCCCTGAACTGGTCGAAAAAATGCTGCAAAACCCTTCTTGGAAAACACAGGCCAAGCTGATTTTGATTGGCCAGCAAGGGGCCATCCAGGCCCCGCCCGAGGTGCTTTGTCACCCTTGGCCGGGCCAGCACTCACCCGCTTTCGCGCCTGGCGTGGCCAACGCCCACAACGGTCGGTACATGCTCGAAGCCTTGGCCACCGGGGTGGATTTGGTCATGGCGGGACAAGCCGACGCTTTTTGCTTTGCGCCTTTGAACAAGTCGGCACTGCGTCAAGGCGGCATGACGCAAGAAGACGAACTGCGCTGGTTTGCCGAACACATGCATTTTGAGGGCGTTTGCGGCGAGCTCAATGTGTTGAAAAACCTGTGGACCGCGCGGGTGACCTCGCATGTCCCCTTGAGCGAAGTGTCATCGCTGCTCAGCCCTGAAAAGGTCGCCGATGCCATTCGCATGATTGCGCAGGCGCTGCAAGCCTCGGGCGTGGCCACGCCGCGCATCGCGGTTTGCGGCCTGAACCCGCACAACGGCGACAACGGCAACTATGGCGACGAAGAAGGCCGCATCATCGCGCCAGGGGTCGCGCTGGCTGGTGCCATGGGCTTTGCGGCCGACGGCCCCTTCCCGGCCGACACCACCTTTGTGCGCGCCATCCGTGCAAGCGGCGGCTACGACGGTGTGGTGACCATGTACCACGACCAAGGGCAAATCGCCATGAAGCTCATGGGTTTTGAGCAAGGCGTCACGGTGCATGGCGGCCTGCCCTGCCCGATCACCACCCCGGCCCATGGCACGGCTTACGACATCGCAGGTCTGGGCAAGGCCAATCCTCAAGCCATGACCAATGCTTTCGAATTGGCTGCCCGCATGGCCACCCGCATGCGCACATCTTTGCGTCAAACCACCACCCCACTGCAGGAGACTTTGTCATGACATTGAAAAAAATACTGATCGCCGCATTGCTCACCACGCCCCTGCTGGGCCTGGCGCAAAACTACCCCACCAAACCTGTGCGCATCATGGTGGGGGCCAATGCAGGCGGGGGCACCGACATCATCGCCCGCATGTTGGCCGAGAAATTGGGCGAGGCGTTCAAAGGCTCGTTTGTGGTGGACAACAAGCCTGGAGCGTCCAACACCATTGCCGCCGACCTGACCGCCAAAGCCCCCGCCGACGGCCACACCTTGCTGGTGGCCACCAACACCGGGCAGGCCATCGCGCCCCACCTGATCAAACTCAGTTTTGACCCGATGAAAGACCTGACCCCGGTCGGCCTCATCGTCACGGTGCCCAACGTGTTGGTGGTTGGGGCCAACGTGCCGGCCAACAATGTGGCCGAGTTGGTGGCCTTGATGAAAGCCAAGCCCAACGACTTCAAATACGCGTCTTCCGGCGTGGGCAGCACCCAGCACATTGCGGGCGAAGGATTCAATTTGGCTGCGGGTGTGAAAAGCATCCATGTGCCTTACCGGGGCAGCAGCCAAGCGCATCTGGACATCATTGGCGGGAGCGTGCAAATCATGTTTGACACCACCTCCTCGGCCATGGGGCAGATCAAGGCGGGCAAATTCAAGCCCCTGGCCTTGACTACGGCCACCCGCAGCAGCGAATTGCCCCAAGTGCCCACCTTGGCCGAGGCCGGTGTGAGTGGCTTTGAGATGAGCACTTGGTACGGCATGTTTGTGACCGCCGGCACACCACCCGACGTGCTGGCCCGGCTGCAAAGCGAGTTGGCCAAAATTTTGAAAATGCCCGACATCCAGGCCAAGCTGAAAGGCTTAGGGGGCGAGCCCGGAACGATTTCACCCGAGCAATTTGCCCAGCTGAACCGTCAAGAGTTCGAGCGTTTTGGTGACTTGATCAAGAAGGCCAACATCAAACTGGAATGATTCAGCCTGGCCGCACCATTTGGCAAGAGCTGGGCAACTGGGCTTGCTCTGCCGTGATCTGGCGCACCACCCTGAACCCATAGCCCGAGCCCTCCACGTCAAAGGGCACGCCCGGTGTGCCTTGGCGGGCCATCACCCCGACCACCAGCGCTTGTTGAAACTGGTGGTCCTCGGCGCGCATGCTGCCGCTGTGTCCGGCCATGCTGACACGGGCTGTTGCCAATTGCCGGGCCACGGCCACAGGCTCGGTGCCCCCAGCCTTTTCGATGGCTTGCGCCAGTGCCTCCACCATCAGTTGCATGCGCAGGTGCAGATAGTCTTCTGAGGGCTTGGGAAAGCGCTGGCGAAAGGCTTGGTAAAACTGCGCACTGGCCTCACCCGGCACATTGGGCAACCATTCGGCCACCGCAATCACCCGGCCCACACCGGCCTCACCGATGGCCGCTGGCGCGCCCAAGGCATTGCCGTAAAAAGTGTAGAACTTGCCTGCGTAGCCAGCCTCGCGTGCAGACTTGACCAAAAGCGTCAGGTCATTGCCCCAGTTGCCGGTGATCACGGCTTGCGCGCCGCTGGCTTTGATCTTGGCGGCATAGGGCAAAAAGTCTTTGACCCGACCCAAAGGGTGCAGCTCGTCACCCACGATTTGCACATCGGGGCGTTGCAGGCCCAATTGCCGACGCGCCTCGCGCAGCACGGCTTGACCAAAGCTGTAATCCTGCCCGATCAAATAGGCCGACTTGACACTTTGGTCCTTGCGCAAAACTGCCATGAGCGCCGCCATGCGCATGTCGGCGTGGGCGTCAAAACGAAAATGCCAGAAGCTGCATTTCTCGTTGGTCAAGGCCGGGTCAACCGCCGAGTAATTGAGAAACAGCACGCGCCGGGTGGGCTCGCGATCGTTGTGTTTGTTGATGGCATCGAGCAAGGCGGCCGCATTGGCCGAGGAGTTGCCTTGCAACACAAACTGCGCCCCCCCATCGAGCGCGCTTTTGAGAGAAGACAGCGCTTCTTCGCTTTGTCCCTTGCTGTCGTGGCGCGTGAGCACCATGGGCCGCATGCCCTGCGCCGTTTTGACACCGCCACGCGCATTGACCCGCTCGACCGCCCAGGCGATGTTGCGCACCACCGACTCACCGGTGTTGGCAAATGGCCCGCTCAAACCTTCCACCAAGGCCAAATGGATGGGCGGCAAGGAGACCTGGGTATTCGTTGACGAAGGGCTTTGGGCCAAGGCTGGCCAAGCACACAGGGCCGCCAAGGACAAGAAAAAAGCGCGGCGGGTGGCCAAAAGCATCTGATGCATTTCAAAAAAGAACCCGCTCACAGACGGATCATGGTGAAAAAAGGGGGCAGTGTAGCGAATGGCCCTGCTGCGTCACAGAAGGCTGTTGTCCAAGCGGTTATTCGCGTGCAGGGTCTGCCATCTGGCGCGGGCAGTCGGTCTTTCCAGCAGCGCTCAGGCCAGTTCGTGCAGCGGCCAGCGCGGTTTCACATCGAAGCTGTAGCGCGCCTGGGCGCTTTGCACACCGGCTTGCAAGCGCATGGCGGCGGCCATGGCGATCATCGCGCCGTTGTCGGTGCACAGGTGCAACTCGGGGTAATGCACGCGCACACGGGCTTGGGCGCAAGCGGCGTTGAGCTGCGCCCGCAGTTCGCGGTTGGCCCCCACGCCACCGGCCACCACCAAGCGCTTCATGCCCGATGTTTTGAGCGCGGTCATCGACTTTTTGACCAGCACCTCGACAATCGCCGCCTGCGTGGAGGCGGCCAAGTCGGCCCGCTCGCTCGCGCCTTCGGTGTGGGCGGCGGGGCCGATTTTTTGGCTTTGCGTGAGCACCGCGGTTTTCAGGCCCGCAAACGAAAAGTCGAGGTCGCCGCTGTGCAGCAAAGGCCGGGGCAGTTTGTAAGCAGCCGGGTTGCCCTGCTCGGCCAAGCGCGCCAGGCCGGGGCCACCGGGGTAAGGCAAGCCCATGAGCTTGGCCGACTTGTCAAAAGCCTCACCTGCGGCATCGTCGATGGTTTCGCCCAGCAAGTCGTAGCGGCCCACGCCGTCCACCCGCATCAACTGCGTGTGGCCACCTGAAACCAGCAAGGCAATGAAAGGGAACTCGGGCGGGTCTTCGCTCAAAAAAGGCGAGAGCAAATGGCCCTCTAAATGGTGCACACCCAACACGGGCTTGCCCAAGGCGGCGGCCAGCGCGCAGGCCACGCCCGAGCCCACCAAGAGCGCACCGGCCAAACCCGGCCCCCGGGTGTAGGCCACCACGTCGATGTCGGCCAAGCTGGCCCCCGCCTCGGCCAGCACCTGGCGGGTGAGCGGCAGCACCCGGCGGATGTGGTCGCGGCTGGCCAGCTCTGGCACCACACCGCCATAGGCCTGGTGCATCTCGATCTGGCTGTACAAAGCGTGTGACAACAGGCGCGGTAAATCCTGGCCCGTGGCCGCCACCAGCGCCACACCCGTCTCGTCACAAGAAGATTCGATACCCAAAATTTGCATGGTGGGTAGTTTAAGCCTGCGCCTTGCAAAGATGGGCGTTGGGCGTTGGGCGAGGGTTCGGACTTCACCCTCAACGCTCAACGCTCAACGCCCAACCCTCAACCCTCAACCCTCAACCCCCAACCCTCAACGCCATAATGCCAAGCCCCCACTTCACAGCCGTTCACATGACCACACTGCGACTGATTTCCTCCATGGCCACCCAAGCGCTGCTGGCCGATTTGGTGGTGCTTTACCAAACACATCACCCGGGGGTGCAAGTACTGGTCGAATCGGTGGGCGGGGTCGACGCCGCCAAACGCATTCAGGGGGGCGAGGCCTTTGACGTGGTGGTGCTGGCCAGCGACGCCATCGACCGTCTTGTAGCCAGCGGCCATCTGCAAGCGGGCAGCCGGGTCGATTTGGTGCACTCGGGCGTGGCCGTGGCCGTGCCAGCAGGCCAGCCTGCACCCGACATTTCAACCGAAGCGGCCTTGCAAGCCGCGGTTCTGGCCGCATCCACGCTGGGTGTTTCGACCGGCCCGAGCGGCGTGCAACTGGCCAAGCTGTTCGAGGCTTGGGGCATCGCCGAACAGATCAAGGACCGCATCGTGCAAGCCAAACCGGGGGTGCCAGTGGGCGCTCTGGTGGCGCAAGGCCGGGTGGCGCTGGGCTTTCAGCAGCTGAGCGAGATGCAGGGCGTGGCGGGCATCACCGTGCTCGGCCCCCTGCCTGAGGCGGTGCAGATCACCACCACCTTTTCTGGCAGTGTGGCCAGCACCAGCCGCGCGCCGCAGGCGGTGCGCGCCTTGTTGGCGTTTTGGGCCTCGCCCGCCTGCAGCCCCATCAAAGTGCGCCAGGGCATGGCGGCGGCTTGAGGCTTCTCGCACCCGGTCAGACCTGTTTCGCGGACTGTTCATGCCGGGATGCTGGGGCCGTGCATCGCGCAGATCAGGTGCTGCCTCTGATCTCAATTTGATATGGCACAAACACCGTTTCGGGGGCCAATTTTTGTCCTGCCCTGGCCAGACCTATGGCTTTGAGCAGCAACTGCCCGGCCGCTTGACCAATGCCTGCACTGTCAACGCTCACTGTCGTGATTTGGGGGTGACAAGCTTTGGCGACCTCAAACCCACCAAACCCGGCAATGGCCAACCTGCCGGGTACCGACCAGCCACGACGCTGGCACTCTGCCAAAGCACCAAATGCGACGTGGTCTGACACACAGACCAAGGCGTCCATGTCAGGCCAGTTTTCCATCATTTTTGCGACACCCCGTGCACCCGCCTCCATGGTCACAGGCGCACTGCCAATGGCCAAAGTGCGTGAAGTGTCCAGCCCCAATTGCGCCATGGCCTGCAAAAACCCCCGCCTGCGATCTGCACCCCGTGCATCGCTTTGCGGCAAACCACCCAAAAAACCCATGCGCCGGTAGCCCTTGGCGTGCAATGCGTGCACCAACTCACTGACCGCTTGCGCATTGGAAAAACCCACGTTGTGGCCAATGGGCTTGTCCAGCAAGTCCCAAGTTTCCACCACAGGCACACCGGTCGATGTCAGCAGCTTTCGGGCCACGGGGGTGTGGCTCCCGCCCGTGACAACAATGCCTTCGGGCCTGCGCGACAACAGGGTCCGAATCAACCGCTCCTCGGTGGCCATGTCGTAGTCTGTGTAGCCCATCAGCACTTGCATGCCCACAGACTCGATCGCCGAAGTCAGTCCATGGGCCGTGTCCGAAAAGTTGGAGTTGTTCAGCGCCGGGATGAGGGCAGCGATGAAGCCCGAGCGCTTAGAGGAAAACGTGCGGGCGGTTTGATCCATCACATAACCCATCTCCTGCGAGGTGCGCAAGATTTGCTGGCGCAAAGATTCGCTGGCATCGCTGCGCTGGGGCGTGGACCGGCTCAATGCCCTTGAAACGGTCATTTTCGAAACCCCTAAGCGCGCAGCAATGTCGGCCATGGTGACCTGACCCGGCGGGTTCAAAGCCCATGCGCCTGAGCGTCTGATGGTGCTGTCTTTCAAATGGCCCTCCCCGGCTGCTCTGAAACGTTGAACTGGTGAAAAACACCATTATTCATGCAATTAGAGATGCATTGTTTTTACACAAATTGATAAAAATATCAATATTAAAGTACAAGGGTAAATACGAGTTACCGGTAACTCAAACATGGATCAACATACACCCTTCTTTGATGGAAATCAGATCGCATGTCATCGCTGCAAGTTTTCGACGCACGGCTCTCTCAGCTGGCACAAGGTGCCGGCACATTGGAGCGTCTGTGCGGCGGGGCCCGCTGGAGCGAAGGCCCCGTGTGGCTGCCTCAAAGCGGGCAATTGCTCTGGAGCGATATTCCAAACAACCGAATCCTCAGCTGGCACAGCCAACATGGCATGCGCGTTTGGCGCGACCCAGCAGGCTTCACCAATGGGCATGTGCTCGACCGAGGCGGTGACCTGCTGCACGCATCACATGGTCAACGCGCCATCGTGCGCACCCAGCTCAGCCCGACAGGCGAGCCTATGGGTGACGAGGTGGTGGTCGACCGTTTCCAAGGCCTGCGCCTGAACTCCCCGAACGACCTGGTCGTGAAATCTGACGGGTCGATTTGGTTCACCGATCCGCCTTACGGCATCGTGTCAGACCTTGAAGGCTACCCAGCGCCCTCTGAAATTGGTGCCAACCATGTCTACCGCTACTGCACCCGCACCCATGTTTTGAGCATCGCCAGCGACTGGCTGGAGGAGCCCAATGGTTTGGCCTTTTCGCCCGACGAAAGCATGCTGTACGTGAGCGACACATCGGCTGCCTTGCGCCAAGATGGTTCGGGCCACCACCACATCGTGGCTTTCCAGGTGGATGGCACCTTGCTTCGCCAGCCCCGTGTCTTGGCCGTCATTTCACCCGGATTGGCCGATGGTTTGCGGGTTGACGTGCATGGCTTTATCTTCACCAGCAGTGCAGACAGTGTGCAAATTTTTCACCCCGATGGCACACCCATGGGCCGCATTCCGGTTCCTGAAAAAGTCGGCAACCTGTGTTTTGGCGGCCCAAGCGGCAACGAGCTTTTCATTTGTGCAAGCACGTCCCTGTACCGCATCCGTTTGAACACCCGTGGAGCCACCGCATGAATTCGCTCCTGCACTGGCTGGCCATGCCTCTCAGTGGGGCTTCGGTGCATGCCATTGAACCTGAGACCTTCTGGCATGCGCGGCTCATGGTGTTGGCTTGGGGTATTTTGCTGCCCTTGGGTGCTTTGATGGCCCGGTATTTCAAAGTGCTGCCTTCGCAAAATTGGCCCGCCGTGTTGGACAACAAATGGTGGTGGCATGGCCACTTGGCGCTGCAATGGAGCGGCATGGCGCTGGCCAGTGTGGGTGTGTATCTGTTGTTCAACCATGCGCAGCACAGCCCTTTGGCGCTGTTCCACAGCACTGCTGGCTGGGTGTTGATGCTGCTGGCCTGGATGCAAATCATGGGCGGGCTGTTGCGAGGCAGCAAAGGCGGCCCCACGGCGGAGAAACTCAGGGGTGACCATTACGACATGACACCCCACAGGGCTCGGTTTGAGCGAGTGCACAAATTGGTGGGCTGGGCTTGTGTGCTGGGCGCTGTCGCCGTGCTGTTGACGGGCTTGCTGCTGGCCGATGCCCCACGTTGGATGCCGCTGGTGCTGGGACTTTGGTGGCTCGGCCTGCTGGGTTTGGCTTGGCGGTGGCAAACGCAGGGCCGCTGCATCGATACCTACCAAGCCATCTGGGGGCCTGATCCCCGTCACCCCGGCAACCACATGCCCCCCATCGGCTGGGGCATTCGCCGTCCAACTCCATCACAAAACCATGGCCAATCTTGAACTTCGCAACCTTGTCAAACGTTTTGGTGACGTCACGGTCGTCAGTGAACTGAACCTCTCAGTCCAAGCAGGCGAGTTTGTGGTGCTGCTGGGTGAGTCCGGTTGCGGCAAAAGCACCACGCTGCGCATGGTGGCCGGCCTCGAAGAGGTCACTCAGGGTCAAATTTTCATCGGGGACAAAGACGTTACCCAAGCCCACCCCATGGCCCGCGACATTGCCATGGTGTTTCAAAATTATGCGCTCTACCCCCACATGGACGTGGCGCAAAACCTGTCGTTTGCCTTGCGCTTGGCTGGACGCCCCGTGTCAGAAATAGAGGCCAAAGTGGCCTCTGCGGCCAAGATTCTGAACATCGAGCATTTGCTCAAGCGCAAGCCCAAGGAACTGTCGGGTGGCCAACGACAACGCGTGGCCATTGGCCGCGCCATTGTGCGTGAACCGCAGGTTTTTTTGTTTGACGAACCTTTGTCCAACCTGGACGCCAAGCTCAGAGGCCACATGCGCGCAGAGTTGGCCATTTTGCACCAACGCTTGGCCAAAACCACCTTGTATGTGACCCACGATCAGGTCGAGGCCATGACGCTGGCCAGCCGAATCGTGATCTTCGACAAAGGCCGAATTCAGCAAGTTGGCACACCCAGCGAGGTCTTCAACCACCCGGCCAATCTGTTTGTGGCCGGCTTCATCGGCACCCCCACGATGAACCTTTTTGAGGCCAAGCTGCAAAGCCAGAAAGACCAGCTCATGCTGCAAATGCAAGATTTTTCAGTCCAAGCCCCAGCATGGCTGGCCAGCATGGCCTTGCCCGCCGACACAGCGCTCATCGTGGGCATTCGGCCGCAAATGCTCAAGCCCACGGCCCTGCCCAGCACCTTGCGCATGCACGTTGAAGTGGTGGAGTACCTGGGCACAGAAAGCCAGGTCGTGGGCCGCTTGCCATCAGGCCAGCGCATTTGCGCCGTGCTCGAGGGCAATGCCAAAGCCATGCTTCACCAGTCCTTGCATCTGCTTGCAGAGCCCTCGGGCTTACACGTGTTCAACGCCGTCAACGGGCTTTCGTTGAATCCCCACTGAACCATGATTTTTCACACAAAAGGAGACCCCCAATGACCGCATTTTCGACCCGCCGAGACGCCCTCAAAGCCGGTGCCCTCACCGTTTTTGGCGCAGCACTCCCTTTCAGTGGCGTACAAGCGCAAAACCGGTATGCCAAATATGCCGGCAAGACCGTGGTGTTCAGCATACCGGCGCACCCGCACTACGACGCCATGCTCAAAATCTTGCCCCAGTTCACCCAAGAAACCGGCATCAAGGTCGAGGTGGACAAGTTGGCGATGGGGCGCATGAAAGAAAAGCAGCTGCTCGAGATGGCCAAGCCCTCTGGGGACTACGACTTGGGCTGCTACGTCGTCATGTGGAAAGGCGAATATGTGGCCAAAAATCTGATCCAGCCACTCGCCCCTTTTTTTGCCAATCCCGCATTGGCAGACCCCGCCTATGACATGAAAGACATTGTCCCCATCTACCTTGAAAACTTGGGCCTGGTGGGTGGCCCCAAGGGTTATTTGGCAGGACCCGGGGCCAAGCTTTACGGCCTGCCTTACGGTGCAGAAACCAGTGTTCTGGCCTACCGCCGCGACATCTTTGCCAAGCACCAGTTGACACCCCCTGACAACTACGAGGATTTCCGCAAAATCTTGCGCACCCTCAAAGACAAAGAAGGCATTGGCGCTCTGGCCAGCCGTGGGCAAGCCGGGCACCAAGTCGTGCATGCATGGTTGCTGCACCTCAACCCATTGGGCGGCAGTGTGTTCGATGACCAGTGGAAACCGCGATTCAACGACAAGTTTGGGGTTCAAGCCCTGCAATTTTTGCAAGAAGTCGTGGCCACCGGACCGGCTGGCATTGCGGGCTACGGTCAGGGCGAAAGCAACACCGCTTTTTTGCAGGGACAAGCCGCCATGTACTTGGACAGCACCTCGATTGCAGGCCTGGTCAACGACCCCAGCAAAAGCAAAATCGTGGGCAAGGTCAGTTGGGCCTTGCACCCCAAAGGCATGCGCAGAGCTTCGCAAAGCGGCGGACTGGGCTTGGCCATTCCCCAAAACGCCAAAAATCCGGAAGCCGCTTTTCTACTCATGCAGTGGCTCACCAGCAAAGCGCAAGACAAAGCCGTGACGATGGCGGGTGGCGCGCCCATGCGCAACAGCACCTTGAGAGACCAAGATGCCGTGCGCAAGCACCCCGAATTCATCACCTTCGTTGAAGCGCTCAAATACAGCGCACCAGACTGGCGCCCCATCATCCCGGTGTGGGACAACATCAACGTGCAAGCCTTGGGCGTCGGCCTGAGTGAAGCGCTCACGGGCAAGAAGAGCGCAGAAAAAGCCCTCAACGACTTGGTGCCGCAAGTCACGGCCATCATGCGTCAAGCCGGCTACAAGATCTGATCACCCCAAGCACTTGACATGAAGACCTCTCGCTGGGTTGCCGCCCTTTACATCGGCCCTGCCGTTCTCGTCATGGCCGTGGCCTGCCTTTACCCGGTGTTGAGTGCCTTCCAGCTGGCCGCTTACGACTGGTCCATGGGCACACCCTGGGCCTCGGCCCAATGGGTGGGCTGGGACAACGTGGTCCAAGCCTTGGGCAGCTCGCGGGTTTGGAACAGCTTATTGACCACTTTGCTGTTTGCGGCCATCTGCGTCACAGCCGAAATGCTGCTGGGCATCGCCCTGGCGCTGGCATTGGAAAAACCGGTGCGAGGCATGTCTTTTTTCAGGACCCTGTTCATCCTGCCCATGATGATTGCCCCCATCGCTGTAGGCTTGACTTGGCGCTACATCTTCGATGCCCAATTTGGCCTGGCCAATGCCTTGCTTCAATGGTTTGGTTTTGGCGCGCAAACTTGGCTCGCCGATCCCCAGTTGGCTTTCATGGCCATCGTCATTGCCGACATTTGGCAATGGACGCCCTTTGTCTTCATCATGATGATTGCCGCCTTGGCGGGCGTTGACCACTCGGTCATCGAAGCGGCACGCATCGATGGGGCCAACTGGTGGCAACAAACGCTGCGGGTCAAGTTACCCATGATCATGCACGTCATCGCCATCACCTTGATGATGCGCCTGATCGACGCCTTCCGAGTGCTCGAGGTCATTTATGTACTGACCTTTGGTGGCCCCGGAGACAGCACCGAAATACTGGCGCTGCACATTTACAAAACCGCTTTTATTGGCCAACAACTGGGGGTGGCCGCGGCCATCAGCATCTTGCTGTTGATGGTCGTCACAGTCCTCAGTTGGGGCGCATTGCGACTGTCCAACCCCATGAAAGGAGAGACCCCATGAAGCGCTCTTGGTGGCTCACCACGTCTCACTACGGTGTCTTGATTTTTTTGGCTTTGTTGTGCTTGGGGCCCATCTGGGTCATTTTTGCCACCAGCTTGCGCCAGCAAGTGGACATTTTTGCCAATCCGCTGAACTTCATTTTCATGCCCACACTTGAAAATTACCGGGCTGTGATCGAAGAGGACAAGTTCGACCGCTATTTGGTCAACAGCCTGTTTGTGGGCACCGTGTCCACCGTGATCACCTTGGTGCTGGGCTGCATGGCCGCCTATGGGCTGGCCCGATTTCGCTTTCCGGGTCGGCAGGCCGTGGCCTACACCACGCTTTTGTTGCGCACCGTGCCCCTGGCTGTGCTGGCCATTCCTGTGTTCCTGATCTGGAACGAATGGCAACTGGTCAACAGCCTTTGGGGTCTGGTGCTTTTGTATGTGGCGGTCAACCTGCCCTTCACCATCTGGCTTCTTTACGGTTTTGTGCTGCAGGTGCCGATTGAACTGGAGGAAGCCGCCGCCATGGATGGCTGTGGTCCGTTCCAAATTTTCACCAAAGTGCTGTTGCCGCTGATGGGGCCGGGCCTGGCTGCAGCCTCGATTTTCACCTTCCGCATTGCTTGGAATGAATTCATCCTGGCCTTGGTGCTCACCGATCGCCAAACCCGCACTTTGCCGGTGGCGGCCAGCTTGTTCATCACCGATCTGGGTGTGGACTGGGGCAAGGTCATGGCCATGACCAGTTTGATCGCGATACCGCCCTTGATTTTCACCTTCATTGCCGCACGGCAAATCATCACGGGGCTCACCGCAGGTGCCGTCAAGGGCTGAGCCATGGCCAAGCGCACATACCCATATAACCATGGGTTAGAACAACTCCCCCACAATCCGCGTCATGGGGATAGGCCACTACATCAAAGACATCGGACGCGGCAAAGACGGCGCGCGCGCACTGGGGCGTGCGCAAGCGGCTGACCTGATGGGCCAAGTTTTGGACCAGCAAGTGAGCGACCTGGAATTGGGCGCTTTTTGCATCGCCATGCGCATCAAGGGCGAGACCCCCGAAGAAATGGCTGGCTTTCTGGACGCGACACACGCCCGCTTGGTGCCGGTCCGCAATGGCCAGGCCCCCACGGTGGTGCTGCCCAGCTACAACGGTGCCCGCAAACTGCCGGTGCTGACCCCTTTGCTGGCCCTTTTGTTGGCGCGTGAAGGTGTGGCCGTGGTGCTGCATGGCATGGCCACCGAAGACAAACGGGTGAGCAGCCAGGCGGTGTGCGCGCATTTGGGCATCACGCCTTGTGGTGCCTCTGCACACCTCAAGGCCGGTGAGGTGGCGATGGTGCCCACGGGCGTGTTGAGCGCCGGGCTGGCCCAGCTGCTGTCTGTGCGCCGCGTGGTGGGCTTGCGCAACCCAGGGCACAGCCTGGTCAAGCTGATGAACCCCTGCGATGGCCCCGCCTTGGTGGTGAGCAGCTACACGCACCCCGAATATTTACAGTCCATGTCGGCCAGCTTTGCCCTGACGGGTCAACACGCGCTGCTGCTGCGTGGCACCGAAGGCGAAAGCGTCGCCGATGCCCGGCGCACCCCTGCCATGGACGTGTTCAAAAACGGCCAAACGCGGCGCGTGCAGGCCCCACAAGAAGGCCCCTTGGTGCAGGTGCCCGACCTGCCCGGCACAGATGCGCTGGCCACGGCGGCCTACATTCAGCGGGTTGTGCACGGCGAGCTGCCAGTGCCCGCGCCACTGGCGCTGCAAGTCCAGCACATCCTGCATGAGGTCAAGCCATGAACACATCCAGCACAGGCCGTTGCACCTTGGTCGGCGCGGGGCCAGGCGACCCAGAACTGCTGACCCTCAAAGCCGTCAAGGCCATTGCCAGCGCCACCGTGATTTTGTTGGACGACTTGGTCAACGACGCCGTACTGGCCCACGCCTCGCCCACCGCACGCATCGTGCATGTGGGCAAACGCGGCGGCTGCCAAAGCACGCCACAGGCCTTCATTGACAAACTGCTGATCTGTGCCGTGCAAGAGGGCGAACAGGTGGTGCGCCTCAAAGGCGGCGACCCCTTCATCTTTGGCCGGGGCGGCGAAGAGGTTGACCACCTGCGTGCGGCCGGTATCGACGTGCAGGTGGTCAACGGCATCACCTCGGGCTTGGCGGCCATGGCCAATTTGGGCGCACCGCTGACGCACCGCGAACACGCACATGGCGTGGTGTTCGTCACCGGCCACGCCAAACCTGGCGACAGCGGCACCGATTGGGTTCAACTGGCCCACACCGCCGCCCAAGCCAAATTGACACTGGTGATTTACATGGGTGTGAGCAGCTTGGAGCACATCGCCCAAGGGTTGCTGCAAGGCCTGCCCGCACACACCCCAGCGGCGGTGGTGCAAAACGCCAGCTTGCCTGCGCAGCGCGAAGCCTTGACCACGCTGGGCGAATTGGTGCACACCGTGCAAGGCGAACAGCTGCAAAGCCCCAGCATCATCGTGGTGGGCGATGTGGTGCAAGGGGCCAGGGCTTGGGCGGCACAGCCACACGCCGCGCAAAAAGCCGCCTGAGTTCAACCCCAGCCGCGCATCAGCATCAACAGCACCCCTTGGCGCAACGGTAGGCGGGGCAACACAGGGTCGGCGTGGTGTGCCGTCGTCTCCGCCCTGCGCCCTGTGTTGCACGAAGGGCAGACGCCCCGGCCTTTGCAGCACAAGGCAACACAGGGCTTGTGCCCGCAGCCGCCACAGCACACGCGGGCAAGCCCGTGGGCAAAGAGGCCGCATTCGGGTATTGGGCAAAGGTTTGGCGCACGCAGGGCTTGGGCATGGGGTGGTCGCCCTGGCCGTCGCTCCGACTCTCACCCCTTTGGACAAGGCCAGCCGGGGCGGGAGCGCACAGATTAAAGCTAAACTGAGTACCTTTTTCTGCCACGCACCTCGGCTTTCAAGCCAGGCCAAGAAACAAGCGCCATGGGCGTGGTGTGGCAAGCAACCCACATGGAACTCCCCCTTTATTGAGCATCCGCCATGAACCCGACTGACCACCCCGCTGTGCCCACCCCCTCTTTGCTGCCCCCCGATGATGACGATCGCGCAGCCCTTCACAATGAGGTGCACGCACGCCCCAGTGCACTGATTCGCATGCCTGCTCTGGTGGTGTATGTGGCGGTGCTCAACCAAGGGATTTCGCGTGAAACCGAGGGCGCGCATTTGCGTTTGCTACCGGGGCAAGCCGACCTGGATCTGGCGCGTTTGTCGGCCAACTTCGTGCGGCTGCGCTTAAACGGTTTCACCGTCAAATGGGAGCGCCACAGCGAATTCAGCCGTTACGTCATTGTGCAAAGCCTGCCCGAACAGGCCGGACTGGGCGCCGCCAACCCGGACTTGCAGTCCCACTTGGCTGTCAGTGCAGACTGGTTGCGGTCCATCCCGGGCAAGACCATCGCGGCCATCAAACTGGCCATGCTGCATGCCAACTTGGACACACGCGAAGAAACCCTGTCGCAGGCGCGCATCTGGTTTGGTGACAGCCCCTTTGTGGCCTCGCTGATGGGCAACAACGGACACTCTTGGGCGGTGAGTGACTTTGTGATGCGCTCCAGCGGGTTCGAGCGCATGCTGGTGCTGGCTCCGCCAGGCACATCGCGCAGCCGGGCTGGTCGCATTTCGCAACGCTTGCTGGAGCTGGAAACTTACCGGATGATGGCCTTGCGCGGCCTGCCCATTGCCAAGGCCCTCAACCCCATCTTGAGTGAAGCCGAACACGCGCTGCTCAGCATCACCGCCCAACTGGACAAGAAAAGCGCCTCAGACCAGGTGCTGTTGGACAGCCTGGTTGCGCTGGCCACCCAGGTTGAGCGTGCCACGGCTGAGCACACCTACCGATTCGCTGCCACACGGGCCTATGAGGCTTTGGTGAGCCAGCGGATTCGCGAATTGCGTGAGCAAGCCATTCCCGGCATGCAAACCTTGGGCGAGTTCATGCAGCGGCGTCTATCGCCCGCCATTGCCACCGTGGCGGCCACCGCGCAGCGCTTGGCGTCTTTGTCTGAGCGGGTGGCGCGCACCAGCGCCTTGTTGCGCACCCGGGTTGACATCGCCACTGCCGTGCAAAACCAACAACTGCTGGAAAAGCTCACCCGCGGCCAAGCCTTGCAGCTGCGCTTACAAAGCACGGTTGAAGGCCTGTCCATTGCCGCCATTTCTTACTATGTGATTAGTTTGCTGCTGTACGGTGCCAAGGCACTCAAAGGTGCCGGCCTTCCCCTGAACCCCGAGATCGCCGTGGGCGCCCTGATCCCTGTGGTGCTGTGGGCGGTGTGGCGGATTTCCCACCGCATTCAGGAAAAAATTTGTCCATCTTGAGTTTCAGCTGGAATTTCGGCTAAGCAACTGTCGGGCTTGGGGCGTCGAGAACAAATGATGAAAATTTCTGGAAGCTTTCAAGTGAAGAGGGGCTGGGGGCGCAATTGGCCGAAAACAGAATCAACTGTCGAACTCGGGCACCCTCGCCCGCCTCCTTGCTGGCTGGCCCGACCCGCACCTGTGCAGGTGGCGTCGGTTACGCCGCTGTGCTTTGTGCCAGCGCTGCTGCTGCAGATCTGAGCGGCGAGTCGTGCTGGACGATGTAGTGCAAGAGGCCAGGACCTGGGCTGCACAGCCGCAGAACGCGCAAAAAACTGCCTGCGTTCAGCCCCAGCTGCGCGTCAGCAGCTCATCGAGGGCATCGGCGATCACCTGCCCCTGATCGGCCAGACTGCCCACACACGGACCGAGCTGCTCGCTGGGCACAGACACCATGTCCAGCGGGTGCAGCACCAAGGTCTGGCCCTTGATTTTGAACACCGGATTCATGCGGGTACCGGACACTTTGGCCCCTGCTGGCAAGGCCGAACGCAGCACCAGTGGCACCACCACCCGGCGACGGTAGCCGTCAAACAACGAAGACTGCACCAGCACCACCATGGGAACCGTCTCGCGCATCGGGCCAGGGTTCAGGTGAACGTCGTATTGCGGCATGAAGGGCTCCGATGCGGCTTACAGCGTGGAGTGCCCGTCGGCGTAAGAACCAGACGCGTCATGCAGGGCATTCCATTCGGCCACGGCCCGCTGCGCCTGCTCACGGTGCTGCTGGCGTGCTTGCCGTTCAGACACCACATACACCTGCAGCATTTCTTCGACCTTGGCCGAGAGGTTGCCGCAATAGGCGCGGGACTCTTGCACCAGCGCTTCGCTGAGCGAGAGGTTGACAGGTTTTTTGACGGTGGATTCAAAAGCTGACATGGCACATGCTCCTTTAATGCGCATTGTATGCGCATGGTCAGCTGGCAAGCCCGCTACACTCTGGCGCATGAATCAATGGGATGCAGTGATCGTAGGGGCCGGGGCAGCCGGTTTGTTTTGCGCGGGCGTGGCGGGCCAGCGCGGCCTGAAGGTGCTGGTCATTGAGCACAGCGACAAAATCGCCGAAAAAATCCGCATCTCGGGTGGCGGGCGCTGCAATTTCACCAACCGCTTGCTCGACGCCTCGGCCCCGCAAAAGCATTTCATCAGCCAAAACCCGCATTTTTGCCGCTCGGCCCTGTCGCGCTACACACCGCAAGACTTCGTCGACCTGGTGCAAAAGCACGGCATCGCTTTTCATGAAAAGCACAAAGGCCAGTTGTTTTGCGACCACTCGGCCGAAGACATCATCCGCATGTTGATGGCCGAATGCGCCGCTGGGGGAGTGGAGATCCGCACCGGCTGCAGTGTCAAATCGGTACAAGCGGTACAAGCGCCCACCGAACTCCACAACGGCTTCATTCTGAGCACCAGCGAGGGTCCGATTCAAACCACGTCTTTGGTGGTGGCCACAGGCGGGCTGTCGATTCCCAAAATCGGCGCCAGCGACTGGGGCTACCGCATCGCCAGCCAGTTTGGCCTGCGCTTGGTGGAGCGCCGCGCGGGCTTGGTGCCACTCACCTTCGACGGCGCGGCCTGGGCACCCTATGCCCAGCTGGCCGGACTCGCACTGCCGGTGTCCATCGAGACAGGCGAGAAAAAAAGCCGCATGCACTTTGACGAAGACCTGCTGTTCACCCACCGGGGCTTGTCCGGGCCGGGTGTATTGCAAATTTCGAGCTATTGGCAAGAAGGCACACCGATTCGCCTGAACCTGGCGCCAGACATGAACCTGCCCGAGCGCCTGCAAGAAGCCAAATTGCGCTCCAAAAAACTGCTGGGCAACGAGCTGGCCACGCTGGTGCCCAGCCGCTTGGCCGAGGCCTGGATCAGCCAAGACCCGGCCTTGCAGCGCACCGCGGCCGATGTGCCCGACAAAGCCCTGAACAAACTGGCCAAAGCCCTGGCGAACTGGCAACTCACACCCACCGGCAGCGAAGGCTACAAAAAGGCCGAAGTGACCCTGGGCGGGGTGGACACGCGCGATGTGTCCTCGCAAAGCATGGAGTCCAAACAAGCCGGGCTGTACTTCATTGGCGAGGTGATCGACGTGACGGGTTGGCTGGGTGGCTACAACTTCCAATGGGCCTGGGCCAGTGGCCAAGCGTGCGCCGAGGCTTTGGCAAGCCCACAAGGACCCCGCTCACAGGCCAAAGCCAGCTGAAATATTGGATTTCATGGCTATAATCTCAGGCTTTGCTGGCAAACCCCCGTCGGCCAAATACTAGTTCATGACGGGGAACCGCCGAAACTGGCTTTCAAGGGCCCGATCTCCCTTGCTGGCGCAGACGGCACATTTTTTTTGGAAACTTTGATTCAATGACCACCATCCGCGTGAAAGAAAACGAGCCGTTTGACGTTGCCCTGCGTCGCTTCAAGCGCACCATCGAAAAACTGGGCTTGCTCACCGACCTGCGTGCCCGCGAGTTCTACGAAAAGCCCACGACCGAGCGCAAGCGCAAAAAGTCGGCCGCTGTCAAGCGCCACTACAAGCGCGTTCGCAGCATGCAGTTGCCCAAGAAGATGTATTGATCTTGCCCTTGGTATGACCTGCCAAGGTCTGCAAACAAGCCCGCTGGAGGACGCTCAGGCGGGCTTTGTTGTTTCTGATTTCCTTTTTCTAAATTGCCATTCTTGGAGCCTCTCATGCGCCTGAAAGAACAGATCACCGAAGACATGAAAACCGCCATGCGCGCCAAAGACGCCGAGCGTCTGGGCACCATACGCTTGCTGCTGTCGGCCATGAAGCAAAAAGAAGTGGACGAGCGCATCGAGCTGGACGATGTGATGGTGGTGGCCATCGTGGACAAGCTCATCAAGCAACGCAAGGACTCGATCGCCGCTTTTGAGCAAGCCGCCCGCCAAGACCTGGCCGACAAGGAAAAAGCCGAGATGGCCGTGTTGCTGGCCTACCTGCCTGCACGCATGTCGGCCGAAGAAGTCACGGCGGCCGTGCAGGCCATCGTGGCCCAGCTGGGCGAAGAAATGGGCAAGAAGGTGGGCCCTGGCGACATGGGCAAGGTCATGGGCGCCGTCAAGGCCCAGTTGGCAGGCAAGGCCGACATGGGGCAAGTGTCGGCTGCGGTAAAGGCGGCACTGGCGGGCTGATCGCGGTCGGAGGCCGCTCCTACAAGCTTCATGCGAATCGCGGTCGGAGACCGCTCCTACAAGGTTCTGTCTGATCGCGGTCGCAGACCGCTCCTACAGAGACAGAGGGCTCATTGTGCTTGCTGTGCTTGCTGTGCTTGCTGTGCTTGCTGTGCTTGCTGTGGGAGCGGTCTCTGACCGCGAAAACCCAGGCCAAAACGCAAGATCAAGCACGTTTTGAGGATGATCGCGGTCGGAGACCGCTCCCAGAAGCTTCATGCGGATCGCGGTCTTAGACCACTCCTACCAGGCATGGAGGATTTCAGGTTTGCAAGATCAAAGCTGCCCCGGCCACGGCCAAAACTGCCCCGCCCCAAGCCCCCCAAGCCGGGTGGCGACGGTAGACCACCCACAGCAGCGGCAACAGCAAAATCGGGGTGAGCGACGAGAAAATCCCCACCAAATAGGCCTGGCCGGTTTTCAGCGCCTGCGACACCAAGGTCATGCCCAAGGCCATGGCCACCACCGCACTGGCCGCCGTGTTGAACAAGATGCGGGGATTCAAGGGGCTTTGCAGCCGCGCCACTTGGGCACCTGCCCACAGCAGCGCCAAGTGCGCCAAAAAACTGGCCGATGTGCGCACGGCAGAAGCAGACACCGCGTCCACGCCCGCCACCATCAAAGGCTTGATCATCAAGGTGGCGGCCGAATGGCTGACGGCCGCCACCAGCCCCAAGACAACACCCGTCCACAAAGACCCTTGGGTGTTTTCCCAGGCATGGGTTTCGCTCTCGCGGCGGCCCCACACAATCGCCACCATCACACCCGAGACCAGCAAACTGCCGCCCACCAAAGTCCAGCCCCACAGGGTTTCACCCAAAAACAGCCAGGCCAGCAAGGTCGAAAACAAGGCGTGCGTGGCAAACAGCACACCGCTGCGGCGCGGCCCCAGCCGGTTCATGCAGGCGAACAAAGCGGTGTCACCGATGAAGATGCCAATCAAACCGGACAAGGCCAGCAGCGCCACGCTTGGGCCATCGAGGCTGCGCCAATGCCCGGTGAACAGCGCCAGCGCCCACAGCAAGGTGAGCGCAAAAAACAAGCGCCAGCGTGTGAAGGCAAAAGCCCCCATGCGGCTCGAAGCCGCCGCCGAGAACAAACTGCCCACCGCCCAAGACACGGCAGCCAGCGCCGCCAAAAGTTCGGCCTGCACAGCGCTGCGGCCTTAACTGCCCGCCAGCTTCATGCGGTTGAGCAAGATGGAGCCGGTGGATTTGGCCCCCATGTTGTAGGTGTCTGCGCCCACCGCCTCGATGCCCTTGAACATGTCTTTGAGGTTGCCCGCGATGGTGATCTCGTGCACCGGGTAGGCGATCTGGCCGTTTTCCACCCAAAAGCCGCTGGCCCCGCGTGAATAGTCACCGGTCACATAGTTCACGCCCTGCCCCATCAACTCGATCACAAACAAGCCCGTGCCCAGTTTTTGCAGCATGGCGTTGAGGTCATCACCCGGCTGTGTCAGGCGCGAAGTCATCGACAAGTTGTGCGAACCGCCCGAGTTGCCGGTGGTCTTCATGCCCAGTTTGCGGGCCGAATAACTGCTCAAAAAGTAGCCCTCCACACGGCCACCTTTGACCACCTGGCGGCGCGCCGAGCGCACGCCTTCGTCGTCAAAAGGCGAGCTGCCTTTGCCGCGCAGCACAAAAGGGTCTTCTTCGATGTCGATGTGTTTGGGGAACACTTTTTTGCCCAGCGAGTCGAGCAAAAAGCTGCTCTTGCGGTACAGCGCGCCACCGCTCACGGCCTGCACAAAGCCGCCCAGCAAGCCAGCGGCCACGGGCGACTCAAACAGCACAGGGCACTCGGTGGTGGCGATTTTGCGCGCGCCTAAGCGCGACAAGGCGCGCTCTGCGGCGTAGCGGCCGACCGCTTCGACCGAGGCCAACTCGTCGGCTGAGCGCATCGAGGTGTACCAGGCATCGCGCTGCATCTCGGCGTTGCGCCCGGGCAGTTTGGCGATGGGCGCGACCGATACGCTGTGGCGCGAGCTGGCATAACCGCCGCGAAAGCCGTGCGTGTGGGCGCTGAAAAAATGGCTCTGCTGGGCCGACACGGCCGCGCCGTCGCTGTTGGTGATGCGGCGGCTGGTTTTGAGCGCCGCAGCTTCGCACTGCAAGGCCAGCTTGGCCGCTTCTTCGCTGTTGATCGCCCAAGGGTGGAACAAATCCAGATCGCGGTGCTTCGTTTCGATGTCGGCTTCGTCGGGCAAGCCGGCTGTCGGGTCTTCGGCCGTGAAGCGGGCGATGTCATAGGCCGCTTGCACCGTGCGCTCGATCGCCGCTTTGGAAAAGTCCGAGGTGCTGGCATTGCCCCGGCGGTGGTCCACATACACCGTCACGCCCAGCGATTTGTCGCGGTTGCGCTCCACGTTTTCGAGCTCGCCCTTGCGCACGCTCACCGACAGGCCGCAGCCTTCCGATGCCTCGGCACCCGCATTGGTGGCACCCAGCTTTTTGGCATGGTGCAAGGCGGTGTCCACCAGTTCTTCAAAATGGTCGCGCGAATAACTGAAGCCGTCATGGGCTTGGGCGTGGGATGCGGTGGCAGGGGTGTTTTTTTTCACGGAACTTTTCACGGAAGGGATCTCGAAAAAAATGGCGGGCGCCAGGCCCGCAGTGGCCGCTATGATACTTGGCACCTGGCCCCTGCGCTGCACACAAGAACGAGTTCTCCCATCCATGTCCCGTAAACCCAAAAAAGGCTATTTCGTCCGCGGTCAGTTTGTTGCCGAGGGCAGCGAACTGGACCTGGAGTACAAGCGCGAGCTCAAGGGCGGGCTCGACGGCCCCAGCCGCACCGAACTCAAGCGCGAAAGCACCGAACTGCAAGACCTCGGCACAGATCTGCTCGCCTTGCGCCGCGACCTGATGGAAGGCCTGACTTTGCCTGACAAACTGGTCGATGGCTTGGCCGAAGCCAAACGCATCACCAACTTTGAAGGCAAGCGCCGCCAGATGCAGTTCATCGGCAAGCAAATGCGCCTGCTCAGCCCCGAAACCCTGCAAGCCGTGCGCGAAGCGCTGGACATCCAGCGCCTGGGCAGCGCCAAAGACACCCAAGCGCTGCACCTGGCCGAAGCCTGGCGCGACCGCCTGATCGCCGACGACGCGGCCGTGGGCGAATGGCTGGCGCACCACCCCCAAACCGACATCCAGCAATTGCGCGCCCTGGTGCGCCAAGCCCGCAAAGACGCGGTGCCCGTGAGCAACGCGGCGGTCTCGCAAGGCCTGGCGCCCCGTCAGGGCCGCGCCTACCGCGAGCTGTTCAAACTGGTGCGCAGTGTGCTGACGGGTGGCCAAAGCGATGAGACCCCCGACGAGGAAGCTGAAGATGAGTGAACCCAACGCCACGATCCCTTTTGATCCCGTCAAGATCGGCATCGTGTCCATCAGTGACCGCGCCAGCACCGGCGTTTACGAAGACAAAGGCCTGCCGGCATTGCAAGACTGGTTGACCCGTGCGCTGCACAACCCGATCCACTTCGAGCCACGCCTGATCCCCGACGAAAAAGAGCGCATCAGCGTCACCCTGATCGAGTTGGTCAATGCGGGATGCAACTTGGTGCTCACCACCGGCGGCACTGGCCCGGCCCTGCGCGATGTCACCCCCGAAGCCACGCTGGCCGTGGCCGACAAGGAAATGCCCGGCTTTGGCGAGCAAATGCGCCAGATCAGCCTGAAGTTTGTGCCCACCGCGATTTTGTCGCGCCAAGTGGCCGTGATCCGGGGCCAGAGCCTGATCATCAACCTGCCCGGTCAACCCAAATCGATTGCCGAGACGCTGGAGGGCCTGAAAGACTCCGACGGCCAGGCCGTGGTGCACGGCATTTTTGCGGCCGTGCCTTATTGCGTCGATTTGATTGGCGGCCCGTACCTGGAAACCAAGGTCGAGGTCTGCAAGGCGTTTCGCCCCAAAACGGCGGTTCGCCCAGCCCGTTGAACACGGGCCCTGGCCCGCAAAGCCATCAAGAAGGCTTGTGCAGCAAAGCCACAGCACGCGCCTCGATGCTTTGGCCCATGCCCACAGGCCCCAGCTTTTCGGCCGTCTTGGCCTTCACGTTCACCTGATCCAGCGCCACACCCAAAGCCTGGGCCACGCCCGCATTGATGGCCGCCATGTGCGGGGCCAGTTTGGGCGCTTGGGCCACGATGGTGCTGTCCACATTCACCAACTCCCAGCCTTGCGCCCGCACGCGGCGCATGGCTTCTTGCAACAGCACCGACGAATCGGCCCCTTTGAACTGGGCATCGGTGTCCGGAAAGTGCCGCCCAATGTCGCCCAAACCTGCCGCGCCCAGCACCGCATCGGTGATGGCATGCAGCAGCACATCGGCGTCGGAATGCCCCATCAGACCGGTGGTGTGCGGGATGGTCACGCCCCCCAAAATCAGGGGGCGGCCTGGCACCAAAGCGTGCACGTCCCAGCCTTCGCCAATGCGCATGCTCATGTTCTGCCTTTCAAAACCAACTCTGCAAACGCCAAGTCGGCCGGGTAAGTGACTTTCAAATTGTGCGCCGAGCCTGGCACCAAGCGGGGCGACTGGCCCAGGCGCTCTATGGCGCTCGACTCGTCGGTGATGCCCGCAAACGCTGTGGCCGATGCATGGGCCAAGGCCGCATGCAACGCGCCCAAGCGGAACATCTGCGGGGTTTGTGCCAACCACTTGTCTTCGCGCGGCACGGTAGCGTCCACCCGAGGGCCGCTTGGGGATGGCGCGCTCTGGGTTGTCGAGGTTTGGACTTTCAAGGTGTCCGGTAAGGGCACGGCCAGCAAACCACCCACCGCATCGTCTCGGCAAGCCTCGATCAGCTGCGACACCGCCTCGGGCGTGATCAGGCAACGCGCCGCATCGTGCACCAGCACCCAATCGTGGGCAGGCACCCCGGCTTGCAGCATGACACCCAGGCCATTGAAAACGCTGGCGGCACGCGTGGCACCGCCACAGGCCTCGCGCCTGAAATGGTCAGGCCAATTGACTGTAGGCCATTCAAAACTGTCTCCCGGCGACACAATCACCCAGCCACTGCTCAACTGTGGCACCCGGGCCAAGGCCTGCAAAGTGTGCATGACCATGGCTTGCCCCAACAACATTTGGTACTGCTTGGCTTGGGCTGTGCCCGCGCGGCTGCCTGTGCCTGCGCAAGGAATCAGGGCATGGAAACTGGGCGTGTCTGGGGTGCTCGGCATGGATTTGGATTGTAGGTCGGCCAGCACATCAATACGCCCATGTGGGGGCAGTGGCCTTATCTGTGGGAGCGGTCTCCGACCGCGATACGGCTCGATTGAAAATCATCGCGGT
>NZ_JBIKIL010000040.1:0-29168 GCF_044361645.1 Limnohabitans sp. | reverse complement strand
CGTGGCCACTTACGTGCTGATTGCCATTGTTAAGAAGGAGTTGCAATTGAAGGCCTCGCTCTACACTTTTCTACAGATTTTGTCGGTGTCTGTTTTCGAGAAAACCCAGATTTCATGCGCCTTGCAGACCGATGCTCACACAACCGCACCACCTGACTGCGCTAAGCAGTTGAATTTGTTCACTTTTTAACCGGACACTACTGATCTAATTTTTATTATTTATTTGGGTATAGTTGGTCCCACCACACCTGTTGCGCTGAACGGCGCAGGAGGGAGGTTGCAAGGGGATGGATGCCGCTTTTGGGCTGCAAATTGATAGCTGCATGCAGATGCAGCGATTGGTCTGAGACCCATGGTGCAAGCCGCTTGCAACGACTTCAACAAACAGATGCATTGACACGGCCCGGGTGTATCAACCGGGTTTTGCGGTCTGCATCTCCTTTTGCCGTATGGATACTCATCTCCGCCAAGCCAGTCCTGACGATAGTTCGTCGATCTCGCTGCTTGTTCAAGCGAGCTTTGTCTCGGACGTAGCGTCGAACTGGGAGCGTTCCGCTCAAGAGGAATTCCTACGAGAAACAACTTCCGAGAGGCTCTCAGGGCTTATCGCCGCGGCGACCTTTGTTGCGGTATATGAAGAAGAAGGTCTAATTCTTGGCGTGATCTCGTTTGCTCGACCCAATCT
Source organism: Limnohabitans sp. (assembly GCF_044361645.1). Lineage (GTDB taxonomy): Bacteria > Pseudomonadota > Gammaproteobacteria > Burkholderiales > Burkholderiaceae_C > Limnohabitans_A. The sequence continues at coordinate 28,483 of NZ_JBIKIL010000040.1, read as the reverse complement.
CGTTCAATTGCTTTTTGTTGCTTCAGGTCACTTGCGCAGGGGAATTGGGAGAGCGCTCTGGGAAGCAGCGCGGGCACACATCGAAGAGAGGCACCCGGAGGTCAAGACCATTGAACTCAACTCCTCGCCGTACGCCGTATCGGCATACAAGGCTTTGGGCTTTTACCCGATTTCGGAACCGTTCCAACTAAAGGGATCAGTGGCAACTCGTATGGCCTGCTGGTTACCAGGCAGAACTCTTGCGCGAGCGCAGATTGCGATCTAAACCATTCCTTCAAGCGGTTCCGCCTAAGGCGGTCCACTTCAGTCAAACCTTGAGGCGTCAAAACCATGCTCTGTGCACATCCATTCATTCTTCGGCCGTATCGCCAATCCGACGCAGCGGAAATGAGTGCTGCTGTCCGTGAATCAACCGAGACGGTCGGACGATGGATGGGTTGGGCAACGCCCGACTACACAGACTATGACGCACTGTGCTGGTTTGAGTACTGCAACCAGTCGCGTGCCGCTGGCACAGCGCATGAGTTCGGAATTTTCACCAACAACGATGAGTTCATTGGTGGGTGTGGGCTCAACGAGTTTTCGAGCATCAACAATCTGTGCAATCTTGGGTACTGGACCAGGCAGTCGCGGCAACGATCTGGGGCCGCAACATCCGCAGTACTCGCACTGCGCGAATTCGGCCTGCACCGCCTCAAGCTCAGCCGCATCGAGATCGTGGTGGCTGAGGGCAATATGGCCAGTGTGGGCGTGGCTCGCAAGGTCGGTGCCACACATGAGTGCATCGCTAAAAATCGCCTGCGGGTGCATGGCAAACCGGTAGCTGCGCATGTCTTCTCTTTCATCTCCGCCCATGACGCTTAGGCCATTTTTTTATATTTTTTGGGTCGTCATGATAACACGACATATAATGCAGTGACGAGTCGCCTACCATATTGTTGCTGACTGGCAAGATACCTGTTGCCCTCTAAATTTCAGACGCGGCAGCGGAGAACTGCGATGTTTTCCGCAAAAACTAACCTATTGCCCAAAAATGGTGTCTGAAGAGGCGGTGAAGCGCGAACGAATACGAATGAAGTTCTGACTTACTTAAGGATCTACAAATGACAAACTGGAGTTTTTTAAGTGCCGCACCATTTCCGAAAAATACGTTTTACAGCAAAAGATTGTCCCTTCGGATTGCACGCGACTCGGATATGGAGAACATCTACATGTTGGGTTACAGTGAATGGGGCGAAGGGATGGCTTTAGATGAGTATTTGGATCTTTGTAAAAATTCAATAAAATATCAAAAAGGAACTTGGGTATTATTTGAAGATCTTAAAAATAAATCCCCGATTGTTGCCTTGATTTGTTACCAACTAGCCGGCGTAATCGACGTTCCCGTTGTTGGCATAGGGTCCCTAGCTACCCATCCAAGCCTCAGAAAACAAGGATATGCTTCTGAGGCGCTTAAAACAATTATGGATATATATGATAAGAACTTCGGTGTTCAGTTTTTGATACTATTCCCTGACAATGAAACAACTATATATGAAACTCTCGGTTTTATTTGTGCCAATCCATCGGCGAGTGCACATTTAAATGATTATCCAATGTACTACAGCACGGGACAGGCAACCCTGAAACATGTTGCCAATGTCTCAGAGAGAATTAGTTGCACACCATACTTTTGATTAAGAGCGTCTGAAATTATGTCGGCACCAGCGCGGGGTCGGTAGCTCAGGCAATGAAAAAATATTCCATCATTCGCGGCGTGAGAAATCATGGCTCAGAGATACCTGAATCCGCCCGTCAAAACCATTGCCGAGTTTGAAATCTATCGAGTCTGTAGGCAACAGGCAGGAATAGTCACGCACAAAATATGCACCGAACGCCAAGATTCCGGTGGAAAGCGCCCACGACTGCGCGTTCTTTGCGTTGGGGGTGATATTGCTTTGCGGGGCCACGAAACGTTGTAGGATTATTGGAGAAATTAAGCTGGGATTTTGTCGGTCTAATTTGAGGTCACGGATTCAGGCTCCTCTTTGTTCGTTAGCGAGATGTTCAGAATGAATTGCTCTTTCATTAGCATTTTTTATTGCCTTGCAGTGCTCTAAAAAGCATTTTACCTCATGTTTGCTATAACCTAAAATTTCTCCTATTGCGTATTCAGTCGCCTCATCCACGCATCGAATATCTTGTTGATACTTTATAAGTTCAGATAGTTTTGCCGCATCAAATTCTCCACCTTTAATATATGCAATAGTATTGTATTCATCAGGGTAAAGGTATTTTATATCCAAACGGCTCTTATTCTCGAGAAAATCGCTTGGCAAAATTTCGAATAGCGCTACTTTTTTAAGGCCGGCAAGCATCAATTGGTATTCGCGGCCTTCATGCGGACCAATTTCGGGGGGTAGTTCAAATTTCATAGAAGGATTGCTGCCCGATGGCACTTATTTTTCGAGATGGATCAAACAGAACGGTTGGTGGATCGACTACCCCTATCGGATCAGTTCAATCGTAATTATCTACGCAAAAACAATACGCTTCCAGAACTTCCAGCACCTCCATAACCTTTGCTCCAGCAGTTGTAGCAATGATATGGGCTGTAAACACCGCCATGAGGTGCGCCACAAGTGACGCATCGATAAATGAAACTTGAACCTTCAGTCTCCTTCATTTCTTGCTCTGAGAGCGCAAAAATCTGTAAAGGTAACTGATCTTGACCGAACAGTGCGATGACGTCCGTTTGAGGGCATACCGAATATGTGAGCGTGTTGGGTTGTCCACCCTCCGGGTTAAGCTCGGCAGCTTGAACGTGCACAGATAGAAGTATTCCTGCCACCAGCGCCAGTGCAGCGTATTTCAAGGTATTCGTTTCGACTCCTTTTGTTTAAACGTACAACAAGCCTCGAAACCACTCCGGAGGCACCTATTGGCGGTGTTGCAGCACCACCAATCTCTATAGGGGCGTCTTGGGCCGCCTATTTTTTCACCCGTTTCAGGTCCGATACGTCAGCGCTCAAAGGGTGTACAGCCAGTTCAGTCGCAACTCCGATCCGCTGCGCCCCGATGCATTGAGCTTGAAGCTGGTGTTGAGCGTGTTGCCTTTGTCAAAGCCATAACCCACGCCAAGCATCAGGTCGGTGGCGGTGCGCGTCATGTCCTGGGTTTGTCCATCGAAGCGGTCGGCAGCGCGACGTGTCCACGTAACGCCCGTGCTCAGCGTCACCCGGTCGTTCACGGCGAAAGCCACGCTGGGGTTGAGCAGCAGCAGGTTGCCGGGCTTGTAGGTTTGGTCACCGTCTTGCCGACTCTGGTTGTAGCGGTAGGCGCTGGTCAACGAGAACACCAGCGGGTCAATGGCTTTGTATGTGGTCTGCCCTGCTGGGCGAGTTCGGCGAATCCCAGCACGGCCGGCGTTACGTCGTCTTTCTTTAATTGGTAGTTGATACCGGCCCAGGCGTCAGCAAAGCCGGTTTCGCTACTGGCGGCTGTTCCGGCCAATCCCTGCTACGCTGCTGTGAAGCCAGCCCGCTGACGCGAGCAAAAACTTCAGCCTGGGCGGTGAGGCCGAAGCGTAGGCCCAGTGTGGCAACAGCGATGTCGCTGTTGCCCGTGCTCTCGCCGATGAGCGTGGGCAGTTCCACAAAAGCCGTCGAACCTGTCTGTACGCTGATAGGAGCCCCGGTTGAAACCCCTTGTCGGTCGCTCTTGGTATAGGCAATGGACAGATCCAGCTTAAACTGGCCTTTGTCGGTGATGAGGTCTTCCACCGTCAAAGGCAAATCGGCCCTAGTTTGAGCAGCAAATAGGGCTAAAGCCATGAGCGATAGGCGACATGCACGCATGAAACTCCCTTATTTGTTGTTCAGGCTCCATGAGGTAGCAGACGTTCGTTACGGATAGGAAATCCTATTACATTAAAATTATTAATGAACCATATTGTTTTATAAAATGTTAATTATGGCTGCATTCCGGGGTCTGCTTGGTTGCTTGCTCTGGGCTAGTTGTCCGAGATGTTTCGGTTTGACCGGGTTTGAGCAGTGTCAGGCTCAGCCTGCCTCGCAGCGATGGGCATCTCGCTGTTTTAACCCCCTCACCAACTGATGCGCTGATCAAGCTCCAAGTCCGGTGCAGTTTGGCACTCTCGATTCCATTGTGAGTCTGGCTCAACACCCAGCACCGCCCACAGAATGTGCGCTGAGCGTTTGGGCGGCACCGGCTGAGCAGGCTCGGCCGGGCTTGGGAGTGGGTTGCTGACCCCAAGTGCGCCCTCGCCCTCGCCTGTGCTGGCTCAGCTCGCACCTGCGTCTGTTGCGCCGCCGGTTGTCCCTCTGCGCCCTGTGCCAGTGCAGACACCGCAGCCCTGTGCGGTGAATCTAAATCCGGCTACCCTGTCATCGCGAGCTGACTTGGTGGATCCCAAGTCGTCCCTGAAAAATTCACTTTCAGACCAGTGTCATGTTCATTGATCCAGACTTGACCGAGGGACCCATAAAAAACTGCCGCAATCGGTGGCCATGACCCCCCCAGCAAGGCCAGGCGCTGTGGAGCAAAGACTGGGTGGTCTAAGCCAAAACCCCGCTGGGCGCCGACGCGCAGGTGTTGGGGCACATGAGCCGCGACACTTACCGCACGGCCATTTCCAAGGAGCGCATCAAGGCCAGCACGGCAGCTGAGGTGGTCTTCAGTGCCCAAGTCAAGGGCGGGCGAACAATGCAAAAGGTGCACCGTGCGATTGAGTGGGCTTGAGTTTGTGGGCCACTTCTTGCAGCACCTCTTGACCAGCGGGCTCAAGCGCATTCGCCACTGCGGGTTGCTGGCCAACCTCAGCGGCAAGCAACGGGCCCAGGCCGCGTATTGGGCTTCCACCGACGACACCAGGTCCGTAGGTGTCGAAAAAATCAAAGTGACTTAACGAAAAACAAAACGACTGATTTTAAAAATTTGAGTCGGTCAATTTGTTTGTTGTGAACGGTGCAGCTTGATTTTTAGAATTTCCACACCTTCATCCAACCGAGTGAGCCCTTCGCCATGCTGCAAAAAGTAAACGACATTTCGCCCAGCAAACTGTTGACCCGTCAGGCATTGGACAACTACGACGCAGGGGCTGAAAGCTGGCAAAAACAGTTTCAGCGCCGCTACACCCACCACAGCGAACTCAAAGGGGTGCTCAACCAGATCGAGGATGTGAACGAGACGGTCTACGCCAAGTTTTCCATGTCCATCACGCCTTACATGGCCAAGCTGATGGACCGTGACGACCCGAATTGCCCGCTGCGCTTGCAGTACTTGCCTTCTTTCCACGAGGAAACCAAGCCCGAGTTTGCCACTTTGCTCGATCAACTCGGCGAAGAAGGGGACACCATAGAAGGCACGAGCGTGGTGCACCGCTACCCACGGCGCGTGTTGTTTTTGGTCTCCAACACCTGCGCCACCTTGTGCCGTTTTTGCACGCGCAAACGCATGGTCTCGCAGCCCGATGGCACGGTGGCCAAAGACGAGATCGAGGCTTCGATTGACTACATCGCCAACAATGAGCAGATCCAAGATGTGCTGCTTTCTGGCGGCGATCCCTTGACCTTTTCGGATGAGCGGCTTGATTACATCTTGGGCGAACTGCGCCGCCGCGCACCGCATGTGCGGTTCTTGCGCATTGGCTCGCGCATGGTGGTTCAGCTGCCCACCCGCGTCACACCCGAGCTGTGCGCGGTGCTGGAAAAGCACAAGGTTCAAATGGTGAACATCCACATCAACCACCCCAAAGAGATCACGCCTTTGTTGCGGGAGCGGGTCAAGATGATTCAAAAAGCAGGAGTCATGATGGGCCTGCAGACCGTTTGCCTCAAAGGTGTGAACGACGACGTCGAGGTGATGCGCGACTTGTTCATGCAGTCCATTGAGATGGGGGTGCGGCCTTACTACGTTTACTCGACCGACATGGTCGAAGGCGCGCATCACTTTGTGGTGCCGCACCACCGCATGATCCAGCTCTATGAGGGTCTGCGCGGTTGGATCAGCGGCCCGGCCGTGCCGACTTTTATTGTGGACGGCTTGGGGGGACTGGGCAAGCTGCCCATCATTCCGCAATACGTCAAGGAGGAATTGCTCGACGATGGCGATGGCACCACGGTCAAGTGCCGCAACTACGCAGGCAAGACGGTAGAAATGCCGGGCTTGGGGGTTCACTTTCGCGTGCCCAGCAAAAGCAACTGAGCCAGCGTGAAGAGACCCGCCGCCATGCCAACTTTTCTATCGCCCTACGGCCAGCACCGCGTGATGGAGCCGCTGGGCGCACTGCCGCAAGCGGCTTGGAAAGTGGACAACCTCACGCCTGTTTTGAGCAACGAGATCCTGATCGATGTGGACATGCTGAACATCGATTCGGCCAGCTTCACGCAAATCAAAGCAGTGACCGACGGCCAGCTCGATCGCATGGAAAAACACATCCTGGACATTGTTCAGCAGCGCGGCAAGTTGCACAACCCGGTCACGGGATCGGGTGGCATGCTGATGGGGACGGTGGCCCACATTGGTGCAGACATCGCGGCCAAGACACCGCTGCAAGTGGGTGACCGCATCGCCACCTTGGTCTCGCTGTCGCTGACGCCTTTGCGGATTGAGCACATCCAAAAAATCCACCTCGAACGTGACCAGGTGCAGGTGCAAGCCAGCGCCATCTTGTTTGAAACCAGCCTGTACGCCAAACTGCCCAGCGACATGCCTGAGGCCGTGGCCTTGGCGGTGTTGGATGTGGCCGGGGCACCCGCGCAAACGGCCAGGTGGGTCAAGCCCGGCGACACGGTGGTGGTGGTCGGGGGTGGCGGCAAATCGGGGTCTTTGTGCACCTTTGAGGCCAAGAGACAAGCGGGGCCTGGCGGCACCGTGATTGGGGTGTCACCCTTTGAGGCGGATTGCCAGCGCATGCGCAGCTGGGATTGGGTTGACCACGCTTTGCAGTTGGATGCCCGCGATGCCCTGGCCATGATGGCAGGCGTTGCTGAAGTCACGCAAGGGCGCATGGCCGATGTGGTGATCAACTGCGTCAACATCCCGGGCACCGAGATGGGCTGCATCCTGGCCACGCGCGATCGCGGCACGATTTACTTGTTCTCCATGGCCACGAGTTTCAGCGCCGCAGCCCTGGGGGCAGAAGGCTTGGCCAAAGATGTCACCATGATCGTGGGCAACGGCTATGCCAAAGGCCATGCCGATCACGCCCTGAATTTGCTGCGCGAATCCAAAACGCTGCAGACCTTGTTTGCCAGCCACTATGCTTGATGTGGCCAGCATGCCCCACGCGGTGATCCAGCGCCCCAAATCGCTGTGGGAGAGTTTGCGCGCTCAGCCGGTTCGCTGTGTCTCGGTCATGGGCATGCGAAAAAACACGGGCAAGACCGTTTGTTTGAACTACCTGCTGGCCCAGGCCAAACGCAGCCATGTGGCGGTGGGGATCACCTCGATCGGCCGTGACGGTGAGGAGCGCGACGCGGTATTTTCCATTCCCAAACCGGCGGTGCGTGTGACCGAGGGCTGCTTGGTGGCGACCGCCAGCGACAGCTTGCTGCGCGCCAAGGCCCGTTTCAAAAAACTCGGTGGCACGGGCATTGCCAGCCCTTTGGGCGAAATTCTCATTGTCAAGGTCTTGAGCGATGGCGACATGGAAGTGGCGGGTGCTTCGCGTGGGCATGAGCAGTTGACGGTCATTGCCTGTCTCAAGCGCCTGGGTGCCGAATTGGTTTTTCTCGATGGCGCCCTGGGCCGCAGTCAACACGCTTCACCGGCCATTTCGGACGGTGTGGTGCTGTCCACCGGGGCGGTGGTGGGCGGCAGCATGCACGATGTGCTGCGCAAAACCCGCGAACGCTTGCAGTTGCTCAGCATCGCGCGCGTGCCGCCAGATTTGCAAGAGCGCACAGCCGCCACTTTTTCAAACGCTGCCGTGGGGGTCTGGAACGCGCAGGGCCAAGCCTTGTTCGAGGCGCCCATTGCCACGCTCAATGCGGCTTCGGTTTTGCTCAGCCTAGAGCAGCAAATGGGCTGGCACACCGTAGCGGTTTCAGGGGCTGTTGGCCGCTCTTTGTGGTCGGCCATGACGCAGCAGCTGAAAAAAAACCCGGGCATGAACTTGGTGGTCGCTGATGGCACCAAGCTGTTTGTTGAGCGCAACGATGTGTCGGACTTTGTTCAGCGCGGAGGTCGGCTGTGGGCCATGCGCGAGATCCGGGTGCTCGGCGTCACGCTCAACCCTTACTCACCCCACGACAGTGGCTTTGAAGCCAGTGCATTTTTGTCTGCCGCCCGCACGGCCTTGAGCGAGCACGTGGTCACCGATGTCTGGCTGGAGCCCACGCTGTTGCCAAGCGGCTTTGACAGCGTTTAGCCCTTGAAACCATCACCCTTTACTTAAAAAAATTCCGACAAGGTTTGTCCATGGCGCAACTCACACTGCAACAAGAACACATCGACGAGGCCAGGCAGTCTGCGCGCACGATCGCCCAACAGGTTCATGCCGAAATGAGCCTTTACACCACCACCACGGTCGAGCGCGCAACCTTGCGTTTGTTTGGCATCGATGGGGTCGATGAAAACGACATACCGCTGCCCAACAAGGTGGTGGACCACTTGCTGGAAGAGGGCTTGTTGCCCTATGGCGCGGCCACCATTTTGGCCGGGGCCATGGATGAACATGGGCTGAGCGCCCAGCAAATTGCCCAGGCCGTGAGTGACAAAACCCTGGTGCTGAAGCGGCCTGTCAATCCAGCGCATGCCCGGCTCGTGGCGCGCCGCTGGGCCACGCAAGCCTGTGAGGGCATTGCCCAGAACCGGGCGCAACGCGACCGCTTGATCCAAGGCAGCCAGCCCAGCGCCACACCCTGGCTGTACCTGATTGTGGCCACTGGCAATATTTACGAAGACATTGCCCAGGCCAGGGCCGCCGCCGAGCAAGGGGCCGACATCATTGCGGTGATCCGCTCGACCGGCCAAAGCCTGCTGGATTTTGTGCCCTACGGTCCGACCACCGAGGGCTTTGGGGGCACCTACGCCACGCAGGAAAATTTTCGCCTCATGCGTGCGGCCTTGGACGAGGTGGGCCAGAAAGTTCAGCGCTACATCCGCCTGACCAATTACTGCTCGGGTTTGTGCATGCCTGAAATCGCCGCCATGGGGGCCATGGAGCGGCTGGACATGATGCTCAACGACTCGATGTACGGCATCATTTTTCGCGACATCAACATGCGCCGCACCTTCATTGACCAATTTTTTTCTCGCATGATCAATGCCTACGCCGGCATCATCATCAACACCGGCGAAGACAACTACCTGACCACCGCTGACGCTTACGACGCCGCCCACACCGTCTTGGCCTCGCAGCTGATCAACGAGCAGTTTGCCTACCTCAGTGGTCTTGTGCCCGAGCAAATGGGCTTGGGCCATGCGTTTGAGATCAACCCCAACATGCCCAACGGCTTTTTGTGGGAGTTGGCGCATGCCCAGTTGGTGCGCCAAGTTTTTCCGCAAGCCAGCCTGAAGTACATGCCCCCGACCAAGCACATGACGGGCAATATTTTCAAAGGCCATATCCAAGATGCCTTGTTCAATGTGGTCAGCGTTTTGACCGGGCAGAACATCCACCTCTTGGGCATCATGACCGAGGCCATTCACACGCCCTTTATCCAAGACCGTTTTTTAGCCATTCAAAACGCCCGCTATGTGTTTGACACCATGCGCGACTTGGGCGCAGAGCTGGAGTTTGCACCCGGCGGGCAGATCCAAAGACGCGCCCAAGAGGTGTTGGACCAAACACGCCAAACCCTGGCGGAGATCGTTCGCATGGGCTTGCCTGCGGCCATAGAGCAGGGTACTTTTGCCGACATTTCCCGCACCCTCACGGGCGGCAAAGGGCTGGCTGGGGTGCTGCTCAAAGACCCTGACTACTTCAATCCATTTCCTGAGCTGATGCTCCAACACCCAGGGAGCGCCGCATGACCGCTTCAGTGCCTCACCCAGACACCCTCGACGCGGGGGATCAGCCCGCTGCGAAATGGGTCAAACCCTATGGCGACACCCAAGACGACGGCCGTGTGCAACTGTCCTTCACCTTGCCGGTGGCCTTGGATGAAAACAGCAAAGAAGCCGCGCGCCAGCTGGCCTTGCAAATGGGCCTGGAAGAGCCCGCTGTGGTGCACAGCGAAGACATGGGACAGGGGTTTTCGTTTTATGTGGTTTACGGGCAATGCAAACACCGGGTGGACATGAGCCGCATCAAAGTGGCCAAGCCCGAATTCGAGGTCATGGGCAAGGACGAGATCGACGCCCTTATTGCTGAAAAAATGGGCCGGAAAATGGTGGTGATTGGGGCCTGCATCGAGACCGACGCGCACACGGTCGGGATTGACGCCATCATGAACATGAAGGGCTACAACGGCCACAAAGGGCTGGAGAGTTACCACCAGATCAAAGCCATCAACATGGGCGCACAGGTGGACTCGGAGGTGCTGGTGGCCCGGGCGATTGAAGAGCGCGCTGATGTCATTTTGGTCTCGCAAGTCGTGACGCAAAAGAACATCCACTTGGACAACCTGACCCGCCTGGCCGATATTTTGGAAGCCGAAGGTCTGCGCGAACGCATCATTTTGATTGTGGGGGGCCCCCGCATCAGCCACGAATTGGCCAAGGAACTGGGCTATGACGCGGGCTTTGGTATCGGCTGTTATGCCGAAAACGTGGCCTCATTTGCCATTGACACCTGGATCAAACAGCAGGGCCAGCAGGGCGTGCCCGTGTCTGGTTCATTCCAAGAAAAAGGGGGCGCTTGATGTCAAGTCCAGTCAGCAGCACGATTCGTTTGCGCATGGGCCACAACGACGCCCACTATGCCGGGCAACTGGTGGACGGGGCGCGCATTTTGCAACTCTTTGGCGACGTGGCCACCGAGCTGCTGATCCACCACGACGGTGATGAAGGCTTGTTTGCCGCTTACGACCAAATTGAGTTTTTGGCCCCCGTCCGGGCGGGTGACTATATCGAGGCGCGTGGCCGCATCACCTCGGTTGGCAAAAGCTCCCGAAAAATGGTTTTTGAGGCTTATTGCGTCATCACCAGCGCCCAGTTGCCCGAGCAGCCCTCGGCATGCACCGCATTGGCCCAGCCGATTTTGGTTTGCCGTGCCAGTGGAACCTGCGTGGTGCCGGTGCATTGCCAGCGGTTTTAATCTCTTATCAAGGCCTGAGCAAACATGAGCCAGCCCGTCATCATCACGGCCGCCTTGACTGGTGCCGAAGTCAGCAAGTTGCAGCAGCCTGCACTGCCCATCACGCCCGATGAAATCGCGCTGGCGGCCGACCAAGCCTGCCAAGCGGGCGCCGCCATTGTGCATGTGCATGCGCGCTGGCCCGATGGCACACCAAGCCAAGACGGCGGCCTGTACGCAGAGATCATTGAAAAAATCCAAAGCCGCTGCGACGTGATTGTTCAGGTCTCCACCGGTGGTGCCGTCGGCATGACGGCACACGAGCGCTTGCAGCCTGTCATGTGCCGGCCCGAAATGGCCACCTTGTCCATGGGCTCGGTCAATTTTGGCGACGGTGTTTTCCTCAACGAGCCAGCCGATATGCGCCGCTTCTTGCAGACCATGCAAGAGCAAGAGGTGAGGCCCGAGTTTGAGATTTTTGACAGCGGCATGCTGAGCACCTTGAACAAATGGATCAAGAGCGGCTGGGTCCAATGCCCAGTCCACTGTGATTTTGTTCTGGGCGTGCCCGGCGCCATGGCGGCCAGTGTGGCGTCTTTGGTTTTTTTGCATGCGCAACTGCCCCCGGAATCTACCTGGAGCGTAGCGGGCATGGGCCCTGCGCAATTGCAGTTGGGCGCCGTGGCTTTGGCCATGGGCGGTCATGTGCGCGTGGGCTTTGAAGACAACGTGTATTTCCGCAAAGGCGAGTTGGCGCACAGCAACGCCCAGTTGGTGCAGCGCATGGCCGATGTGGCCCGGCTTTTGGAGCGGCCTGTGGCGTCGCCGTCTGAGGCGCGATCAATTTTGCAACTGCCGGGTCTGCCCAGGCTTTAGCCATTGCCCCGCCTGTTGCAGCTGCCAAAGCCGCCAGTTCGCAAGCCTCAGACCCGGCTTTTCATTGTTGAGGGATGCGCACCATAGTTCATGTTTTGTGTTTGATTTCCGTCATGGATCATTATTTATGCCAACAAATTTGCAATATTTATCAAACGTTGGCATTTTGATATCAAAAATGCCAACAAAAAAGAGTCGTGTATTCGTTCGACTCCACAAGGCATGACATGGCCACCCTCATCAGCGAAGCTTCTTTGAAAGACGGCCTTTTGGGCGCAAAAGTCAGTCTGATAGGCGCACCCACCGATGTCGGTGCCAGCGAACTTGGCGCACGCATGGGGCCAGCCGCTTTGCGGGTGGCCGGCATTGCGCAAGCGATTTCAGGGCAAGGCCATGGGGTGCTCGATCTGGGTGATGTGCTGGGCCCGAGCAACCCGCAAGAGCCCCCCAATCAGGGTTACCGCCATCTGAGCCAAGTGCTGGCTTGGAATGCCGGTGTTTACCAGTCGGTGTACTCGGCCCTGCAAGCTGGTCAATTGCCTTTGTTGATGGGTGGAGACCATTGCTTGGCCATCGGCTCCATCAGCGCTGTGGCCAGGTGGTGCCGAGAGAAAAATAAAAAACTGTTGGTCTTGTGGCTTGACGCGCATGCCGACTTCAACACCAGCAGCGTGAGCCCCAGCAGCAATCTGCATGGCATGCCCTTGGCCTGTTTGTGCGGCTTTGGCCCCGATGCTTTGACGGGGCTGTCGGGTGCCAGTCCCGCTTTGCAGGTCAGTCAAGTGCGCTGGCTGGGAATTCGAAGTGTTGACAGCGGCGAAAAATCGCTTTTACAGCAACACCAGGCCTGCGTTTTTGACATGCGCCACATCGACGAGTCAGGCATGCGCCAGGCCATGGCGCAAGCGCTGGCTGGCCTGGACCACCACACGCACCTGCATGTAAGTTTGGATGTCGATTTTCTGGACCCGAGCATCGCTCCGGGCGTTGCCACCGTTGTGCCAGGCGGCCCGACCTACCGTGAAGCCCAGTTGTGCATGGAAATGATCGCTGACACCGCTTGCATGGGCTCTCTCGACATTGTTGAACTCAATCCCGCCTTGGATCAGCAAAACCAAACCGCCCGGTTGGCCGTCGATTTGGTTGAAAGCTTGTTCGGCAAAAGCACCTTGCTGCGCAAGCCAGCAGCCATTTAAAACGCCTTATTGAGCGCACAAAAGGCGCGCTTGCGAGCTCGCGTTCACCATTGCATGTCTCGCCTGATCAAGGCCATGAAAAGATTTTTAGAAAAATGTTTTCACCGAAGGAGACATTTATGAAATTAATCCCTTGTTTCATTTCCGCCACCTTGGCCCTCAAGGCCAGCTTGGGGAAAAACGCCAAATCGGGCATCTTCAGCGGCAAGCACATGTTTGTAGCGCATGTCTCCACGCACACCACCCGCCTCGTTCAGCAAACTCAGGGTTTGCTGAACGAGGCTTAATCAGGGCGGTCTAATTTGGTACTGAGAATGACGGTTGAAAACGTGTCACTCACGCCCTTGATTTCTCGAATACGGTCTAGCACCGCGTCTAACTCTTGCGTTGTCTCGGTGCCCAGCAGGGCGCACAAGTCGTAGCGGCCACTGACAGAGTAAAGCTTGCTCACTTCGTGCCGTTTTGACACGGCGTTCACCACATCCATCTCGGTTCTGGAGTCCACCGCAATGAGCACCAGCGCTTCGATGTGGCCTGCTCGGCGCGGTTGACCAGAGCTGACGGTGTAGCCATGGATGGTGCCTGAATCCTCCAGCGCCTTGAGCCTGAGCTGCACCGTGCTGCGGGCACAGCCCAGGGCTTTCGCCAATTTCACAACGGGCAGTCGCGCATTGACTTTGAGCAGTTGTAACAGTTGTTGGTCTAGTGTGTCCATGCGGTGTCTCCAAGCGATTGGCGTCACCCCAAATGGTGAGCCACATCCTGACGCCATCTCAAGCCCAACTGGTGAGAAAACTCACTGGCTCCGATAGATTGGTCGTTTATTCAAACTGGTGTTTTTCAATATAAATCAACCACTTTGTTTTATTTTAATTATAAGCGCCCGATTCACGCCTCCCCGACACCGCCAGCCCGAGGCTGGCGACGCGCATAAAAGGCCGAAAGTTCTGGCTAGAGCCCAAGCCTCAGACAAGCAAGAACCGGCAAGCCTGCTGTGACGCTCTAGCGCGCTGAAAGTCTTGTGACTCATGCAATTTGATCTTTAACTTGGCAATATGAATTAAAAATAACCCAAATTAATACAATTAAGTTATTGATTTCGGCCTGATTTCTTTTTTAAGATTCACTGAGATTCGTTCTCATTAATTCAAAAACCAGGAGACTCGCCATGACCATAGGCATTTCAAACTTCCCCCGCAGCACCGTCGCCCGGTCTGTTTTTCTTGCCTGCAGCGCCACTGCGTCGGTGCTGGCTGCGCAAGCTGTGTTGGCACAAGACGCTGAGCTCAATCGCGTCGAAATCACCGGCTCCAGCATCAAACGCATTGCCGCTGAAGGTGCGCTGCCTGTCACCGTGCTCAGGGCTGAAGAAATCAAAGCCACCGGCGCCACCTCCACGGTCGACCTGGTCAAGCGCCTGACCTCGGCGCAAGGCGCTTCGAGTGAGTCGGGTTCAGTAGGTTCCAATAGCTTTGGTTTTTCTGGTATTTCCATTCACAACATTGGCGAGGAGAGGACCCTTGTGTTGCTGAACGGTCGCCGTTTGGCTCAGTTCGGTGGGCAAACCTTGACAGGCGCTTACGCGGCTTTTGATTTGAACGCCATTCCCATTTCTGCCATTGAACGCGTGGAATTGTTGACGGACGGCGCTTCCGCACTCTACGGCGCGGATGCCATTGGCGGCGTGGTCAACTTCATCACCAAACGCAACACCACAGCGGGTGACATCAGCATCGGCTTTTCGAACCCTGCCAGCGGCGCGCAAGAAAAACGCCTGAGTGCCACCAAAGGCTTTGGCAGCCTGGAAGAAGATGGCTACAGCGTCATGCTGTCGTTTGGTCACGACCAACGAACGCAACTGTTTTCCGTAGACCGCTCTTTTGCCAAGACCGGCAAAATCGACTTCGGTTACAACGGTAAAAAGTACCGAACACAGGAGTTTTCTGCCAGCCCCATACCCGCCAACGCCACCGATGACAAAGGGCAACTCATCAGCCCCTCTTTAAAAGCCAATGGGGTTTGCCCGCCAAAGACCTTTCGTGTCACCACGCCATACAACGACGGCTCTGGTTTGGTGGACGACTATTGCGGTTTCAACTATGTGGGCGAATTGGAAATCTACCCTGAACGCAGCCGCGACAGCTTCATGGGCTCGGTGACCAAAAAAGTGGGAGATCAGGAATTGTTTTCCGATGTCTTGCTCTCCCGCACCACCCAGGTGTCGCGGATCGCGCCGGTGCCAGGCAGTATCAGTATTCCTGCCGGTTCCGCTTTGCATGACAAATACCTCAAGCCCCTGGGCATCACCGGTGACAGCACGGCTTTTTACCGCCTGTATGACCTGGGCAAGCGCACCAACAAAGACACGTCTGACTTTTTGAGTTTGGCATTGGGTTCACGGGGTTCGCTTTTTAACTGGGACTACAACGCCAGTTTCAGCCACTCATCCAGCAATGTCAAAGGCAATATATCGGGCTACCCCGGGGCTTTGGCAGTGGACCGACTGCTCAGCAGCGGGCTGTTAGACCCGTTTGTAGGACCAGGTCAGCAAACACCTGCTGGCAAGGCCGCCATAGCCGCTGCCGCTTACAACGGTTATGCCGATGGCGGCGTGTCTCAGCTGGACTCTCTCAACCTCAATGGCTCCAGAGAAATTGGCCAACTCCCGGGCGGCGCGGTCATGTTGGGCGCAGGCGTCAACCTCAGCCGTGAGCGTTTCGAGGCCAAACCCAGTTTGTTCCTGCAAGGCAAACTGGCCGACCCGGTGGCTGGCACCCTGTGTGATGGAACAGCTGCCAGCCCCTGTGACCAACGCTTTGGCGATGCCGCTGCCAGTCCACCGTACTCGGCCAGTCGCAACTCCAAAGGTATTTTTGGCGAGCTGATCATGCCAGTGACAAAAAGCCTGGAAATGGGCGCAGCCCTCAGGCTGGACAACTATTCGGATTTTGGCAACGCGACCACGGCCAAGACCAACTTCCGCTGGCAACCGGCTTCCAACTTTTTGATTCGCGGCTCCTTGGGTACAGGCTTTCGCGCCCCCACCGTTCCGCAAGTCAGCGCTTCCGTGCGATCCTATGGTGTCACCAGTGACAATTACACCTGTACGCCAGAGCTGCAAGCGGTTGCAGCGGCCCAAGGTGCTGTTTGTCAATCTGGAAATTCGCAGTATGACGTGCTCGCTGGCGGCAACCGAAATTTAAAACCTGAAAAATCCGAGCAAGCCACCCTGGGCTTCAGACTTGAGCCCAACAACGCGTTTTCTTTGGGCGCCGACCTGTGGGCGGTCAATCTCAAAAATGAAATCGGACAGTTGACCGAGGACTTGGTTTTTGCCAACCCTGGTAAATACGCCTCGTCCTGGAGCAGTCAGCGCGATGTTGGCACCGGTGTCAATTACCTGGCTTTTTTAGCGGACAACAAAAACCTTGGCAAGCGTCAATCCATGGGTATTGACTTGGATTTTTCGGCCAGAACCAAAACCGCCTTTGGACTGTTGGCCTCGCAACTGACCCTGACACACATGCTCAAGGAAAAAAGGCAACTGGAAATTAATGGCCCTTATTACTCGGCCATAGGTAATTTTGCCGAGTTGGGCACAGTCACTTTCAGAAACAAAGGCCGCCTGAGCACGTCTTTGAAGTCCGGCGATTGGGTCAACACATTGGGCATCAATTTCCAGTCCGGTTACATGGACAAAGAGACCGATGTTGAAGTGCTTGACAGCGCAGGGAACATGACGGGCATGGAAAGCATTCGCATCAAGGTGAAAAGTTACTACACACTCGATTGGCAAACCGCCTGGAACCCTGTGGGTAAAAAATGGTCTCTCACCGCCGGCCTGCTGAACCTGATGGACACCAAGCCACCCTTTGCCGTATCTGGCGGTGGTTTGGGCCGTGGACAGCAGTACGGCTATGACGACCGGTACTATGACCCCCGTGGCCGCACCCTTTATGTGAATGCCTCCTACAAGTTCTGAGCTTTGCGGCTGAAGAACAGCGGCGCTTTGTATTTTTTAAGCTGAGTCTGCCCTGAAAGCCTGGCCTGCGTGATGTGGGTCAGGCTTTTGTGTTTCATGCTTTATGGCACTTGGCACTTGCACATGATGCTTGGGATTTGCACGGCATTGTCCAGGTATGACGCCGTGCTGGGTGTTGTCGTTCAGCCTTGAGTTTTCTCTTTGGACTTTGCGCCTTGCCAAAGTGAAGGCCAGTCGCCGTTGCCGTATTGAAAGCGCGGTGTTTAAAGGGCGTTGTTTTCAGGCCTGCGCTCGAAAGAGGCCCTTGCGCAAGCCTTACTTTAGCCTTGGCACGGCCTGCAAAAGACGGCGGGTGTAGTCGTGCGCGGGCTGATCCAAAACCTGCGCTGCAGGGCCCAATTCAAGCAAGCGCCCATTTTTCATGACTGCAATGTCGTGCGCCAAGTACTCCACCACGCCAAAATTGTGGGTGATGAACAGGTAGGCGAGCTTGAACTCTTGTTGCAGATCTTTGAGGAGGTTGAGAATTTGCGCTTGTACCGACACGTCCAGTGCCGAGGTGGGCTCGTCGGCAACAATCAGCGTCGGCTCGACGGCCAGCGCACGGGCAATGGCCAGGCGTTGGCGCTGGCCGCCTGAAAACTCGTGCGGATACCGCGCCATGGCGCTGCGCGGCAATCCGACTTTGTCCAGCAGCTCGCTCACCTTGTGTGTGCGTACGCTGGCGCTCAACTCTGGGCGCAGGCTGGTCACCCCTTCTTCGAGCAGCTCTGACACCCGCATGCGCGGGTTCAAGGAGGCAAAAGGGTCTTGAAAAACGATTTGCATGTTTTTGCGCACGGCGCGCAGAGCTTCGCCATGCAAAGCGCCCAGCGCCTGCCCAGCCAACATGGCCGAACCGCTGACTTGCGCCTGTTGGCGCAGCAGTTGCAGCAGTGCTTTGCCCAGCGTTGTTTTTCCGCTGCCCGACTCGCCCACCAGTGCCAGTGTTCGGCCTGGTGAGAGTGAAAACGACACGCCATCGACCGCCTTGACGTGGCCAACCGTGCGTTGCAAAAGGCCTTGGCGAATCGGAAACCAAACGCGGTAGTCCACCAACTCCAGCAAGGGCTGCTCAGCATGGGGCTCGACCTCGGGTGAGCTGAGCTGAGCTTGTTGCAGCGTGACAGGCGCTGCAGAGCGGCCCGTTTGGTACAAAAAGCAGCGCACGTGGTGACGGTCAGACACCGGCAGCAATTCAGGTTGCTCTTGCTGGCATTGGGCCGTGGCATCGGCGCAGCGCTCCACAAAGCGGCAGCCACGAAAGTGCTGATTGAGCAGCGGCACCGAGCCGGCAATCGAGGCCAGGCGCTGGCCGCGTTTGCTGGCGTCTGGCAGCGCGGCAAACAGGTTGACGGAATAGGGGTGGCGCGGCTGGGCAAAAAAATCGGCCGCGTTGGCCACTTCAACCACCTGGCCCGCGTACATCAGGGCCACGCGGTGCGCCATTTGCGACACGATGGCCAGGTCGTGCGTGATCAAGAGCATGGCCATTTTCTGGCTTTGCTGAAGGGATTGGAGCAAGTCCAAAATCTGCGCCTGAATGCTCACATCCAGCGCCGTGGTGGGTTCGTCGGCAATCACCACATCGGGTTCGGCGGCCAGTGCAATGGCGATCATCACGCGTTGTTTTTGCCCCCCGGACATTTGATAGGGGTAGTCGTTGACCCGCCGCTCGGCGTCTGGTATGCCCACCCTTTGCAGCCATTCCACGGTTTTTTCATGCACCGCTTGGCCGCGCATGGGGGTGTGGCGTTCAATCACCTCCGCAATTTGACGGCCGACGGACATGACGGGGTTCAAACTGGTGGAGGGCTCTTGAAAAATGATGCTCACGCGCCGACCTCTAAAGTCTCGCATGCGCGACTCGGGCAGTGCCAGCAGGTTTTGCCCGTCCATCTTGACCTGACCACTGGCAACGCGGGCACTGTCGGGCAGCAGGCGCAACAGGGACAGTGCCGTCATGGATTTGCCACAACCGGACTCGCCCACCAGGGCAAAAGTTTCACCGCGCTGCAAGCTGATGGACAGCGCGTCCACCGCGCGAATCAGGCCGATGTCGGTGTCCAGCTCGGTGCTGAGGTGGTGGATGTCAAGCATGCTTTACCTTTGCGCCTCTGTGGCGTTGTTCAACACGCCCGATGTCGGTTTGGCGCGTTGGACCCTGAACGTCTTGGCGCGGGGGTCAAAGGCTTCGCGCACTGCGCTGGAAAACAGCGTCATGGACAAGACCAGCGTGACCATGAAGGCAAATGCCGTCAGCAAGTTCCACCAAACCACGGGGTCGCGTGACATTTCATTGCGCGCACCATTGATCATGGAGCCAAAGCTGTGGGTGCTGGGGTCCACGCCCACGCCCACGTAAGACAGTACCGCTTCATACAAGACCAGGCCTGAAAAATCCAGCACCGCCACAATCACCACAATATGGGTCAGGTTGGGCAAGATGTGGCGGCGCATGATTTGCCTGTCGGACACGCCAAAGGCCCGCGCCGCCTGCACATAGTCCAGCTCAGCGAGCTTGAGGGTTTCGGCGCGCAGCAGCCTCGCCAATTGGGCCCAGCCCGTGACACCCAAAATCACGGCCAACAAAAACAGGCGCACATCGGCGCGCTCCAGCCCGGTTTCAAACAGCGTGGGATTTTTGTCGATGAACACCTGAATCATCAGCGCAAAGGCTGAAATCAGCAGCACCGAGGGTATGGACGAGAGCACGGTGTAGAGGTACTGAATGGCGTCGTCTGTACGCCCCTTGTAATATCCCGCCAAAATGCCCAAAACCACCGCAAAAGGCAAGGTGGCCAGCGTGGCCAAAGAGCCAATCACCACCGCCGTGCGTATGGACTTGATGGCCTGGTACAGCACATCGTTGCCCGTCTGGTCGGTGCCCAGCACATGGTAGTGGGGCCACAATGCCGCCAGCCAGCCAGCCAGCCAGGCCAGCGCGGTGAGTGTCCATAAAACAGAGCGCCAAGGCAGCTCGGTCTGGCCTCGCCACAGGGCACCCAAACTGCTCGCCAGCGTGCCCGCGCGCCTGAGCTTGGCGACCAGCAACCACATGGCCAGGGAAAAAAGCGTGCCCATCAGCAGCCCTTGCAGCGACTTGCTCAACACATCGGCAGCCCATTGGGTGTGCGGGTCTTGCAGGTGCTGGCCGCCATGCAGCAGGCGTGGAAAATCGCGCACCAGTACTCCGTTCACCACCAGCGACTCTTTGGAAAACTGGTGCGTGGCCAGCGGCTTGGAGTAAGTTTTTTCAATCGCCTCGCGCGGACCGCTTAACAGCACATCCAGCAGCGACAAGGTGCGCGTCGAATAAACCGGCTCACTGGTTGCGGTGGCCCCTGGCGAAGCCGGTAACAGAGGGCGAAAATGCACCGAGTCGAGCACGGCAATCAACACAAACAACAGCAAGACCACGCCGGCCGACATGGCCGAAGCGTCATGCAACACATGCCGCCAAGACTGGCGCAAGCTGGGCACCTTGCGTACATGCCAGACATACGCTGCAATGCCCAGCAACAAGCCAAAAAGCGCCAAGTCGGTCATTAGAAATACAAATTTTGGCATCGTGGTTCCTGATGCGTCAGCCCAAGCGAACCCGGGGGTCGGCCCAAGTGTAGGAAATGTCGGTCAAAATCAAGCCCACGATGTACAGCGCAGCACCCAAGAACACCATGGAGCGCACCACCGCAAAATCTTGCGCATTGATGGCATCAATGGTGTAGCTGCCCAGCCCCGGAATGCCAAAAAAGGACTCCATGATCAGGGCCCCTAAAAACAGCAGCGGCAACACCGAAACAGTGCTGGTCAAAATCGGCAAGAGTGCGTTGCGCAGCACATGCTTGAACAGAACCACGGTCTCAGACAAGCCTTTGGAGCGGGCCGTTCGCACATAGTCTTTGCCAATTTCTTCAAGAAACATGGTGCGGTAAAAAAGGCCCTCACCACCGAGGCGCGACAAAATGCCCATCATCACGGGCAAGGCCAGAAACACGAGTAGCGCCCCGCCCCCGGCAAAGCCCGAAATAGGCACCAACTTGAGCAGTTTGCTGAAGAAAAACTGGCCCACGATGATGTAGAAAAGGCCCGAGATCGACATCAAGAAAACCAAAGCCGCCACACCCCAAAATTCGAGATAGGTGCTTTTGAAAAAAACCAGCACCAAGGACAGCAGCAAAACCACCAAAATTCCCAATATAAAAGTGGGTACGGCCAAGGCCAACGATGGCCAGACCCTGCGCTTGAGTTCATAAGAAATGTCGCGCCCAGTGTCTGAGGCGCCAAATTCAAAAACAAAAAGCGGCACCGATCGTTCAAAGAAAATCGTCTTGGTCAGCTTGGCGTGGCCTGGCTCGCTGGCGTTCCACAGCAAGGGCTTGTCGTAGCCGCGCTCGGTCTTCCACTTGTCAATGGCGTCTTGCGTGACCCGCTTGCCCCCGATGTTCATGCGCGCCATGTCGTCGGTGGTGTTGAGCCCGAAAAACAGCACAAAGGTCAGCAGGTTGACCCCAATGAGAATCAAGATGCCGTAGCCAATTCGGCGAATGATGTAATTGATCATGCGCGCGCGTCCTGGGGTGCCAGCGTTCTGGCGGCGGTTTGCTGCTCGCGCCTTCGCCAAGCCAAGCCTGCAGGCAATAAAAGCAACAAGAACAGGCCCAGCAGCAAGGGAAGAGGCCACCACACGGGTTTGTTCCATTCGCTGATTTTCTGCGCGCGCAGCGCAACGTCCAAGTTCAGGTGAGCAATGTTGTTGCGAATGAGTTGGGTGGCCTTGCCGTTGCCAATCCACTGGTGGTAGGCGGCGGCGGACTTTGAAAAATAACCAAAACTCCAGACCGCATCTTGTTGGGTGATCTCTATCATCTGATCGATCAGGTGCTGCTTTTCAGGGCCATCCTCCAGGAATTTCATGCGCTCAAACAGCCGGTCAAAAGCGGGGCTGCTGTAATTGGCTGCGTTTTCGCCATTGCCCTGGGTCATGGCCTTGGCGTTGCCGCTGTACAGCATGAACAAAAAGTTTTCCGCGTCGGGGTAATCTGCCAGCCAACCCCAGGTGAAAAGTTGCACCGTGCCCTTGTTCATCTTTTCTTGAAAACGGTTGTAATCCGTGGCGCGTATTTCCAGCTGTACGCCGATCTTGGCAAATTGTTTGGTGTACCAGTCCAGCATGGACTTGGAGCCCGCTGCCGAACTGCTGTAGTCAAAGTTGAGCACCAGAGGCTGCCCAGTTTGAGCGTGCCGACCGCCTGGGTAGCCCGCCTCTGCCAGCAGCCGCTGGGCCTCTTGTATCGGCCTTCTCAGCACTTGACCATCTGCGCCTCGGTTGTAAACCACCGGGTTGAATGCAGCCGGGCCGTCGGCACGGTAACCAAACAGCGAAGGCGGCACCGGGCCGTGGGCCGCCACGCCCTGACCCCGTTCAAAAATGGCGACATGCTCTTCCCAATCGATGGCAATGGACAATGCCTGGCGAAGTTTGCGCTTGGCTTCGGCCTCTTCGGGGGTTTTGCCTTGACCCACCACCGGGTCCAGCCAATTGAAGCCAAGGTAAAAATTGTTGGCTTCAACTGTGGTCGGTAGCTGAACGCCTTTGTCTTTGAATTCCTTTTCCTTGGCCTTGTCGTCAGCCATCTGCACAATGTAGCCTGTGCCCACATCCAAGCGCTCGATCGCCGGTGAGTCATAAAAACCTTGTATGAACTTCGCTTGCAGCGGCACGTCTTCTTTTTCTATGTCGAACACCACTTTGTCGATAAACGGCATGGTCTTGCCGCAGTCCTTGAGGTAGCCCAAGGCTTGGTCTTGTGGCTCGCCTTCACAGGGGTAAGTCTCGCCGCGAAAAAGGGGGTTGCGCTGCAGCACGTGGCGTCGGTTTTCGGAGAACTCGGTCAACATGTAAGGCCCGGTTCCCACGGGCCAGTAGTTGAGCGAGAGGTTTCTTTGCGCCATGCCAGGCTGGGCGTAGAACTTTTCGGCTTCCCAGGGCATGGGGGCAAAAAAAGTCATGGCCAGCCAGTACTTGAATTGCGGGTATTTGCCTTTCAGCCGTATTTTCAGGGTGTATTTGTCAACAGCCGTCGCACCCTCAAACCCGTGCTCTCGAAAGTCCAGAAAGGGCAGGTCGCGGTTGCCAGGGGCCATGCCTTCTCGCAGCTGTTTGTCAAACTGCGCGATTTTTTCTGCATAGGACTTCAGACCCACTATATAGCTGGCCATGGTCGAAAAAGAGGGCGACTTGATACGTGGGCTCGCCAGGCGACGTATGCCGTACACAAAGTCCTCGGCAAGGAGTTCACGTGAGCCCGTTTTTGGAAAGTCTGGGATTTGGTATTTGCCTTCCAGATCCGCTGGCGTGAGTGCATGGTAGAGGTAAGCGCCTTGCGCATTTTTTGCAAAGGCCGGGTGTGGAGCGAACTGTATTCCTGGCTTGATTTTTATTTCAAAAACCGTTTGTGCAATCTGATCGCCAGGTGCATCGTCGGGTAAGGTTTGCCCAGACCTGTCCAGGTACTGACCTTGCGACACAGCCTGCGCAGAGCGTCCAATCAACTCATAAGGGCGCTTGAGGTAGTGGTAACCATAGGGCGGCTCGTAGACCTGGTAGGTGTAAGGCGTCTCATCGTTGCTGTAAGAACTGGTGGGATCCAAGGTTTTAGGTGAGTGCTTTGTAAACGGCACATACAAGGTGTTGCTGGCCTCGGAGCCTGGTGGGTGCGGGTTGTTCAAGACCTCGCCGCAGCCGCTCAGCAAGCTGGCAAGTAAAACGGCCATGGCCGACACCGAGACAGGCCAGCGAACCGTCAGCGACGCTGTGCGCATGGCTTGTGCAAGTCGTTCAGTGCGGTTGGTTGCGGCGTTCATTCAATTCATTCAATCTTGAAGTTGAATTCTTGAACCGCAATCATTTCAACCGAGTCTTGCGAACACTTGTACTGCAGCATGGCCTCGCGCACCGCCGCATGAAACACTCTGGGGCCCGAAAGAATCGTCACCTCTTTAACTGCCCCATCACTGACGCGGGCTTGTGCCTTGACCACGCCTTGGGTGCCGTCTTGCAAGGCCTTGCGCGGCATCACTGGGGCCACTTGGCTGGGACAGGCCAAGCCGATGCTGGTGCTCTTGGGGCCTGAGGGCATCACGGGTGCAACAACCTGAGGGGCAGGAGGGGGGGGTGGTGCAATCACCGGGGCCACCAGTGGTGCTGTGTCACTGGCCACAATGCTTGGCGCGGTGCTCACAACGGCAGGGGCCACATCAGGGGGCGGAACAAATGGCGGTGGTGGTGCTTCGACCTTGGGTATCTCTTTGATCACCTCAACGCGCTTGGGTGGTGGTGGTGGCGGCGGCGGCGGCGGCGGGGGGATGATCACCTCTTGAATGACCACGGCTTGGAGCGGCTTTTTTATCAGCTCCAGTCCGCCACGCGCCATAGCAGAGAACAGTGCATAAGCAATCAGCGCATGGACCACCACCACGACCACAAGGCCCTTGATGCGTCTGGACGGGTCTTGCTGGCCATAAGCTTGCTGGACGTGTGCGCTCATTTGACAAACTGCTCCGAGCCAATCACGGCAATTTTGGTCAGACCAATGCGGCGGCTGCTGGACAAGACCCTGGCAAATTCTGCGTATTGCGACAACTTGTGCGGCCGGATATGGACTTCCGGTTGTGGGTTGAGTTGTGCCAGCGCACGCATGTTTTGATCGAGCTCGCTTGCATCGACTGGCAGGCCCTGCCAGAAGACGGCGCTTTTTTCGTCAATGTCGATCTGGATTTTTTCAGGTTTGATGGCATTGCTGGGGGGGGTGCCCACGGGCAGTTCCAAAGTCACCGAGTGCAGTTGAATCGGGATGGTGATGATCAACATCACCAACAGCACCAACAACACATCGATCAGCGGTGTGGTGTTGATGTCCATCATCACTTGCGGTTCGTCTGAGCCGCTGGTGCGGCCAACATTCATGCTCATGCTTGATACCTTTCGTGCCGACTCAACTGTCCAAAGCCGGTGGCTCGGTGATGAAGGCAATTTTGGTAATGCCCGCGCGCTGGCAAGCCAGCAAGACTTTGCCAACCCCTTCGTACTGTGCGCCCATATCACCGCGCACGTGGACTTCGGGTTGAGGATTGGCAGTAGCGACTTTTTTGAGCTTTTCAACCAGCCCATCGACACTGTCTATACGCGCTTCGTAGTAAAAAATATGCCCGGCTTGGTTGACCGAAATGATGACGTTTTCGGGCTTGCTTTCGCGCACCTCAATGCGTTCTTTGGGCAGTGTCACCTGAATCGAGGTGGTCACCACCGGGATGGTGATCAAGAAAATAATCAGCAAAACCAGCATCACGTCGACCAGTGGTGTGGTGTTGATGGTCGACATGACCGCGTCTTCGTCGCCGTCATCCGTTGTGATGTTGATGGACATATTCCGCTTCCAAATAAGTCTTAGCCAGCGCGCTGATGCGCCCCGCATCGCGAGTGTGGTTTAACCCTTGGCCACAGAACCGAGCACCACCGAGTGCAGATCCTGGCTGAACGCCCGAATATCGTCCATCACGCCCTTGTTTCGGCGCACCAACCAGTTGTAGGCCAGCACCGCGGGCACAGCCACCGCCAAGCCAATGGCCGTCATGATCAGGGCTTCACCCACGGGCCCTGCCACTTTGTCAATGGAGGCTTGGCCAGATATGCCGATCGCGGTCAATGCATGGTAGATGCCCCAGACCGTTCCAAACAGACCAACAAAAGGCGAGATGGAGCCAACCGTGGCCAGCACCACCAAGCCGTTTTGGGTGTTGCTCTGGACCCGGTCAACCGCGCGTTGAATGCTCATGGAGACCCACTCATTGAGTGGAATATGGCCCATCAAGCCGTTGTGTTTTTGGAGTGCACTGGTGGCCCCTTCGGCGATGAAGCGGTAAGGGCTGCTCACTTCAAGCGCTGCGCTGCCTTGATCGACCGTGCCGGCCGACCAGAAATTTTCCTTTGCCGCTTTCGCTTGGCGCGTCATCTTGTTTTGCTCCAGCAGTTTGACGACGGTGACATACCAACAACTCACACTCATCACCACCAGCAAAAGCAAGACGAATTTGGCCACGGCATCTGAGGTTTTCCACAGCGCAGCAAGGCCGTAAGGATTTTCTGGTATTTCGACCTTTGCACTCTGTGCGGCACCAGCCCCACCCAGCGCAATCGGCGCGGCTGCCACCGGTGGTGGTTCAGCAGCTTGCCCTTGCGCCAACACAAGGCTTGGGGAAATGCTGAATGTAAAAAAGCACAAAAAGGCCAAAAAC
Organism: Limnohabitans sp.; assembly: GCF_044361645.1. GTDB lineage: Bacteria > Pseudomonadota > Gammaproteobacteria > Burkholderiales > Burkholderiaceae_C > Limnohabitans_A. The sequence continues at coordinate 1,911 of NZ_JBIKIL010000040.1, read as the reverse complement.
ATACGATGAACTTTGTTGAACGGCACCGCGAACCCTTTCGATGAATAAAGCAGAAATTTCGTCATGACCTGGCCCGCTTGTTCAGGCAGTTCATTGACGAGAAAATTGAAATGATAAATTATCAAAAATCACTTTAAATAATAAAATTATTATTTTTAGCATTTTTAACATCACATGCGTGGCGTATTTTAAACAAGTGTATCCTTGGAGTACTTGATTTTAAAAATTTAATTGGGCCGAAAACAACAAGCGATTTGTTTTTCATCTTATTTTTTTCGAGTCAAAATGTCGTGGCTTCAATCAAAGTGCATTATCGAAATCCTGATTTCACACCACCATCGCAGCGAGTGTGCGACTCACTTTAAATCAAACCCGACCTGTTCTATAGCCACAGGTGCGTTGACTGGCGCTGCCGTGACCCAGTCGGTGATGAAAACAAACTCAAAAGTTCTAACTTGACCTTGGTGTCAAACAAAGCCTCTACACTCGCGATGTACGCACATCAGAGGGTTGATGCCGTCAAACGAAAGGAGTCCGTCTATGCAGGACATACATCGCCTGTTAAAAAAAATACATTCTGGTTCTGATTGGGTAGGGCTGCGTCTTGTCAATGAAACAACAAGCGTTAGAACTGTTCGCAATGAAAAGCCTGAACGAAATACCAGCAGTTTTGACCGTGGCCTGATGGTTGAGGTTTTGGTCAATGGGCACTTTGGCCATGCCGCGACAAATGACACCAGTGATGAAGGCATTCAGCGTGCCACCATGTTTGCGCGCGAGATGGCCAAAAAAGCTTCAGCGCACAAAATTTTTAACTTCTCTGACCAACAAAGACCGCCAACCCGTGCACGCTTCATCAGCCCTCGCGCAGCGGAGATGGACGCCAACCTACAGGCGATGACAGACACCCTGCTCAGCGCAAGTCTGGCCATGAAGGTCAATGACAAAATTGTGAGCCGCTTGGCCACGGCCACGATGGTGGAGACAGACATCCACATGGTCTCTAGCAACGGGGCCGACATTCAGCAAAATTTCTCAAGCCTTGAGCGTCATTTTGAGGCCACCGCACAAGATGGTGCGGAATCCCAAATTCGAACCTATGGGGAATTATTTCAAGGGGGTATTGGAAGTCTTAAGCCTGAAAATATAATACGTCGCTCAGTTGAAATTGGTGAAGACGCCATCAAGTTATTAACTGCTCAAAATTGTCCAAATGAGAAGTTGGACCTGCTGATTGCGCCCGATCAAATGAATTTGCAGATTCACGAATCGATTGGTCATCCACTGGAGTACGATCGAATTCTTGGTGATGAAAGAAATTATGCTGGCTGGAGTTTTGTAAAACCTGAGGACTTTGGTGTACTGCAGTATGGTTCAGGCTTGATGAATGTCAGCTTCGACCCCACTATTCCAGGGGAGGTTGCCTCTTATGCTGTTGACGAGTCTGGTCTATTGGCAAATCGTGAATTTTTAATTCAAGACGGTATTCTTCAGCGCGGACTTGGAAGCCTTGAATCTCAGACCCGACTCAAGCTGCCAGGGGTTGCCAACTCACGTTCAAGCTCATGGAATCGAGCGCCGATTGATAGGATGGCCAATATCAATCTCGAGGTCGGCACCAGCAGCCTAGAGCAAATGATTGCTGCTACTGAACGTGGTATTTTGATGAAAACAAACAAATCTTGGTCAATCGACGACTACCGTCATAAATTTCAATTTGGTTGTGAATTTGCTCAACTGATTGAGAATGGAAAACTCACACAGCTCATAAAAAATCCGAACTACCGTGGCATCAGAAGTTCGACACCTTTTTCCAGAAACGCTTCCTTCCGCAGCCCAGTCTGCCAATAAATTCAAGCACTTGCGAGGGTTTTCAGACTGAAGCTTAAAAATCTTTGTAGTGGCACGTTA
>NZ_JBIKIL010000039.1:0-29593 GCF_044361645.1 Limnohabitans sp. | reverse complement strand
AACGAGGCCGCCGCTGCCATGGGGGGCATTGACATTGTGGTGGCCAACGTCAGCGCGCTGGCGCTGCCCAACGAAGAAGTCAACTGGCAGCGCAGCTTTGACGTGGACATGATGGGCACCGTGCGCTTGGTGAACGCGGCCATGCCGCACCTGGAAAAAAGCGGCAAGGCCGCCATCGTCACCATCTCCAGCGTGTCAGGCCGCGAAATCGACTTTGCCGCAGGCTCTTACGGCGCTTTCAAGGCGGCCATCGTGCACTACACCCAAGGCCTGGCCTATCACTTGGCGGGCAAACACATTCGGGCCAACACGGTCTCGCCCGGCAACACTTACTTTCCTGGCGGCGTGTGGAACCAAATTGAGCACGGCAACCCCGAGCTTTACAACATGGCCCTGGGCATGAACCCCACAGGCCGCATGGGCACGCCGCAAGAAATGGCCAATGCAGCGGTCTTTTTGGCCAGCCCAGCGGCCAGCTTCATCACGGGCACCAACTTGGTGGTCGATGGCGCGCTCACCAAGGGCGTGCAGCTCTGAAGATGGACAAACGGCCAGATCTGCTGGCCGTTTGTTGGTCTTTGCTCAGCGAATGCTGTGAGGTCATTGTTGTGAATGCTCAAAACGAAATCAGTGGGCGATTGACCATCAGCCAAAGCAGCATCAGTATGGCCAAAAAGGCGGGTACGCCGCAGACCAACCAAAGTCTGTAAAGGCGCTTGTAGCGCGCGCTCAAGGGCATTTTTGTGCGCACTGAGTTTTGCGCTTCGTTGCGCATCTGGGTTTGAATGAAGATCACCGGCAACCAAAAAAATCCAATGAAAACATAAAGGCCAAAAGACAATATCAGCCAAGTTTCTTCATAGTGCCAGCCGATGGCTTGCATCAACAGCCACCCAGTGATGGGCTGCGCAATGGCGGCTGTCGCCGTGAACGCCATGTCGGCAAAGACCACGACCGATGCGGTGTGCGCCACCACCTCGGGCTTACCGGATCGGTGGGCCATGGACATGAAAAATGCGATGCCAAACCCTGTTCCGATAAGAACACAAGCACCCAGTACATGCAGCGCACGAAGCAGATCGGTCCAGTCCATCATCGCGTGTCCAATGCGGCGCTTGTCACCAACGACAAGACGATGACCGGAACCACTTTGACCAAGGGACCCAGTGGGTCCATCCACAGGGATGGAATGGTCATGGTCGATGCCAACAAATAGAACACACTGACCCCGGCCGATGCCCAGCATGCGGCTTGGCTGTACTGCCGTATAGCAAACGCAGTACCGATGGCCATGTCAACCATGGCCCAAAAAACAACCCCAGCAATGGCCAGATCATTGGACCATCCCACTTTTTCCAAAACAAGCGCTGCTTGTTTGACCTGGACCAAGCCAATGACACCAGAGGCCCACCAAAACAAGCCAAGGCTCAAAACCATGAAGGGTGCCAGCAAGCTCATGCGCGCGTGAAGGCGGTCTTGCGCACCAACTGACATTTGAGACAGCGTTTGGTCAAGAGAAGATGGCGCAGGCAAGCCCGCAAAGCTCAAGTCTGCGGGCTTGCCACGTACGCCTTGCGCCAAGACACTGATCGCTGTCGAGCGCAAGGGAGACCGCCAGCCGAGTTGCGACAAGGCATCGGCGCCTTTGGCAATCGCTGTTGTCAGGGCATGTGGCATGGACAGTTCGAAGCGCGCTGGCGCAAAGCCCAGCCAATGCCTGATCGCGGCGAGCACATCACGCAAGGAATGCACTTCACTTTCGACCAAATCTGTTTCGAAACCGTGGGCTAAGCGCCCGTCAACGGCAGCAGCCACTGCGCCCGCGACATCGTCCAGCCACACCGTTTGGATGGCCGCATGGGGCATTGCAATCGGCTGTATCCATGGAAAAGCGGCCAACATGCGCAACATGCTGGTTCCGCCATAGGCATGGTTTGCAAGAACCAGTCCTGGTCGGAAAATGTAAAACTTGACACCAGACAATCGAATTGCGTTGTCACCACGCCCTTTGGACGATAAAAATGACGACCTTGCATCCAGCGAAGCACCGACTGAGGAGATCTGAACCAATGCAATTTGTTCAGAGGCGCATGCCAAAGCCAGGGCCGCAACTGACCGGTGTTGAAGCTTTTCCAGATGGTCCTCGGGACCGTCTTGCAAAGCACCAGAACAATTCACAACGCTTGTAAACCCTCCCAAAATTTGTCGCCAGGCCTGCGCATCTAAGAGTGTTGCCAGGTCCCGTATAACCCAAGGAATATCGGGAACTACCCGCAGGGCGGTTTGCAGGTTTCTGCCAAGGCCGGTGATTTGATGGCCTTGTTTTGAAAGTCGTTTGGTGATGCCGTAACCAATGAGTCCATAGGCACCAATGATGAGCACTTTTTGGGGAGTGGTGGCAGTTGATGATGAAGGCATTGGCATTTTTTGACTTTAATGGTTCATTTAAAAATACCAAAATATTCATATCGAATTAATTATGTCACGGGTCATTGGCTTGGCAAGGCCATCTAAGCCGTCAGGTTGTGGCCTGCCGAGGTTCTCGAGAAGGCGCACTTGCCGCCAGTTTTGACCGACACCGGCCGTTTCCGAGCGCGCGACTGGGTCAAGTTGTCGTGGGCACTTGGCCGCATCCGCTTCAGAGCGGATTCATTGGGCGTTGCGACAGCAGCAGCGCTTTGATCTCGGCCAGTTCTGTGCGCAGCGTTTTGACTTCGGCATGCAGTTCTTCTTCCAAGGTTTGGCCTGCTTTTGCTTCTGACTTGAGGGCGATTTGGTTTTCGCTTTCTTGGAAGGTTTGCATGGCGTTGACGATGATCGCGATGAACAGGTTGAGCATCGTGAAGGTGGCAAACAAAATGAAGACAACGAAGAAGGCCCAAGCCCAAGGGGCTTTTTCCATGACAGGGCGCGCAATGCCCATGGACCAGCTCTCCAGTGTCATGACTTGAAACAAGGTGTAAAGCGAGCGGCCCATGTGCCCAAACCAATCAGGAAACAGCGCGCCAAACAGGTGCGTGGCGATCACGGCAAACACGTAAAACACCAGCAGCAGCACCAAGGCGATCGATGACAGCCCCGGGATGGCCGAAAGCAAAGCACCGACCACCCGGCGCATAGAGGGCACGATCGTCAGCATGCGCAGCACACGCAACACGCGCAATGCCCGCAGCACGGCAAAAGGGCCGCTGGCGGGCACCAGTGCAATCGCGACCACGGCAAAATCAAACAAGCTCCAGGGGTCGCGCCAAAACGCCAAGCGATGCACGTACATGCGCAGCGCCAGCTCCACCACAAAGACCGCCAAAATGCCTTTGTCCAGCAGCAAAATCCACGGCCCTGCGGCTTGCATGACCGAAGGCGAGGTTTCCAAGCCCAAAATCACGGCGTTGATGACAATCAGGGTCAAAATGCTGCGCTGAAAAAGCGAGGTGGTCAGCCAAGCATTGGCTTGGTGGCGCAAGGGGCTCGAAGGCAGCAGCGGGGTAGAAGCGGTCATGAGGAGGCAAAACGGTGTTTGAAAAAAACGGGTATTTGAAAAATAGCATTCTCGGGCAATTCGCGCACCTTGTGAGCCAAACCCATGGCGGCTCGGGTTAAAGTGACGGACATGCGCAAAGTTCCCTTCCATGTGTTGCCCGTTTTGGTGCTCGCCCAGTTGGCGGGCACTTCGCTTTGGTTTGCAGTCAATGCCGTCATGCCCGATTTGCAGCGCGAATTTGGCTGGCCAGCCACGGCCGTGGGCAGCCTCACCTCGGCTTTGCAATTGGGTTTCATCGCGGGCACTTTGGTGTTTGCGCTGTTGGCTTTGGCCGACCGGTTCCGTGCCACGCGCGTGTTTTTGTTCTGCGCCTTGGCCGGAGCCGCTTGCACCGTGGGGGCTTGGGCTATGGTCGCGGACTTCACGGCCTTGCTGGCCTGGCGCTTTGCGACGGGGTTTTTCCTGGCCGGCATTTACCCCGTGGGCATGAAGATCGCCTCGCAGTGGTACCGCCAAGGCTTGGGATCGGCCTTGGGCTATTTGGTGGGTGCCTTGGTGCTGGGTTCGGCCAGTGCGCACGGCCTGCGCGCCTTGGCCGATGCGCTGCCTTGGCCCAGCATCATGCTGGGGGTGGCGGCCTTGGCCACGCTGGGCGGCTTGCTCATCTTGGGCTTGGGTGAGCCACCGCAGGCACCTGTGCGGGTCAGCAGCTTGCAGTGGCCGGCCTTGGCCACACTGTGGACCGATGCGCGGGTGCGCAGTTCGGTTTTGGGCTATTTCGGTCACATGTGGGAGCTGTACACCCTGTGGGTTTTGGTGCCCGTGATCTTGGCCACCCGCCTGTCCGGGGTGGCCTTGTCTTGGATGGCGTTCGGAGTTTTGGGCAGCGGTGCCGTGGGCTGCGTGCTGGGCGGGTATGCGGCGCGGCGCTGGGGCAGTGCGCGGGTGGCAGCGGCGTTTTTGGCGGTGAGTGGCCTGTGTTGTCTGGCCGCACCGCTGCTCATGGGGGCACCCGACGCGGTGTTTTACGTTTGGTTGGTGGTCTGGGGCATCAGCGTGGCGGGCGACTCACCGCAATTTTCCACGCTGACCGCCCGCAACGCACCGCCGCAAGCGGTGGGCAGCGTGCTGACGCTGACCAACAGCATCGGTTTTGCCATCAGCACCCTGAGCATTTTGTTGTTTGTGGCGCTGACCAATTGGTTGCCTCTGGGCTGGCTGCTCACCGGGCTGGCCTTAGGGCCCGCGCTGGGTTTGTGGGCCTTGCGCCTTTTGGTGCGGGAGCGGGCCTGAGTGCCAAGGACTGCTTGAACTGCCACCTCGAACTGAAGTTCAGACCTGTCCGAAACTGGGCGTCGCGAGCGCCAGTGCGCACAACTCAAGCGAATTCATCGCTGCACAGCGCCGCCATGACCGCTGCGTCGGGCACTTGACCGGGCAAGAGCAGCTCTTCGTGGGGCCAGCGCTTGACCAAGTGCCCATTGGCCACGCCGCCCGTGTGCTCGTTTTGGTAAGCACGGCGGTGCTGCATGGTCACGCCCGGGTTGGCGTTGGCAATCAGGCGGCTCTCACCCAAGGCCCAAGGCTCAAAGTAGGCATTGGCCGCCAGGTCCACTTGACGAAAGTAGGCGCGCGCGCCTTCGGCGCTCAGCTTTTTGCGCACCACGCGCGTGATCAGACCTTGCAGCTTGTCGAGCGCCGCAGCGTCCATGCGCTGCAGTGCTTCGTGGCTCAGGTCTTGCTCGGCCAAGGCTGGGTTGGCGGCCAAGGCAACAGGCAGGGCGCGCACCATGGCCGCCACCACGTCGCGGTGCGGTGCTACAGCGGTGGCCACAGCACGGGTTTGCGGCTGAATGGGACAGCGGATTTCAACCAAGCGGGGTTTGACAGGGCCGGTGCAGCCGTCGTGGTGGTAGTACTCGCCTTGGCTCAGACGCCCCTTGCTGGAGCGCCCGCGCACATCGCGGTAGCTGGGGTGTTGGGTGTGCAGGTTCAGGCACACCACCAAGCCTGTGGCATCGACCAACTGGTAGAAGGCTTCGCGGCAGTCTGGTGAAAGCAGCGTGTCGTGCAGGTAATCGCTGGGTCGGGCTTGCGTTTCGCCTTCAAGGGCCTCGCCTTCAATCACCAAAACAAAGGGCTTGGGGCGACGCACACGCCAAGAGCGTTGGGCCATTTGCAAAATCGATCTGGTGGCGTCAAAGGGTCTGCAGTCGGTGGGGCCCGTCAATGGGGACATGGTGAAGCTCGGCTCCAAGGGGTTGAAAAAAGCGTGACACAGGCCTGAAAAAGCCAGAAAGAGGAGGGCAAGAAGGCCCAGTCTGTGCGCGGCATTTTAGGGCTCTGGGCTGACCGCGACAGTGCGCACAAAACAGCACCCATAAAAAAGCTTGCTGACCTAGACCGCAGCCACAGCCTGCAGAGCCGACCCGCAAACAGTGCCTGCATGTCCAGTCAGCGGCTGCATTTTAGAGACGGCCCTGTGAAGTTTGAAATGGATGCGCACAAGTTGCTTTTTTTGCACACCGTCCTTGATCTTTGCCATCCTGGCCCTGAGCCGGGACCCAGACGGCCCAAGAGGTGTTCGCAAAGCTCAGCCGTGTTCACGGCATCCCGGCTCGACACCCGGGATGCGTGCGCTCGGGATGACAAGAAGACGGCCGGCATGACAAAAAATGGGGATGCCAGCGATGCAGCCACGCCATCGGGCCGAATCCATAGCGGGGTGCAACTGCGCCCATTCAGCGCGCGACCCAGTTCAGCGGCCCAGTTTCAAAGCATTTTTCATTTGAGCTGAAGCACCCAGCGCGCCAGCGTCAAGGCTTCCTCTTCAGTCACTTGGTTTTGAGCGGGCATGGGCACCTGGCCCCAAACACCCACACCTCCGAGGCGAATGGTCTGGGCCAACTTGAGATCGGCACCGTTTTCACCGGCGTACTTGGCCGCCACGCTTTTGAAGGACGGCCCCAGCGTGTTGCGGTCCACTCGGTGGCAGGCGAAACAATTTTTGGTTTTGTACAGATCGTCATCGGCCAATGCAATACCGCCTGACGCCAAAAGACCCAAGGCCAACACGATAGAAACAGATTTCATTTTGGACCCACTTGAAACAGGGCGGGGGCCCTCAGGCCCCCGCTGATGGTGATGAAAAAAGGCCAAGTGGCTGTGGCCATCAGTTGGGGGTCAGGCGCGAAATCGTGCCTTCGTCCACGGCCACATACAGGTTGCCATCAGGCCCCTGTACCACCGAACGAAAGCGTGCGGCAGGCATCGGCAGGTTGACCGTGGTGCGGGTGGCCGATGTGCCATGGGCTGCAATGTTGAGCAAGTCCAAGCGGTTGCCCACGGGCGTGCCGTGGATGCCGATGCCCGTCAAACCCACAATCATCTGGCCGTCCCAGCCCTTCCATTGCGGGCCACTTAAAAACGTGGCGCCAAACATGCCTTGCGACAGACCGTCGTTGTTCCAGGCCGGCTTCATGGCGTTGGGGTAGGTCGTGGTGTCTGTCATGGGCATGAAGGCTGCGCGCTGTTTGGGGTCCATGGCACCCATTTGGTTGGGGCTGTAGCCGCAGTAGTTGTCGGGGCACGCACCGCGTCCGGCCATGTTCGGGCGAGGGTCCCAACCGGCATTGCCACCGGGCACCAAGGCCGTGACTTCGTCAGAGTGCCAAGGGCCGTTTTCGGCAGTGAAAGCTTGGTTGGTGCCGGGCCGGAAGCTCAGGCCCTGGGGGTTGCGGTGGCCGTAGGTGTAGATCCGTGGGTCAAAGCCCGCAGGTGCGCCATTGGCTGGAGCGGCTTTGCCATCGCGGTCGATGCGCAAGACTTTACCCGCCAACAGGGTGGGGCTGATGGGCCCTGCGCCGTTGTGCGTGTCACCTGTGGTCACATACAAAAAGCCATCACCTGGGCTAAAGCGCAAGCGACCACCGTTGTGTGCACCTGGGCCGCCAAAAGGGTGGTCGCTGGCGCGGGGTTTGTAGGGGATGTCTGTGACGATGTCGGTGCGGTCAGTCACCGCAGTGACCGCATCGTTGACTTTCATGCGCATGACGCGGTTGCTGCCAGGCGCGGTCAAGCTCGAGCTGGAGTACACGTAAATGAAGCGGTTGCTGGCAAAGTTGGGGTCCACGGCCACGCCTGCCATGCCGGCTTGGCCTTCACAAAACAAATCGCTGGCGCTGGCAGCGTAGCCTTGGGCGTCTTTCATGCCCAGCAGCTTGACCACCGCACCATCGGGTTTGCGCACCGACAGGCCCAGGCATTTTTCGGTGAAAAACATGGTGCCGTTGGGCAAAAACGCCATGTCCCACGGGCTGTCTAATTTGGTCAAAACCACCGAATGGGTCAGATTGGGTGCAGCGCCCGAGGCGGCTGAGGGTGAATAAGCGGGTCCTGTGGCACATGCTGCCAAAGCCAGGGGAAGGGCGGCGATCAGTAACTTGTTCATGCGGGGTCTCTTTTGTTTCATTAATGGCTCAATTCAATAAAAAATCAAGCCATTTGTTTTTAAGTAAGACATTTGAATTTTGTCAATCACCCACAAGAGCGCGAATGCTGCGGACTGTTTGGGCGGGCGGCCCATCACCACGCACCCTGTCGCGCCTGGCGTGCTCTTGGCCGCATGGGCGCCAGCATCGGTGTGTCAACGCACCGAGCTCAGCAGCGCAAGCTGCGAGGATGGCTGGAGCGGGTAAGCAAAACCACGGGGGTCGAGACATCCGGTCAACTTTTGGAGACGATGCGCATGCACACATTGAGTCACGATGCCCTGAAAGAACTGAGTGCGTTGGCCCGCCCACCTTGCCTGTCGCTGTTTCAGCCGACGCACCGAAGCCACCCTGACAATCGCCAAGACTTGGGCCAATTCAAACAGGGATTCAAGCCTTGGAGGCTTCTTTGAGCCCCAGCTATCCACCCGCCAAGGTGCAAGACTTGCTGGCCCCTTTTCATGCGTTGACCAAGTCACACCAGGTGGCTTGCGACAGTTTGCAAGACGCCGCACAAGCAGCCGCTTTGGGCCGCGTGGCCAGCTTGCTGATCGAGTCTGAGCGCTTGCTGCCGGGGCTTTTGTACGGTGCGACAGGGCAGGTGAGCGGCGCTGACGTGAGCGGCTCACAGGCCAATGACATGCTCGGCCAACTGGCCGAATTGGTGCAAAGCAAAGGCGGCGCTGTTGGGGTGCTGGCCGCCTCCAGCATGCCGACCCAAACCGGGCTGGCAGCTGTGCTGCGACACTGAGCCCTCTTGCACGACACCACCCCATTCGCGCTTTTTATTCATCTTTCAAAGGCTGGCCCATGCAGATTCAAATCAACACCGACCACAGCACCCCAGGCGATGCGCGCATGGCCGAACAAGTGCGTGCCTCGGTCGAACACGCTTTGCGTTATTTCAAACACAAAATCACACGGGTCGAGGTGCATTTGGCCGATGAAAACGGTGCCAAAACTGGTGTACGCGACCAACGCTGCATGCTTGAAGCCCGCTTGCAGGGTCGGCAACCTGTGGCCAGCACAGCGCATGCAGCCACTTTGACTCAGGCGGTACAAGCAGCATCTGACAAGCTGGTCAGTTTGCTCGAAACCGAGCTGGGCCGACAAAGCAGTGATTTGCACCAAACTGGGCCCGCCCCTGATTGATGGGGTGCCCTTGCTCGTTCAGCAGCACCAAGGTCCAGCGTGGCCGCCGCCATCGCTTGCTGAGTTCGTAAAGCCAAGCCAAATTATGCAAACACCTGCCGCTCCAGCGTTCATTGAGCGTCACCTGGCCTGGGCGTGTGGGCAGACTGAAAGTGTCGTTTTGTCTCCACCAAGACCAGGCCAGCGCCCAAAAGCCAAAGCGCAGCACATTGCCAGCGCCCGCAACAGGCACAACGCACAGCACTGCCAACAGCATCAAAAGCACGGCAGCCGAGGCGTCACCGCGCAAGCGCAGCAAATCTTGCAAGCTCAGTCGCAGATCGGTGGTGTTGGCACCGGTGTGTTGATGTGTGGCCGCTTCGCGCAGACGCCGTGCAAGTTGGGTTTTCATCCGGGTTTTCATCCGGGTTTTTATCAGGGTTGGGCCAGGCACCGTGAGATGCGGGCGCGTTGTGCCGGTCTAAAACTTACAGCCCATCACTTTGACGCCCTGGTGTCAGGCGTTTGCCCAAAAGCCAGTGAGCCGCTGCCGCGCACACCCACAAGAAAATGGTGCCCAAGCCCCAACACAACCACAGCAAGGGTGAAATCCAGCGCATGAGTCCGTCAGCCGAGGGCATGACTTGGGTCAACCATTGCACCAGGCCAAGCCCGGCCTCTTGCATGCTTTTGAGCCATTCGGTGTCTACCCACAAACCAAGCCATGCGGGCACAGGCCATTGGTCGGGAATAGCGGCCAACTCGCCGACTTGACCGGTGGCCATGCTGGCCAGCAGCCACTGGCTCAGCTGCTCTGTGAGGGCCACCAAGCCCGTCCAGAACGCCACCAAAATCACAAACACCACCCAAACGAGCGCCTTCATGAGAGATGGCCTATTGGCTGGCTTGCAGATCCATGCCAACAGTGGGCGTTCGCGAGCCGATGGGTTGAGGTTTGCATGCGCAGACTTTCAAAAGTTAAATCAAAGTAGGGCGACCTTAGCTTTTTGAAGGCATCTAAAAAACGAGAAAATTGTTGATTTAAATTCTTAAAACTACGAATCTTTACAAGGCGCGTTCGGTGCGAATTGCTCAAAGAGGTGTGGCCAACCCCGGGTCTGCGGGTGCCTCCAAGCGGTAGCCCAAACCGCGCATGGTTTGGATCAAAGGGCAGGCCCGGCCATCGTCGATCTTGCTGCGCAAACGCCGGATGTAGACATCCACCACGTTGGTCAGTGGGTCTTCGTTCAGACCCCAGACGCTGGACAAAATGCGCTCGCGGCTGAACAGCCGACCGGGTGCACTCATCAAAAGTTCCAGCAAGGCCAACTCTCGCGCAGTCAGGTTCAGGGCCTCGCCCGCTCGGCTGGCCCGCATGCTGTCGCGGTCGAGCACGATGTCGGCCACCTGCAGTTGACTGGGGCGCGCAGAGCTCAAGCCCTGTGTGCGCCGGCCCAGGGCCTCTAGCCGGGCCAAAAGTTCTTCAAATTCAAAGGGCTTGCACAGGTAATCGTCAGCGCCCATGCGCAGTCCCGCCACGCGGTCCTCTAGGGCGCTCAAGGCGGTCAGCATCAAGATCGGAAAGGGCACGCCTTGGGCGCGCAGAATTTGGCAGATGTCCAGGCCATTCATGCCCGGCAGCATCAAGTCGAGCACCACCACGGTGGGCACGGGGCATGCGTTGTTTTGCCGGGCCGTGTCTTGCACCAAGGCCAGGCCCTGCGGGCCGGTGGCGGCCAGCTGTACCTGCAGGCCTTCGGCTTTCAGGCCGCGCTGCAAAAAATCTGCAATGCGTGGGTCATCTTCGATCAGGATGATGTTCATGGTGGGGCTCTGGTTGGGCATCATTCAATCGGCCGAAGTTGGGCATGCCGTGCCATCACTGGTGACGCTGTGCTGGGTTCGATTCAGCCGGCGCACCAACTGACGCACCAACTGACGCACCAACTGACGCACCAACTGACGCACCAACTGGCACACCAACTGGCACACCAACTGGCACACCACCCGGCGCACACCCCGGTGCACTGGCAGCAGAGCAGGGCAGCAAGGGCAGGCGCAGCTGCACCCGGGTGCCGGTGCCCGTGGCCTCGTCGATCGGGCTCTCCAGCGTCAAACTGCCGCCGTGGGCCTGCGCCAAAGCCTTGGCGATGGGCAGCCCCAAACCACTGCCTGCAGCGCGGTGAACGCGGGCGTTTTCGCCTCTGAAATGCCGCTCAAATACTTGGTGCAGCTCTTCCGCTGGAATGCCAATGCCCTCGTCACTGACCTGCAGCACCAAGGTGGGCATGGTCTCGTCGCCCACCCACCACTGCAAGACGATGCGACCTGCTGGGTGCGAATACCGCACGGCGTTGTCCAGCAGCAAGAGCAACAATTGGCACAAACGCTGGGCATCGCCCATGACATGCACCCTGCCTGTGGGCATGTGCTGCGCGTCAATGCGAATGTGTTGTTCCCCCGCCAAGGCGCTGGCTTGCGACAGGGCATCGGTCAGTGTTTCGGACAGGTCTAAGCTTTGCTGCACGATGCTCAGTGTCTCCATGTCGCTGCGGGCCATGGCCAACAAGTCGTCAATCACCGAGCCCAGTTGACGCGATGTGGCCACAATGCGTTGCAAGGCATCACGGTACTGCTGTGTGGGGTGTTCGCCACCGCGCAAGGTGATCTCGGCTTCGCCCCGGATGGCGGTGGTGGGCGTGCGCAGTTCGTGGCTGATGTCGGCCAGCAGCTGGCGTCGGCGCGTGTCGGTTTGCTGCAGCGATTTGTTGGCCTCATGCAAGGCGCTGGTGCGTTCACGCACTTCTGTTTCCAGCCGCTGGCGTTGCTCGGTTTCTTGTTGCTGGTGTTTTTCCAGTTCGGCCGCCATGGCGTTCATGCTGCGTGCGACATCCGAAAACTCATCCACCTCGTCCAGCGGCACCCGGTGGTGCAGCTGACCTTGTCGCAACATCTGCGCGCCGCGCACCAGCTCATCAATCGGGCGGCGCAGCGCCCGCGCAAAGTAAACCGTGGCACCCAAAGACAACAAAGCCAAAGACAATGCCATGCCTATCCAGAGCCAATGGATGCGCGTCAAGGTGGCATCGGCGGCCAGACGCTCGCGCTCCATGGCAGCGCTTTCGCGGTTCACGCTTTGCTCAATGAGTTGGCGCAAATCGCGGCCGTCTGATTGTTCAAACACTTCGGTGAGCGTGTCCCAGCCCAGCCGCGCGGGCATGTTGGCGGGCAGGGTCTTGACCTCTGACAGTGCATCGCCCAAGGCTTGAATGTTCTGCCCCAGCACCCGCACCGCGTCCATGCGAGCCAAGTGTTCGGCGTTGTCTTGGCTCTCCCGGTCATCCAGCCCCAGCAGCGCCGACTTTTGGGCCAATTGCGCCAATACGCTCAAGTTGCGCTGCATGTCTTGCAGCAAGGCATCGCGCACGCTCAAGTCGCCACCTGCGCCGATTTTGTGTTGGGTCACCCACGAGCGCAGGTGTTGCTTGGTGGCTGAGAGTTGCACAAAGCCTTGGTGAATGTCGCTGGCCAAGCGCCCACGCACGACTTGGCGCTCGGCTTCACGCAGCGCAAACACCGCCCCGACGCCTTGCAAAACAATGCAAGCGGCCAAGACGAGCAAAACCCCGCTGAGTTGTCTTCGGAACATTTGTTCATTGTCGCCGCCGTGGCCTGCTGTCCATCGGTGTCATCTTTTGTTAATGCACCGATCAGTGGCGTGTCATTTGGGCTTCAAGTCTGGTTCATGGCGTTGGCGTTCAATTGCTTGGGGCGTCTGATGACAAACAGATGCTCTTTTGTTCAACTTTTAATTCTGAATGACTGGAGTCAATGCATGAAATCCTATTCCTTGATGGCCGTTTCTCTGGCGCTATGGGGTCTGTCTGGCGCTGCACATGCCACGACGGTGGTCAACCAAGCCATCACCGAGGCCGAGGTGCGCAGTGCCCAAACGGCGTGGTGCAAAGCCTTGGTGGACATCAGCACCACGGGAGCCGCCCAAGGCCCTGCAGCAGCCAAGGCATTGGCCGAGAAGGTGATTGATGCCGCTTATGGCTACCAAATGGGGGTGGTTTTGTTCAAGCCGACCTTGACCGTCGCGCCGCAGACCTTCCGCACGACCAAGGCCGGCGCATTGGCTTATTTTGTGGGCGGTGATACCAACTTCCCCAAAGACACCGGCTTCGCCCTCAAAGGCTGGACCGCCTGTGAAGCCAAAAATGCCGCCGTATTCATTGCAGGCGACTCGGCCAGCAGCATGGGCCATGTGATGATCACCGACAAGGCGGGCAAAGTGACGACCGTGGACAAAACTTGGAAGTACGTCAAAGACGATGCGGGCCAACTGCGCATCGTGCTGCACCATTCGTCCTTGCCCTACAGCGGCAGTTGAGCCCGCAGCCCGGGTCGCGCGACTGCGCTCGCGTTGCGCGGGGTGGTTCAAGCATGCTCAGCACAGACGGCCTTGCACACCCCGCCTCGTCTTTTGCCATGCCGGGCAGGTTTTTTCTCATCCCGGGCGAAGACCCGGTACCCCGTGCGCCGCGAGGCCCTTGGCCTGCGCCCTTTGCGGACACGGGACCCCAGGACAAGCCATCGATGACAAAAACAACAAAATCGGGACCATCACCCGTGCAAGTTGCGCCAGGCATGGACCTGAGAACATCAGTTGCCTCATCGACCCATGGCATGGGTGAGGCCCTTTGTCACCTTGGCACAGGCGGTGTGCATGGCGCATTGCACCTGACGCAAAAGGGTTGGCGAGCGCTGGCTTGCATTTTGGTCGCTTTATGGCGCAAAATGCGCCAAAAGGAGATTCTCATGCCCCCATTGTCTTCCTCGTTTGCATCTGTCAAATTGTCTTCTGGTTTGGTCAACCAGGCCCGCGAAGCGGCCTCGCCCATGCGCCGCTCGGTCGCGGGGCAAATAGAGTATTGGGCAACCTTGGGGCGCATTGCCGAGACCTCGGGTTTGACGGTGCTTGAGGCCCGCGAGGCCATCGCGCGCTACGATGTTCGCCAGTTGGAAACAGGGGACACTGACCCTTTGGACGCGCTGCAAGCTGACTTTTTGGCCGCTGAAAGCTCGGGGCGTTTGGTCCAAGCCGTGCGGCAGCTTGTTCAGAAAAACCGCCGTGAAGTGGTGAAGGCTGCGTGAGCGCTTGCCACATTTGAAACCCGTTTTTTATTTGCTCGCCGGACCCAACGGCGCAGGGAAATCGACGCTGTACCGTTCCGCTGTCGCAACGGGTTTGCTGCCCGCCGATGCGGAGTTTGTGAACGCAGACCTGCACGAAGCCCAGGCCTTGCAGCACATCAGCGATCGCCAGGCGCGCTCGGCACAGGCGCGGGCCTGGGCCGATGCGAAGCGCGCTGCTTGTCTCGCGCAGGGCTTGTCGTTTGTGAGCGAGACCGTGTTCTCGCACCCATCCAAACTGGGCTTGATGCGGGATGCGCGCGCGGCAGGCTTTGCTGTGGTGTTGTTGCTTGTGTGCGTCAACGACCCCCGCCAATTGCTGGCCCGTGTGGCACAGCGTGTGGCGGAGGGCGGGCACGATGTGCCCGCTGAGCGCATTTTGGCGCGTTATCCGCGAAGCTTGCAGCATTTGAAAGAAGCCATCCCGCTGGCCGATCTGGCCTTGATCTACGACACCTCGGGCGTGGGGCGTCAAGGCGTATCAGGCCCCAAATTGGTGGCCCGATGGCGTCAAGGCACGTGGTTTTGGCATGTGTCCAAGCCGCCGGTTTGGGCCAAAAAGCTTGAAATTGTCGGCCCACGCCCACCGCTGCCCCTGTGACCCGCTGCAGACCTTGTTGATCCGGACCGATGAAGCAGATGCCGCATCACAAGCTTTCACTGCAAGGGCATCCCCAGATTGGCAAGCAGCATCCACCACGGATCGACTGCGCAGCAATTGACCCATGCATTTGAATTTGGTTTTTCAATCCATGTCTGCGGCCCGCCTGGTGCGTATCGGTGCCGGTGTCTCGATGCAAGGGGTGTGGACGGCGCGACTGCAAACGGTCATTCAGAAAAAGGGGGGGGGCAAGCCCCCGCGCGAGCGCAGCGCCTGAACAGGCGCTGGCCTGGCCGTGAACCTGTTAAGCCTTCGCCGCCGACACCGCTGCGCGCAGGCCCAACAGGTAGCTGTCCACCCCAAAACCGGCGATTTGGCCTTTGGCGATATCGGCGATCACCGAGTGGTGGCGAAACGCTTCGCGGGCGTGGATATTGGACATGTGCACCTCGATGATGGGGCACTTGAGGATGGCCAGCGCGTCGCGGATGCCGTAGCTGTAGTGCGTCCAGGCCCCGGCGTTGATGAGCACGGCGTGCACGCCATCGGCGTGGGCGCGGTGGATGCGCTCGGCCATTTCGCCTTCAAAGTTGGTTTGGTAGCACTCGACCTGCGCACCCAGTTCAAGGCCCAGGGCGCTCACTTGGGTGTTGATTTCATCCAGCGTGGTGGTGCCGTACTGGGCCGGGTCGCGTTTGCCGAACATGTTCAGGTTGATGCCGTGCAGGACAAGGATGTTCATGGTGGGGCTCTATCGCTCGAAGGATCATGGGAATTGGGTGTCTGGCCAGCGATTGTCGGTGATTTGCGGCAAGATCCAGGCCCTGACTGAAAGTGCGCCATGACCCCCTTGAAAATCGATTTTGTGTCCGACATTGCCTGCCCCTGGTGCGCCGTGGGTTTGGGGGCGCTCGAGCAAGCGCTGGAGCGGCTAGATGGCCAAGTGCAGGCCGAGTTGCACTTTCAGCCCTTTGAGCTGAACCCGCACATGTCCCCCGGTGGGCAAGATTTGGGTGAGCACCTGACGCAAAAATATGGCTCCACGCCCGAGCAGCAAACCCAGATTCGCCAGACCATTGCCGCACGCGGGGCCGAGGTGGGGTTCACCTTTCACCCCGGCGGCCGTGGCCGGGTTTACAACACTTTCAACGCGCACCGTTTGCTGCACTGGGCCGAGGGGCAGGGTGCTGGGGCGCAGCATCTGCTCAAAAAAGCTTTTTTGCAGGCCTACCAGGGCCGTGCCGAGTGCGTGGAAGACACCGAGGTTTTGCTGGCGGGTGTGGCTGCAGCAGGCCTGGATGTGGCGGCGGCCCGTGCGGTGCTGCAAAGCGATGCCCACACCGCCGAGGTGCGTGAGCGCCAGCAGTTTTACGCCCAGGCGGGTATCCGATCGGTGCCAGCGGTCATCATCAACGACAAGCACTTGATCTCGGGTGGCCAGCCGGTCGAGGTGTTCGAGCAGGCGCTCAGGCGCATCGCCTTGGGCGAAGTGGCTTGAGCAGGGCCTGGCACATGAACCCACCGTCCCAGCGGCCCGCTGCAAACCAAGAGGCGCCGAGGGTCTGCACTGCACGGCGCAGAATTTTGGGCCAATGGCCTGCGGCGGCCTTGGCCCTGTTGGGCATGCCCGGCGGGGTGCAGGCGCAGCCTGAGCGCCAGGCTGCCGCGGCCGAACTGCTGCGCCTGTGGCGGCAAAGGGGTGGTGCGCTTTTGATTCGCCATGCCGCGACCGAGGCGGGCCTGGGCGACCCGGCGGGGTTCACTTTGGGGCAGTGCCGCACGCAACGCAATTTGAGCGAGGCGGGCAGGCAGGCCTCACAGGCTTTTGGCGCTTGGCTGCAAGCGCAAAACTTCCAACCCGATGCGGTGCTGAGCAGCCAGTGGTGCCGCTGCCAGGACACGGCGCGACTGGCTTTTGGGCAGTTTAAAGACTGGCCCGCATTGAACAGCACCTTTGCCGGTCAGGGCGATCCGGCTGCGCAGCAAAAGGCCTTGTTGGCCCGTTTGCGGGGATGGCCCCCGGGGCGCACCGAGGTGTGGGTCACCCACCAAGTGATCATGACCGGCCTGACCGGAACCTACCCCAGCATGGGCGAGGGGTTTTTGGTGGACAGCCAAGGCCGTTTGTTGGCCCGAGCGGAGCTCGCTCCATGAGCGGCCTGCACAGTTTGACGGTGTACTTTGACGGCTCCTGCCCCATGTGCCGACGCGAGATCGCCATTTACCGGCGTTTGCCCCAGGCGGGCGCCATCGATTGGGTGGATGTGAGCGCCGGGGCTGACTTGGGCGCATCGCTCAGCTGCGCGCAGGCCATGGCGCGCTTCCATGTGCGCGACCGCCAAGGCCGCTTGTTCAGCGGCGCTGCTGCGTTTTCGCAAATGTGGCGCATGTTTCCGGGGTGGCTTTGGCTGGGTTGGTTGTCGGCTTGGCCCCCGCTGTCTTGGTTGTTCGAAGCCGCTTACCGTTTGTTTTTGCCGCTGCGACCCACTTTGCAAAAGTGGGTCAGGCGCAGTTGGGGTGAGGAGAAGTCGTGATGACCAGAGGTTTGTCGGGCGCTTTGCCCAAAGTGTTTGGCTTGGGTCTGCTTGGCGTTTTGGGTTTGACGGGACTGCCCCATGCCCTGGCACAAGCCCCAAGCCCTGTGGGCGAGAAGCTGTCTTTGGGCAGCTGGGCGATTGACCGCACCGAAGTGAGCATCGGTCAGTTTGAGCGCTATGTCCGCGCCACCGGCACCGTGACCCGCGCCGAAAAAGAAGGCGGCGGTTTTGAGTACGGCGCAGGCTGGGAGCGGCGCCCAGGTTGGTCGTGGCGCAAGCCCGATGGTGTGGCCGCCAGCGCCGATTTGCCCGCCGTGCACCTGGACTTTGCCGAGGCGCAGGCTTATTGCCGCTGGGCAGGGGGCCGCTTACCCACCGGGGCCGAATGGCAAAAGGCGGGCTTTACCGAGCTGCGCGAATCGCCCCCCGCGCCCTGGGTGAAAGGCCGCACCTACCCCTACAGCACCGGCGACAGCCCGCAAGGCGCCAACACCAGCGACCCTGACCCTTGGCCACGCGCCGCACCGGCCGGGGCGACGCGGGCGGGCGTGAATGGTTTGTTCGACATGGGGGCCAATGTGTGGGAGTGGACCACCGATGCGCGGGGCAACGAAAGGCGCACCGTGGGGGGATCGTGGTGGTACGGCGCGTTCAACATGAAGGCCGATTTGCAAGCCTACAAACCGGCCGATTTATATGCGGTGTACATCGGTTTTCGCTGTGCGTACGACTTGGCACCGGCTGTGCCCGCTTCGTCCAGGCGCAAGCCATGATGCGCTCTTTGCCTGAGGGCTACCGGGCGCTGGTTGTGGGCGCGACCGGGGCGATTGGCGCGGCCTTGCTGCAACAACTCCAAGCCGACCCGCGTTGCGCGGCCGTGGTGGGGGTGTCTCGCCAAAGCTCACCGGGGCTGGACTTGCTGAGCGAGCCCAGCATCCAGGCCTGTGCCCAGGCCTTGGCAGGGCAAGGGCCGTTTCATTTGGTGCTGGACGCCACCGGGGCCTTGACGCTGAATGGACGCGGCCCCGAAAAGCGCCTCGACGAGCTTGAAGCCACGCACTTGCTCAACGCACTGCACCTGAACGCGGTGGGCCCTGGCCTCTTGCTCAAGCACTTCGCGCCCTTGCTGGCCTCCGGCCAGCGGGTGATTTGGGGCAAGCTGTCGGCGCGGGTGGGCAGCATCCAAGACAACCGCAAGGGCGGCTGGTACGGTTACCGGGCGGCCAAGGCAGCGCTCAACATGCTGCTGCAAACGGCGGCGATTGAGTTGTCGCGACGCAGGCCTTTGATGGTGGTGGCTGCCTTGCAACCGGGCACGGTGCAATCGGCCTTGAGCCAGCCGTTTGTGGGGCAGGATGCCCTGCACCCGGATGACGCAGCCGCTCGATTGCTGTCCGTTCTTGATGCTTTGCAGCCCACCGGACGCGCGCAGTTCGTGGACCATCAGGGGCAGTGCATTCCCTGGTGATGCATTGAAGTGAGCGCTGTTGCGGAATTGCGCATGGTGGACAATCTGGACTCATATTAAAAACAGGGATGGCGGAATGAGTTTGCAGGCGTGGTGGATGTTTGTTGTGATGACCTTTGTGATATCGGCCACCCCGGGGCCCAACATGCTGCTGGTGATGAGCCACGGTGCCCGTTTTGGATTACTCCCGGCCATCTGGACCATGGCGGGCTGCATGACGGCCCTGATCGGTATGGTCAGCATTTCAGCGGCAGGGGTGGGTACTTTGTTACATAATTTTCCTGAGGTGTTTGACGCGCTGCGCTACCTGGGTGCGGCTTATCTGGCTTACTTGGGCTACAACTTGTGGCGTACCGGAGTGCCCGCATCTGAACCGCCAGGCCATGCAAGTTTGGCCGAGGTGACCCAGCGCAGTGCAGGCTCTTATTTCCGCCAGGGTCTGGCCGTTGCGGCCGGCAATCCCAAGGCCATTGTGTTTGCAGCGGCATTTTTTCCGCAGTTCATTCGTGCCGATCGGCCAGCTGGACTGCAGTTTGCGGTTTTGTTGATCACCTTCACCGTTATTGAGGTCAGTTGGTACCTGATCTATGCCCTGAGCGGTCACAAGTTGTCACGCTTTTTGCAGCAAGCCCATGTGCTGAAAAGCTTCAACCGTGTCACAGGCGTTGTGTTTGTGGGCTTTGCCGCTTTGATGGCGTCCAGCCGCTGAAGCTTTCAGGGTGGTGCCGTAGCCTGCTGGGGTTTACCCTCTCCTTCGTCAATTGTGCGCCAAGCAGTGGATAAGCCCATGAACATGCCCTGAGGCCCGCATGCCTGAAGGGCTGGCTCGCAATGCTTGTTTTTGAGCAGGGGTGTCAGTGCAAGGCCCGTGCAATTTTCTGACGCGGCACTGTGGGCTTGGGGCATTGCCCCTTGGGCAGCTCAAACCATTGGCGCACATCGTTTTCAACCCCCACGCCGTGCATGAAGTTGTAGATGGCTTTTTTCAGGCCCTGGCCCAGCAGATCATGGTCCACACCCGCAGGCATGGGGGTCGAGTCCACAAAGCCCACATCGTTTTTGGCAAAAGTGCCTTGGGGTAAGGGCAATAACGTGACGCCATAGGCATCGGGGTTCAGGCCCACGGGCGAATGCACGGTGCAGACAAAGCGGTGGAAAAATCCGCTGTGGATGCAGCCGTTTTCGAACAACTGGCGCACGTATTCGAGCGCATCCACCGTGTCTTGCACGGTCTGTGTGGGAAAGCCGTACATCAGGTAAGCATGCACCATCACCCCTGCATCGGCAAAACCCTTGGTCACTTGCGCCACCTGCGCGACCGAGACGCCTTTTTTCATGAGGCTGAGCAGGCGGTCCGACGCGACCTCCAGCCCGCCCGACATGGCAATGCACCCGCTTTGCGCCAGCAAGTCGCACAGCTCGGGCGTGAAGGTTTTCTCAAAGCGGATGTTGCCCCACCAAGAAATTTGTACGCCCCGGCGCAGCAGTTCTTCGGCCAGAGCCTTGAGCGCTTTGGGTGGTGCGGCCTCATCCACAAAGTGAAAACCGGTCTGACCGGTCTCGGCCACGATCTGCTCGATGCGGTCGACCAAGGTGCTGGCGCTGGCCGTCTCGTAGCGGCTGATGTAGTCCAGGCTCACATCACAAAAGCTGCATTTTTTCCAATAGCAACCATGGGCCACAGTCAGCTTGTTCCAGCGCCCGTCGCTCCACAGCCGGTTCATGGGGTTGAGCATGTCGAGCAGCGACAGGTATTGGTGGAGCGGCAGGCCATCCCAGGTGGCTGTGCCCACATCTTCAAGGGGGATGTCTGGCTCTTGCAGGTTGATGTACTGCACCTGACCTGCGTCGCTCTTGATGAAGGTGCGCTGCAGGCGCTGGGCGCTGCGCTGGCCTTGCAGGTGCTCGATCAGGCTGAGCAAGGGGCGCTCGCCGCTGTCGAGCGTGACGAAATCCACATGGTCGAAGACGCGGGCGTCTTTCAGCTCGCGCAGCTCGGTGTTCACAAAACCGCCACCTAAGGCGATGCGGATGTGGGGGTGAAAACGCTGGATGCACTGGGCGATGCGAAAGGCCGCATACACCGAGCCAGGAAAGGGCACGGACAGCAGCACCAGCGTGGGCTGGTGGCGCTCAATGGACTGAATGGCCAAGCCTTCCAGCGTGGTGTCGATCAGATTGGCTGGCTGGGCCAGCGCTTCGGCCAGTGCATCGAAGCTGGGCTGGCTGGCGGCCAGGCGCTCGGCGTAGCGCACAAACTCAAAGCCCTCATCCACCGCATCGCGCAGCACATCGGCCAGGTCGTTCAGGTACAACGTGGCCAGGTGCCGGGCGCGGTCGGTTTGACCCAAAGCGCCAAAAGCCCAGCCAATCGGGTCGCCCGTGCCGTCGTCTTCATAAGCGTCGAGCGCCGCAAAGCGTGGGCCTTCGGGCAAAAAGCCCCGGCCCGCGATGCGGTGGCTGAGCGTGCTGTCGCGGCCTTGCAAAAAAGCGATCACCGGATCGATGCTGATGGCGTAGTCGTGGAAGTGGTCCAGAAAGAAGTTCACCGGGCCCGAGCGTTCTTCCACCGGCAAGGCCAGCGCCACTGCGCGCAAATTGGCCAAGCCTTTTTTGTTCAGCAAGGCCAGCACGGTGGCCAGCGCCAAGTCCTCTTGCACCGCATCGAAACCCTTTGAGCGCAAAAAACCCGTCAGGTAAGCCGTGGACGGGTAGGGCGTGTTCAGCTGCGTCATCGGCGGGATGAGGCTGAGGACTTTGAACTGGGCGGGGCTGGGCATGGGAAGAGAGGTTAAAACTGAAGTGATTATCGACGGCGGACATCGCTGCATGGCAGAAAAGAGGACATCTCTGTCTCGGGTTGAAATCGGTTGAGCAAGCCAGGGTGCGAATGATGCTTGAAATCCAGTCTTGACGTCACTACAAAATGCAACAACAATAGACCCGCATGGAATTCGAATGGGACGCTGCCAAGGCCGCTTTGAACCTGCAAAAGCACCGCGTTGCTTTTGAAGACGCTGCGCGGGTTTTTCTGGACGTCGGGCGACTTGAAAGTCACGACGGGCGTGAGGACCATGGTGAAGACCGTTGGGCCACGATCGGTCAAGTCTATGTGTCTGTGCTGTACGTGGTTTATACCGTGAGGCATGGGGACACCGTTCGCATCATTTCCGCACGAAAGGCACTTTCTCATGAGCAAAAACAATACCGTGAAGCTACGACTTGACCCCCAGCGTCCACCGCCATTGACGCAAGCGCAAAAGTCGCGTTTGTCGGCGTTGGCAGCCTTGCCTGACGATCAGATCGACACCAGCGATGCACCGTCCAGGCTCGATGCGGTTTGGATGAAGGCAGCCGAGCAGTTGCCGCACACCAAAAAGCAAATCACCTTGCGCATTGATGCCGAGGTGTTGGATTTTTTCAAAGACAGCGGCAAGCGCTACCAGTCGCGCATGAACGCTGTTCTGCGCTCTTACGTTGAGGCGCACAAGGCGCACGCGAAATAAGCAATGCCACGCCAGTAACAACAAAGCTGCCTTGCTCTTAAGCCTCTTCTTGGGGTCGTGGATGTTTGGTGCTGGATTGGGTACAGCGTGTGAGGTTTACCGTTTGACGGTATAAAATGACAACATGATCCTTTCGTTCAACTGCTTGGATACAGCCCGACTTTTTGAGACGGGAAAAGCCAAGCGTTTTACCAACATTCGCGCTGTGGCTGAACGGAAACTGCAGATGTTGGACAGTGCTGCGACCCTTGACTTTTTGCGATCACCGCCAGGTAACCGATTGGAAGCCTTGTCGGGTGACAGGGCAGGCCAGCACAGCATCCGCGTCAACGATCAATGGCGAATTTGTTTCACCTGGCCTGCCGACGGTCCGATGGGTGTTGAAATTTTGGACTACCACTGAAAGCAGGTTTAACCATGAAAAACGGCATGCGACCGGTTCATCCCGGTGAAATTTTGCGTGAAGATTATTTGCAACCCTTAGGTTTGAGCGTCAATGCCTTGGCCAAAGCCTTGCACGTGACGCCCAGCCGCATGAACGACATCGTGTTGGAGCGTCGCAGTGTGACGCCAGACACGGCCTTGCGTTTGGCCCGATTTTTTGGGGGTGATGCCCAGTCATGGCTGAATTTGCAACAGGCCTATGACTTGAAAGTGGCGGAGAAGTCCTTGATGAAAAACATCCTCAAAACCATCATGCCTTACAGCCCTTCTTCGGTGGTGTCTTCTTGAGTTTGTCAGCGCTTGTTCTTCATCCTGAGGCGAACGCCCAACTCACCCCCGCACAACAGCGCTTCAACGACTTGCTGGCCCAGATTGAGCGGCTATCGGGGCAGATCCAGCGCCTGCAGGCCTGGTCTGACCAGCACCGTTACGCCCACATTCAGGCCCTGCGCGAGTCGGTGCAGTTGTCGCAGGCGCACCGCAAGAGCCTCTTGCTTTTCGTGCATGAACGCTTGCAAACCGCAGACTTCACAGAGCGCCAGCAGCGCATGGCCCGGGGGCTTGTGCGGGGTTTGATGGCGCATTTGGCTACCAGCCATGACCCAGAGGTCCAAGCCCTGGCCGAAATTTATGTGAACGAAGAAGACGAGCAAGAAGCCGCCCAGGAGCAGGCCGAGGCCGCGCAGCGGCTGCGTGAGCGCATCGAAGAAGCGATGGGCCAGCCGATTGAAAAACCGGGTCAATACCAAACGCCCGAGGAGATGGTGCAAGCCGGCATGCGCCAGTGGCAACGCCAGCAGCAAGCCGACGAAGAGCGCAAGACCGCCAAGCGCGCGGCCCGAAAAGCTCAAAAACAGGCCCAAAAGAAAAGCGCAGCCTCTGCCAAAGGCGAAGTGCCAGTCGCCCTGCTGCGCGAGCTGGACGCCAAAAGTGCCATCCGCACGATTTTTCGACAGCTGGCCAGCGCACTGCACCCCGACCGTGAGCCGGACGAAGCTGAGCGCCTGCGCAAAACCGCGCTGATGAGCGAGGTCAACGCCGCCTATGAAAAAAACGACCTGAGCACTTTGTTGCGCCTGCAAATGCAGGCCACGCGAGGCAACTCTCTGAGTGTGGCTGGCTCAGCACGGATGACCGATGACAAACTGATCGCCATGTCTTTGTTGCTCAAGGAGCAGGTGGCCGCGCTCGAAGACGATTTAGACCAATTGGAAAACCGCTTGAGCCGCGAGCTGTGTGTGCCGGTGCGCGCCGATGCCGACGAGGCGGCTCTGAGCCAGTCACTGCAGCGCATCCAAGCCGATCAGCGCCACAGCGCCGACAGCCTGGCCGCCGACCTGCGCCGGATTCAGAACGACGCTGAACTCAAGCGCTGGCTCAAAGCGCAGTGGCAGTTGGCGAAAGCCACTTCTGCATGAAGCTCGCTTGCCCCGCTGCCGGGTCCAGGGTGTAGGGCTCAAAGCCAAAACCCAGATAACTGTTCAAAGCCCGCGAGTTGCCCGTCAGCACTTCCAAGGTCAGCTTGCAGCAGCCCCGGTCTTTGGCGTGCCGCTCGGCTGCAGCCAGCAAAGCCTGGCCGACGCCCGCACCCCGGTGGCCGGGCAGGACAACGATGTCGTGGATGTTCATCAAGGCTTGTGCCTTGAAGGTCGAGTAGCCCTCGATGCAGTTGATCAGGCCCACAGGCGAATCGTCCAACCAGGCGATGAAGCTGGCAGCAATCGTGCGCGCGGCCAGGTCGTCGCACAGTCGCGCTTTCACATCTTCGGCCAGTGCTTGGCCGCCGCCCATGGGGTCTTGGGCGTAGGCGTCGAGCAGCATCACCAGGGCGTTGCGGTGGGCGGGTAAGAGGTAATCAACGGGCAGGATTTGCAGGCGCATGGGGCTCTTGTGGTCGGGGTCTGTGACGGCAGGGGTGGTCTCTTGCACATTGTCCACGATGGCCAGCCGGTCTGGGCGGGTGGGTTGACTCAGGCGCTCAGGCTTTGCATGTCGGCCAGCAGGGCATCGACCGAGGCTTCGGTGGTGTCCCAGGCGCACATGAAGCGGCAGCCGCCGCCTGCGATGAATTGGTAGAACTTCCAGCCACGTGCGTGCAGGGCGTCCACCATGGGGGGCGGCAGTCGCGCAAACACGCCATTGGCCTGGGGTTCGTGCAAGACCTGCACGGCTTGGATCTGCTGCAAGCCTGCAAACAGGCGCTGCGCCATGGCGTTGGCGTGGCGTGCATTGCGCAGCCAGGTGTCGTGTTCCAACAAGCCCACCCAGGGCGCAGAAATAAAACGCATCTTGGAAGCCAATTGCCCGGCTTGCTTGACCCGCCAGGCAAAGTCTTGCGACAGCGCACGGTCAAAAAACACCACCGCCTCGCCCACAGGCAGACCATTTTTGGTGCCGCCAAAGCACAACACATCGACCCCGGCTTTCCATGTGATCTCGGCCGGCGTGCAGGCCAGGTGCGCCACGGCGTTGGCAAAACGGGCACCGTCCATGTGCATTTTCAAACTGTGTTTTTGGGCCATCCAGGACAGGGCACGGACTTCGTCGACGCTGTAGACCGTGCCCAGCTCGGTGGCCTGGGTGATGGACACGACTTTGGGCCGAGGGTAGTGGATGTCGCTGCGTTTGGTCACCAACGTCTGAATGGCTTCGGGCGTGAGCTTGCCGCGCAGGGCTTGTGGCGACAGGCCTTCGGCGACCAGCAATTTGGAGCCGTTGGAGAAAAACTCCGGCCCACCGCATTCGTCGGTTTCGATGTGCGCCACCGGTGTGCAGATGACCGAGTGGTAGCTCTGGCACATGGCGGCGAGGGCCAGGGAGTTGGCGGCCGTGCCATTGAACACGTAGTAGATGTCGCAATCGATTTCGAACAGCTCGCGCAGCATGTTGCCCGAGCGCTCGGTCCAGCGGTCATCGCCATAGGCCGGCTCGTGGCCGCTGTTGTTGGCCGCCAGCAGGGCTTGCAGGGCTTCTGGGCAGGTGGCCGCGTAGTTGTCGCTGGCAAATTGCTGTTGTGGGGTGTTCATCTTGTCTTTCGGTAGAGGCATCAAGCAGGGCGGCGCGAGGCTGGGGTTTCAACATTCAACGATGTTGACCGCCAGCCCGCCTCGGGCTGTTTCTTTGTATTTGGTTTTCATGTCGGCACCGGTCTCGCGCATGGTTTTGATGACTTTGTCCAGGCTCACCACATGGCGGCCGTCGCCATGCAAGGCCATGCGTGCGGCGTTCACCGCCTTGACCGAGGCAATGGCATTGCGTTCGATGCAGGGAATTTGCACCAGCCCGCCGACCGGGTCACAGGTCAGGCCCAGGTGGTGCTCCATGCCGATTTCGGCGGCGTTTTCTACCTGTTCGGGGGTGCCGCCCAACACCGCGCACAATGCCCCGGCGGCCATTGAGCAGGCCACACCCACCTCGCCTTGGCAGCCGACTTCGGCACCACTGATGCTGGCGTTTTCTTTGTACAAAATGCCAATCGCGCCAGCCGTGAGCAAGAAATCAAGCACGCCCTCATCGCTTGCGCCTGGCACAAAGCGCTTGTAGTAATGCAGCACGGCGGGCACGATGCCGGCTGCGCCGTTGGTGGGGGCGGTGACCACGCGGCCCCCAGCGGCGTTTTCTTCGTTCACCGCCAGCGCATACAGGTTGATCCAGTCCAGCACGGCCAGCGGGTCGTTCAGCGCTGCTTCAGCTTGACGGCTCAGGTCACGAAACAGCTGCGGGGCGCGGCGCTTGATTTGGAAGCCACCTGGCAAGATGCCGTCGCGCAGCTGGCCCGCCTGCACACACGCTTGCATGGTGGCCCAAATGTGCAGCAGGCCTTGGTTGATCTGTGCGTCGCTGCGCCAATGCCGTTCGTTGGCCCGCATCACCCCCGCCACGCTCAGGCCGTGTTCGCGGCAGCGCTCCAGCAGTGCGTCGCCACTGTTAAACGCGATGGGCAGCACGGTGGTGTCGGGGGCCAGGCGCTTTTGGCGTTCGCCGTCTTGTGCCACCTCTTCGGTGATGACAAAGCCGCCGCCGACCGAGTAATAAGTGCGCTCGACCAGCAGCGCGCCCTGGGCGTCCCAGGCGCTCAGCTTCATGCCGTTGGGATGAAAGGGCAGGGCCTGATGGCGGTAGAACAGCAGGTCGGTTTTTTCATGCCAGTTCACCGGGTGTGTGCCCAGCAGGGGCAAGCGGCAGCTGCTGCGAATGCGGGCCAAACTTGGCTCGATGTCGTCGATGGGCACGGTTTCAGGGTCCAGGCCGCACAGGCCCAAGATCACCGCCTTGTCGCTGCCGTGGCCTTTGCCCGTGGCTCCCAATGAGCCGTGCAGGCTGCAGCCCACCCGGGCCGTGTGTGCCAGCAGCCCGTGTTTGAGCAAGTGCTGCACAAACATGTGGGCGGCCCGCATGGGGCCCACGGTGTGCGAACTGCTGGGACCTATGCCTATTTTGAAAAGGTCAAACACCGAAATGGCCATGTTGTGTACTTTTTCAAAAGATGAAGATCAGGCTTGCGCCAAACGGGTGGGCGCGGCGCAGTGCGTGCGCTGCGCGGCCCAGGCTGCGACATGCCCCGTCAATTGATGCGCCGTGATGGCCGAGAGTGTCCAGCCCAAGTGGCCATGGCCGGTGTTGTAGAACACATTGGCTTTTTTGCCCGCCCCCACACGCGGCAGCATGTTGGGCAGCATGGGGCGCAGACCGGCCCAGGGCACGACGCGGCGGGTGTCGATGCCGGGAAAGCATTGGTTCACCCAGTTGACCAGCGGCTGGATGCGGTCGGCGCGGATGTTGAGGTCGATGCCGTTGAACTCGGCCGTGCCCGCCACGCGGAATCGGTCATCACCCAAACGGCTGGTGACCAGCTTGGTTTCGTCGTCCAGCAGGCTCACCTGTGGTGCGGCGGCCTGGCTGGCGGCGTCATTCAGGCCCACGGTGATGGAATAGCCTTTGACGGGGTAGATGTTCAAGCGGTCGCCCAGCTGCGCAGCCAAAGCCCGGCCATGCACCCCCGCGCAGACCACGATGCCATCAAAACTCAGGGTCTCGGTTTGGCCTTGGTGCTGGATTTGCACCGTAGCTTTTGCGCCGTCAGAAGAAACATTCAGCACCTGGTGTTCGGTGAGGATTTTTACGCCCAAACGCTCACAGGCTTTGGCCAGGCCAAAGGTGAACTTGTGGATGTCGCCCGTCGAGTCGCTTTCGGTGAAATAGCCGCCGTGGTACTGGCCTTGCAGTGTTGGCTCAATGGCTTTCATTTCGCTGGGCGTCACAGCGCGGCGGGCCAGGCCGCCTTGAGCCAATAGTTTGGAGACTTCGCCCGCGTGGTCAAAGCCTTTTTTGTCGCGGTAGATGTGCAAGATGCCTTTGGCCTTGTGGTCAAAGTCAATGCCCTCGGCCTGGGCCCAGGCCATGTGGTGCTCGCGCGAGGCGATGGCCAACTGGGTGGTGGCGATGGTGTTGTCTTTGTAGCGGGGAATCGCCGCCACGAACTCGGCCATCCAACTCAGTTTGTGCCAAGTGGGCGCGGGGTTCATCAAGAGCGGCGCGTCTTTTTTGAGCATCCATTTCAGGCCCTTGATGATCGTGGACGGGTGGGTCCAGACCTCGGCGTTCGAGGCCGACAGCTGGCCGCCGTTGGCAAACGACGTTTCCATGCCGGGGTAGCGGTTTTTCTCGATCAGGGTGACCTGCAAGCCTTGTTGGGCCAAGGCGTAAGCGGAGGTGACGCCGGTGATGCCGCCGCCGATGATGACGATGTGCTTTTTGACGAATGGATTTTTCATGAAGCTTCTCTCATTTCAAGGTCTCAAACAGGTGGACATGCTGCGCACCGGATGTGCGCGGCATGACCCCCTCTGTTTGGAACCTGAGAGATTCACCCGGTGTGGGCCGGGCTTGCTCCTGCGGTGGACCCGGGTGACGAACCTGGATCGCTCTTCAGAGTGTGTGGCTCCGCATCCGGAGATGTGAGCCTGCCTGCATCGGTCCTTTGGCCTGAGAGTTTCCGGGGCGGTTGCTCCTTCGGCGCTGTCTGCGGTGGCGGACAGTCTCTCCCGATGCGGGAGTTGGTTCTTAAGGGTGTGGTCCTTTGTGGTGAAGGTTTGGGGTGATGAATTCATCGCGGTTGCAGACCGCTACTACCAGTCAGCGCACCACAAGGTGAAGCGTCCGGTGTAGGAGCGGTCTCTGACCGCGAAAGGGCTAAGTCAAGCGTAGTCGCTAAGCGGAATGCAACTGCAAAACAGGTTCCGGTCACCGTAGACGTTGTCGACACGGCCCACTTGTGGCCAGTACTTCACGCTGCCGGGCACGCGCTGGGCTTGGGCTGCGCCGACCTCGCGGCTGTAGGGCCGGGCCCATTCGCTGCCCAGCAGGCTGTCGGCCGTGTGCGGCGCGTGCTTCAAAGGGTTGTTGTCTTGCGGCCAGCTGCCGTTTTCCACCCGACGAATTTCTTCACGGATGGCGATCATCGCCTGAATGAAGCGCTCGATCTCTTGCAGGGTTTCGCTTTCAGTCGGCTCGATCATCAAGGTGTTGGCCACCGGGAAGCTCAAGGTCGGGGCGTGAAAGCCATAGTCCATCAGGCGCTTGGCCACGTCTTCGGCCATCACGCCGCAGCTGTCTTTGAAGTGGCGCAAATCCAAAATGCACTCGTGCGCCACATGCCCGTTGTCGCTGGCGTACAGGGTGGGGTAGTGCGGCGCCAGGCGTTTGCTGATGTAGTTGGCGGCCAAAATCGCCGACTCGG
>NZ_JBIKIL010000143.1:0-8989 GCF_044361645.1 Limnohabitans sp. | reverse complement strand
TTCCACGCTTCCTTCCCACACTCGGTCACCCTCATGCAGTTGCGCTTCACTTCGCTCGTCGTGATCAACTTGCGACGGGACTTGCACCCGTAGGAGTGCGCCCATGCTGGGCGCACAAGAAAAACCCCACAGCCTCTTACAAAACTGTGGGGTGTATCTGGTGGCCTGGACTGGAATCGAACCAGTGACACGCGGATTTTCAATCCGCTGCTCTACCAACTGAGCTACCGGGCCAAGCCGGTTATTGTAGCAGAGCAAAATAGGTGTCTGGGCAGTTTTCCCTGCTGCTTGCCCGCTGTTTGGGTCTCGCGCTGCCGCTCAGCTCAAGCTTTGCGTTTGCTGCGGCTCATGTCTACCCCCAATTGTTTGAGTTTGCGGTAGAGGTGGGTGCGTTCCAAACCTGTTTTTTCAGCCACACGTGTCATCGATCCACCCTCGTGGGTCAGATGGAATTCAAAGTAGGCTTTTTCAAAGGCATCACGCGCTTCGCGCAAGGGGCGATCGAGTTCAAAACTTTGCGCCACGAGCGGGGTTTGTGTGTCACTGACCACCACAGCATGGGCCATGGACAAGACGCTGGAGGGTGCCGGTGTCGCTGCGGCCACGATGGCTTGCTGCACTTGGTCGCGGGCCAGCCCTTGGTCTATCGCTTTGAGCAGTTTTTGCAAGGTGATGGGTTTTTCCAGAAAGGCTTGCGCGCCAATCTTGACCGCTTCCACTGCCGTGTCGATGGTGGCGTGCCCGCTCATCATGATCACAGGCATGTTCAGCAGGCCCGATGACGCCCACTCCTTGAGCAAACTCACGCCATCGGTGTCGGGCATCCAAATGTCCAGCAGCACCAAGTCGGGGCGCATGTGCAGACGGGCCTCGCGTGCTTGCGCGGCGTTCTCGGCAAGCTCTACCTGGTGCCCCTCGTCGAAGAGGATTTCTGAGAGCAGGTCGCGGATGCCCAGCTCGTCGTCTACCACCAAAATATTTGCCATATGCCTGTTGTATCTCTGTTCATGAACGGGGCTGCAGTGGTCCCTGGGCCGATTGCGGCAACTGCACCCATTGCGGCTGCTGCGGCGGTTGCGCCACGGCGAATGATAACGAGACTTGCGCCCCAGTGATGTCGCCATTTTCTTGCATGTTGCCCATGTCGATTCTTGCACCATGTTCGTCGGCAATTTTTTTGACCACGGCCAAGCCCAGTCCCGTGCCTTTGGATTTGGTGGTCACATAGGGCTCGAAAGCCCGTTGCAAAATATGCGGCGCAAAACCGGGGCCGGTGTCGGTCACCACCAAGCGAACCCGTTGGCGTGCCGCGCGCCACTCTGTGCGCACTTTCACGCAGGCATGGGCGTGGTCCTTGCCGCGTGCATCGCATGCGTCTTGTGCGTTTTGCAACAAGTTGTGAATGACTTGCCTGAGCTGCTGCGCGTCGCCCAAGATGGCCGGACACTGGGCGTCCAGATCGGTGATCACGGGGGCCCGGTGCTCCCGGTCCTGGGGTTCACTGGCATACAAGGCCATGACATCGTTGATCAGGTCATTGAGTTGCAGGGGCATGAGTTCGGCCGAAGGCAGGCGCGCGTAATCGCGAAATTCGTTGACCAAGCGCTTCATGGCATCGACTTGTTCAACAATGGTTCTGACCGACTTGTCGAGCACGGCCTCGTCTTGCGGTTCAAGTTTGCCCAGCAGGCGGCGCTGTAGGCGCTCGGCCGACAGCTGTATGGGCGTCAAAGGGTTTTTGATTTCATGCGCCAGCCTGCGAGCCACTTCGCCCCAAGCCTGGGCGCGCTCGGCTGAAACAATGTCTGAGATGTCATCGAACACCAGCAAGCGCATGCCGTCGGGCAACACCGCGCCCCTTGCCAACAAGGTCACGCCCGTTTGGCTCAAACCTTGTCCGGCGGCGTGGATGTCAAATGATTTTTGCCAGTAGTCGAGTTCGTGCGTTTCGGTCCCCGAGTGCTCAAGCGCCATGAAGTGCGCTTGCACCTCTTGCGCAAAGTTTTGTAGGCCCGGCAAGTTTTGCAAGCCCATGCCGAGGTGCGCCGACACGGCGACTTTCAAAATGCGCGTGGCGCCCGGGTTGGCTGATTGGATCGTGCCTTGTGCATCCAACACCATGACGCCGGCGGTGAGGTTGTCCAAGATGGTTTGCAGCTTGCCTCTGGCTTGGTCCAACTGGCTCAAGCTGCGCTCGACACTGGCACGGGCATCGGCGAGTTGTTGCGTCATGTCGGCAAAAGATCGGGTCAAGCCGCCCAGTTCGTCTTTGCCCTGCAAGGCCAGCTTGGGGCGAAGGTCACCGGCGGCCACTTGGCGCATGCCATGGGCCAGCAAGAGCAAGGGTCTAGCCAATTGCTGGCCCAACAAAACAGCCAGCAAGATGGCCCCCAAAACCGCCAAAAATAGACTCAAAGTGAGCGTGCCTATGTACATGCGCCGCAGCCCTTCGCGGGCCAGTGCCCGCTCTTGGTAATCACTGTAAGCCTTTTGAACCTCTAGGGCGTTGTTCACCAGGGCAGACGGCAGGTCTTGGATCACTTGCAGCACGCGGCGCTCTTCGTTCAAGGCCAAACTCCACTGCGGAAACAGCACCAAAACTTTGATTCGGCTTTTGTCAGCGCCGGGCATGGGTTCTTCGAGTCCTTCAATCCAGACCAAGCGGCCCGTTTGCCGTGTTTGGCGCAGTTGCTGCGCGCTGGGCTGCTCTGATCTGAGTTGAAAGCGCGATGCCCCTGAGGTGGCCACCATTTGACCGCCTTGGGTCCAGATGGCCACATCGGTCGCGCCCAGTTGGTTTTTGATTTTTTCAGCTGCCAAGCCGGGGTTGATTTCACTGCTTTGCGCATAATTGGCCGCTGCCGCTTGGGTTTGCTTGGCGAGGTCTTCGCTCAAGGTGTCCAATGTGGTGCGGCCCAGGTTCAAACCCGCCACCAACGCGGCTTCTACCCTCACATCAAACCAGCTTTCAATCGAGCGCGAGACGAATTGGTATGAGACCACGTAAATCATCAAACCCGGTATCACGCCCACCAAAGCAAAAATGCCCGCCAACTTGACCAACAGGCGTGAGCCAAACTGGCCTCGGCGCAAACTCAGCAACAAGCGCACCATGCCCCACAAAATGGTGATCAACAAGCCGCTGGCCACGACCGCATTGATGATCACCAGCCATTCGTAGTTGGCGTTGTAGCGTGCCCGGTTTCCGGTGGCTTGGGTCATCAGCACCAACAAGCCAATGCCGATGGCCGCCATGCTCAGCACGCCCACCAGCATCAGCCATCGGCTGGCTTTGGAGGGCAACTCCTTGAGTTTGTCACTGCTGGACTTGCGCCACAACATGTCAACGCCCCTCGAGCAGGTTGAGGCTGATGGTTTGGCGCACTTGCAAGTTCCAGTCGGCTTGATTCCCGGCTGCAATTTGAAACGGTCTGGGCAGCTGCGACACATCCAGCTTGAAACGGTACCGGATTTGCTGGCTCGAACGGAGGTCCAGTTTTCGCAAGTCGGCAATTTTCCAGGCCGTTTGGCGACGCACCACATTCAGGGCTTCCGCCAAAGTGTCAAAGCTTTGTGAAATGCTGCTCGCCAATCCGGTGCTGGAGATGGGCTCGCTCGACACATTGAGCCGCCAACGGCGCGTCAGTGGCTGGAAGGCCAATCGGTAGTAGCGCGATGCGGCCCCCACTTTTTTGTCGGTCCAGTACCAACGGTCCTGCAACACTTCGGCGTCGACCACAAAATGCACCGCCAAACCCTTGACCAAAGCATCCTCAACGGCTGGGCCCAAAGTCAAGTTCAACTGCGTGTTGAGCAGCAAGGCCTCGTTTTGGTAGCTGGGGGTCAACTCAATCAAATCCACCGACGAGGTTTGGGCCCAAGCACAGTTCAGGCCCAAGACGGCCACGCTCAACAGCCGGGCGAAGGAGCGCCCAAGCTCAAAGCCGAGTTTTTTCCAGCAACGCGTAATAAAAGCCGTCATGTTCACCCAACGCATTGTCCTCGACTGGAACGCCCTTGGGTATCTGACCGGGTATCAAATGGCCCGGTGAGGGCAGCAATGCCGCATCGCTGTTGCGCTGAAGAAACGCTTGCACCGCCATGTCCCCTTCGGACTTGAAAACCGAGCAGGTGCAGTACAGCAAGCGCCCCCCTTCGGCCAACAAGGGCCACAAGGCAGCCAGCAGTTGCGCTTGAATGCGCCCCAATTGCGCGCTGTCTGTGGGGCGGCGCAACCAGCGCACATCGGGGTGTCTGCGCACAATGCCAGAGGCGGTGCAGGGCGCGTCCAGCAAGATCGCATCGAACGCTTGAGCATCCCACCAAAGCGCCGGATGCGCGGCATCAGCGGCTTTGATTTGGGCCTGCACACCCAAACGCTGCAAGTTTTGGCCGATGCGCTCGCAACGCCGGGCATCTACATCCAAGGCCAACACTTGGGCCTGCGGGTAACAGGCCAGCAAATGCCCGGTTTTGCCGCCCGGCGCAGCGCAAGCGTCCAAGATGCGCCAAGGCTGCTGTGCATCGCGGCCTTGCAACAAAAGGGGTGCGGCCAGTTGAGCCGCAGCGTCTTGCACGGACACATGGCCTTGGGCAAAACCTGGCAGGCGCTGCACCGGCACCGGTTTGTGCAACTGAAGGCCAAAGGCGCCTACCGCTGTTGCGCCCATGCCCAAGCTTTGAAGTTGCGCCTGATAGGCCGCCACTGTGTGGTGTTTTCGGTCCACACGCAGGGTCATGGGGGCTGGCTTTTGCGCCGCCGCCAGCAGCTGTTGCCAGTCTTGGGGGTACTCGGCTTGCAAGCGATCGATCCACCATTGTGGGTGGTTCCAGAGGGCTTGCAGCTTGTGGTCGGTTTGCGCCACCAAGGCGTCGCGCTCGCGCAAGAAACGCCGCAAGCAGGCGTTGATGAATCCGCTTTGCGCCTGAGTCTGTCGTTGTTGGCGTGCCGCTTCGACCGCTTGGTTGACCAAGGTGTGCACCGGGTAGGGTGCCACGTCGTCTTGCCAAGCCAAGCCCAAGGCCGTGCACAGCAGGGCGTCTGCAGCGGGTGGCGGGGGTTTTTTGACCAACAGTTCGCGCAAGGCCATCGCCCGTCCGAGCTGGCGCATGACTTGAAAACTCAAGGCTTGCACAGCAGGGCGCAATGGGGCGGCCACATCTTCTAGCTCGCTGGTCAGCGAGCGGCCTGCCCGCACCGCCTGCACCACTTTGGCCGTGGCCTGCAGGGTCTGCCACAAAGGCGCTGCTGGCGCCGCTGTGACAGGCACCCGCTCAAGGCTTCTTGCTTTGCCAGCCATTTCCGGTGGGGCTTGCGAGGCCGTCATGGCGTGTTTGCCAAGCTCAAGTCCATGCGCGTGACGGGTTTGAAATTCAAGCGCTTGGCCAACCAAGACGCGGGGCGCATGGCCAGTGCCTCGTTGTACGCAACCACAGCCACGTGGTAGGGGATCATGGTGGCAGGCAATGTTTGGCGTATCCGGTTCAGCGCGATGTCCAGATCAGGGCGCACAGCAGCATGCGCCGCTTGCTGCGATGCACGGATTTCGGCCACCAATTTGAGGTGCTGCACAAGCACTTGTTTTTGCACCTCGGCATCGAGCGGCTGAATTCTGGCGAGCATCAAGACCTCCAGCATCTGGTCGCTGACGTTTTGCACAGCCTGCAACTCTTGTGCACCTGCTTCACCGACACAACTTTGACGTGCGGCCAAACCGCCTTGCAGCCGCACCAACAGGCGCAACCAAACCGCATCGACACTTGCCCACTGGCGAACGATGTCCGCACGCAGCCGCACCAAGCGGTTGTGCGCACCCACCGCCCAAAACAAGCACATGGCCATCGCCACACCGACCACCAATCCACCCATGTCGCATTCCTCAGACCCACATCGAACCGAAAAAAACAGCCCCTGTCCACAAGGCGGTACAGGGGCTGGTGGCGGTCACCGCTCAAGCGGTGACAGCACGTCTCAAGCGGCTTCGCCGGCGTCGGTCACGGCGTCCTCGGCCGTGTCACCGGCCAAATCTGCCGCCTCGGCATCGGCAATGGCTTTGCGCTCGGCGTCGTCCATCGCGTCTTTCACGGCACGGGCTTTGTGGTAAGCCAAGCCGGTACCGGCCGGGATCAAGCGACCCACAATGACGTTTTCCTTCAAGCCGCGCAATTCGTCGCGCTTGCCCATGATGGCCGCCTCGGTCAGCACACGGGTCGTTTCCTGGAAGGAAGCGGCCGAGATGAACGAGTCGGTCGACAAAGACGCCTTGGTGATGCCCAGCAACAAGTTGCTGAAGGTCGCGGGGATCTTGCCGTCGCGCTGCAAAGCCTCGTTGGTGTTGAGGATTTCGGAACGCTCGACCTGCTCGCCAGAGATGTAGGTGGACTCACCGATGTTCTCAACCACCACGCGGCGCAGCATCTGGCGAACAATCACTTCAATGTGCTTGTCGTTGATCTTCACGCCTTGCAAGCGGTACACGTCCTGGACTTCGTCCACGATGTAGCGGGCCAGCTCTTCCATGCCCAACAAACGCAAGATGTCTTGCGGGTCGGCCGGGCCGTCCACAATGCTCTCGCCCTTGTTCACCACTTGGCCTTCGTGCACCAAGATGTTCTTTTCCTTGGGGATCAGTTCATCCCAAACTGTGCCCTCAGGGTCGGTGATCTGCAAGCGCACTTTGCCCTTGGTCTCTTTGCCGAAGGACACGGTACCGGTCATCTCGGCCAGCATGCCCTTGTCTTTGGGGGTGCGGGCTTCGAACAGCTCGGCCACACGGGGCAAACCGCCAGTGATGTCTCGTGTCTTTTGACCTTCAACCGGGATACGCGCCAGCACCTCGCCTGGGCCCACGTCCATGCCGTCGCGCACCTGGATCAGCGAGCCGATCTGAAAGCCAATCGTCACCGAGTGGTCGGTGCCGGGGATTTTGACCTCTTTGCCCGCCGCGTCGATCAACTTGACCTGCGGGCGAATGACCTTGGCTGCACCACGGCGTTTGGGGTCGATGACCACCAAGGTGGACAGGCCCGTGACTTCGTCCATTTGCTTGGCCACAGTCAGGCCCTCTTCGACGTTTTCGAAGCGCACTTGGCCCGCGAATTCGGTGATGATGGGGCGTGTCAAGGGGTCCCAATTGGCCAAGATCACACCGGCCTTGATGACTTGGTCGGGCTTGATGGCCAAGATTGCGCCATAAGGCACTTTGTGGCGCTCGCGCTCGCGGCCCGCGTCAGAGATGACGATCTCGCCGGAACGGGAAATCACCACCAACTCGCCTTTGGTGTTGGTCACGTAACGCATGGTGGCATTGAAGCCAATCGTGCCGTTGGACTTGGCTTCCACGCTGGAGGCCACTGCGGCACGCGAGGCTGCACCACCGATGTGGAAGGTGCGCATGGTCAGCTGTGTGCCGGGCTCACCGATCGACTGCGCGGCAATGATGCCCACCGCTTCGCCGGTGTTGATCAAACCACCCCGGCCCAAATCGCGGCCGTAGCAACTGGCGCACAAACCAAAGCGGGTTTCGCAGGTCAGAGCGGTGCGGACCTTGACTTCGTCCACGCCGACCAGCTCCAACTCGTCCAACATGTCTTCGTCCAACATCACGCCGGTCTTGGCCATGACGGCACGTGTTTCGGGATGCAGCACGTCTTCGACCAAGGTGCGGCCCAAGGCGCGGTCGCGCAAGGATTCGATCACCTCGCCGCCCTCGACGATGGCGC
The DNA here is from genome assembly GCF_044361645.1 of Limnohabitans sp. Lineage (GTDB taxonomy): Bacteria > Pseudomonadota > Gammaproteobacteria > Burkholderiales > Burkholderiaceae_C > Limnohabitans_A. The sequence goes on along the minus strand of NZ_JBIKIL010000143.1, from coordinate 1,267 downwards.
GCATGACGGAGCCGTTGTGCGTGCCGCAGTCTTGTTCGGTGACCACCAAGTCTTGCACCACATCGCACAAGCGGCGGGTCAGGTAACCCGAGTTGGCGGTCTTCAGTGCCGTATCGGCCAAGCCCTTACGGGCACCGTGTGTCGAGATGAAGTACTGCAACACATTCAGGCCTTCACGGAAGTTGGCCGTGATGGGCGTCTCGATGATGGAGCCGTCAGGCTTGGCCATCAGGCCACGCATACCGGCCAACTGGCGAATCTGCGCTGCAGAGCCGCGCGCACCGGAGTCGGCCATCATGTAAATCGAGTTGAAGGATTCTTGCTCAACTTCGTTGCCGTGGCGATCGATGGTTTTTTCTTTGCGCAACTGGTCCATCATCACCTTAGAGACAACGTCACCGGCCTTGCCCCAGATGTCCACCACTTTGTTGTAGCGCTCGCCAGAAGTCACCAGGCCTGAAACATATTGCTGCTCGATGTCTTTGACTTCTTTCTCAGCCGCTTCGATGATGGCCGGCTTTTCGGGCGGCACCAACATGTCGTCAATGCCAATCGAGATGCCAGCGCGTGTGGCCAGACGGAAACCGTTTTGCAACAATTTATCGGCGAACACCACCGTCTCTTTCAGTCCGCACTTGCGGAAAGACGTGTTGATCAGCTTGGAGATTTCTTTCTTCTTCAAGGCCTTGTTCAGGTTGCTGAAAGGCAAGCCTTTGGGCAAGATTTCGGACAACAAAGCACGGCCCACGGTGGTTTCCACCATCGACACGGACTCGGTGAATTCACCGCTCACTTTGTCTTTGGTCCACTCGGTCATGCGCACGTTGATCTTGGCGGGCAACTCGACGGCGTCCGCGTCCAAGGCGCGCTGCACTTCACCGATGTCGGCAAAGATCAGGCCCTCGCCTTTGGCGTTGATGCGGTCACGGGTGGCGTAATACAAGCCCAGCACCACGTCTTGCGACGGCACGATGGAGGGTTCGCCAGATGCGGGAAACAAGATGTTGTTGGAGGCCAGCATCAAGGTGCGGGCTTCCATCTGGGCTTCCACCGACAAGGGCACGTGCACGGCCATCTGGTCGCCGTCAAAGTCGGCGTTGAAGGCCGCGCAAACCAGCGGGTGCAACTGGATGGCTTTGCCCTCGATCAACAGGGGCTCAAAGGCCTGAATGCCCAAGCGGTGCAGCGTAGGCGCACGGTTGAGCATCACGGGGTGCTCTTTGATGACCTCTTCCAAGATGTCCCACACCACCGGTGTGCCGGCTTC
>NZ_JBIKIL010000220.1:0-2519 GCF_044361645.1 Limnohabitans sp. | reverse complement strand
GGCATTGCCAGAACCCTTGGCCGCCCCGAGATAAATATCGCCGACCTTGCTGTCCACTGCGACAAAGAGGGTGCCGCTGTAACGGGTACGGATCTGATCCCCCGGATTCCACGCATCGCCGGCCTCCAGTACCGTGCCAACATAGGTTCTCTGATTGAACACGCCGCCGTCGGACAATCGGTACATGTAGGTGCCTTGCACATGGGCCAGATCGCTGCCTGCCAACTGACCCATGCGATAAGCCCCCATGAGCTGAAAGCCTCCCAGCAACAACTGACTGGGAGATTGGCACTTATCACACTGCCGCGTGACTTGGTCTCGCGCCAGGTTCAATCCGGCATTGAAAATGTGGGGCCCTGATGATCGGGCCAGCTTGACACTCAAACGCCCGCCCCTGTAGGCCGTGCCTGACAAACCCTGCTCCAGGCTGGCGTTGACGAAAAAGCCACGGGTCGGAAAACTGAGCGAGTCGAGTTGGTCAATTTGCAGCTGGGTTTTGATGCCGTTGTATTTGAAGCGGTTAAATTGCTCAGCGGACGTCTCCAAAAAATCCAAGCGTGTGTCAAACGTCCTGATGATGGTGCTGGAAGTCAAACCTAATTTGATGTTGGCCTTGCGCTCATAGTCGTAAACCAGCTGGGCATCCAGTGTTTGCAATGTCTGGTTGAAGTAAGCCAACTTTTGAGCGCTGACATCATCGCGATCAACTGCTGTCCGATAAAGCGGCAAATGGTTCCTGTCCCAGGAAACACCCGTTTCCAGGCTCCATCGCGGGCTTAAGGGTTGGTAAAGCCGTGCAGCCAACTCGGACTGCGTGCCCAGTCGGGCATCGAATGAAAACTCCAAGCCCGATTCAGTCAACCAGGGACGGCGATAGCCCAGTCCAACAGAAAATTGCGTGACGCCCGCCAACTCGGTGGAAAAACCCAGCGTTGTTTTCATGAAGTGGGGGCTGTAAGGTTTTTCCCGCACTTGCACCACCAGGGTGTACTGATCCCCTTGCTGCTGCACCAGGCTGTAGCTGACCAAATCAAAATAACCGCTGGTGTAAAGCTGGTCAATGTAGCGCTCGGTTTCCAACGAAGAAAACTCCGACTCGAGCAAGGGCGACATGACCGACTGGATGTATTGCTGCGACACATCCTTGTTGCCCTTGGCTTGAATGGCCACAATGCGTTTTTCCCGCTGGTCAAATGACAACTGCCTGGATGCAGGCTGCGCCACAGTACGGTCCCAGCCAGCTTGCAAGCGTTCCAACTGGTCATTGACCGCAGACACTGCGACCTGACCTCGGCGCACAATTTCGGCCGCACGGTTGAAATCCGCAAAGCCAACGTCCTGCAGCTGCGGTGCCACCAAAATATCTTGCGGCCGGAGCAAGGCCATGTTTCTCTTTTCGTTTTGCCGAATCAAAATATCGACCATCCGATTGGCCACCACCAGCGCATGGCTGGCCTGCTCTGCTTTGCCATCATCGGCACCACCCGCCAGATAAGAGGCGATGATCACATCGGCCCCCTCCTGCAATGCCACTTCGACGGGCAAATTGGCCACCAAGCCACCATCCACGTAGGTCTCGCCATCCACTTCCACCGGCGCAAACACCGCAGGTGCCGCCATGCTGGCTCGGATGGCCAAGTGCAAGGCACCTTGGTCAAACACCTTCATCTCGCCATCCCGATAGCGGGTGGCCACCGCACGGAAAGGAATTTTCAGATCGTTGAAATTGACCTGCGGCGGGACATGAGAAGTCAAATCCTGCAAAAGTGCCAAAAACCGCTGCCCGTCGCTCACGCCACGGGCAAAGCTGGCCCCCCCATTCTTGACACCAAACTCAAAGTCCACCGGGTATTTTTGCTGGTAGGCGCGGGTCCGTGATGGCAACTCCAGCCGGTTGAGTTGGTCAAGCGCCACTTTGGAGGGGTCCAGCCCCCCCACCACGCGCTCAATTTCGTCCGTGGACAAACCACTGGCGTACAGCCCACCGATCACGGCCCCCATGCTGGTGCCCACAATGCGCGCTATAGGAATGCGGTCTTGCTCCAGCCTTCGCAGGACGGCCAGATGGGCGAATCCCTTGGCACCACCACCGGCCAGCACCACCACCACCGATGGCGACTTCACAGGTTCGGCCGTCAGCGGCTGGGCCCAAACACCACAACTCAACAACCAGGTGCTGAAGAACAACAACAGCCGCTTGGTTTTCGCTTTGTTGCACAACATGGCAGTGACTTTCAAAATAAAAATTTAATGATTTGTTATTTTATAAATGACTTCCAAAGGAATACTTTTTTGCATAGATGCAAGCTAGGCAATTACCTTTTTTCAATGCCTCGCTGGCGCATCAGTGCGGTGCTCTTGCCAAGCGCCTTGGCCAAATGTTTCACGCTCAGTGCGAGAACTCACCTACAGCACTGACGCGCGATCGGTCACAAACTTAGCGCTATAATCTCAGGCTTTGCTGGCAAACCCCCGTCTGCCAAATACTAGTTCGTGACGGGGATCCGCCGTAACTGGCT
>NZ_JBIKIL010000142.1:0-9081 GCF_044361645.1 Limnohabitans sp. | reverse complement strand
CCCAAAGAAGGCCTGTGGTTTGCCCCGCACCTGCAGATGAAAGAGGTGCGCATGAAGCAAGGCGAGCCCATGCCCGGGCAGGCCATCGGCATCACCGGGGGGGTGACTTGGTATTTCAAGGGCTGAGGCTTGCTTAACTTCACCAACCTGTCCGAGCGCAAGCTGATGGATTGCCTGACACGGCTTGGTTATGACATTGAAATCAAAGTCCGACGCGCAAAGGCTGAGGTTGGGCATTTGATGTTTGCTGTCGCCTGATATTGCAGGGCTTCGCGTGACAAACAACGGCCCGAATACCACCCCATCAAATGCAGCTGACGCACCCAGCGCTTGGATTCATCTGGCCGGCCTGCAGGCTTTGGTGGCACGGTCTGCACTTGCACCGCTCATACCCGAGGCAACACCACCCATTGACCCTTGAGTGCATGGATGCGGATGCGGTGTGCAAACACCGATTCGATGGCCGCGTGTGTGGCCGCATCCCCGGCTGCGCCGTGGTGCACCACTTGGCCCTCATGCATGACCACGATGTCATCGGCGTGCAAGGCCATGCCGATCTCGTGCAGCACGCTGACCACCGTGGTGCCTTGCGCCAACAGGCAATGCACTTGCTCGAGCCAGTCCACTTGGTGGGGTGGGTCGAGGTTGGTCAAGGGTTCGTCCATCAGCATCAGGGGCGCGTTGCCCGCCAGAGCGCGGGCCAGCAGCACCCGCTGGCGCTCGCCACCCGAGAGCTCGCCCAAGGGGCGCTCGCGCCAGTCCCAGGCGTGTGTGGCTTTCAAAGCAGCCTCGACCATGGCCTGGTCTTGTGCGCTGGGGCCGTCCAGCCAAGTTTGGTGCGGCAAACGGCCCAGCATGGCCACGTCCCAGACACGCAGGTCCGGCGTGCTGGCCTCGCCCTGGCCCAACCACGACAGTTGCAAAGCCCGCTGCTGGCGTGTCAACGTCGAAAGCGCTTGGCCCTGCCAAAGCACTTGCCCGGTGTGCGGCAACAAACCGGCCAGCGCTTTGAGCAAGCTGGTCTTGCCCGCGCCATTGGGGCCAAGCACGCAGGTCCAGCGCTTGGCGGCGATGCACAGGTCGATCTGGTGCAAAACCCGCCGACCGGCCAGCGTGGCCCCCAAGCCCTGGGTTTGCAGGGCGATGCTCATCGAAGCCTCCCGTGCTCGGCGTCGCGGTACACGCGCCACAACAAGTAGCCGCCGCCCAGCACCGCCGTCAGTACGCCCACTGGCAGCTCTTGCGGTGCCCACAGCAGGCGGGCCAGCACATCGGCCAGCGCCAACAAGGCCCCACCCATGAGGGCCGACAAGCCCAAGCGCCAAGCGTGCGTGCAGCGCACCAAAGAGCGCACCAGATGCGGCGCGGCCAAGCCCACAAAGGCCACCAAACCGATGTGCGCCACCGCCGCCCCGGTGGCCAAAGACAGCACCCCAACCAACACCAGGCGCGCCAACGGCAAGGGCACGCCCAGGCTTTGCGCGGTGGCCTCGCCCAGGCTGAGCGCATCCAGCACGCGGGCAAACGCCCAAGACAGCGCCCAGCACAGGGCCAACACAGCGGCCATGGTGGCGCAAGCGCCCCCGGTCACAAAAGCGGTGGAGCCCAACATGAAGCCCTGCATGGCTTGCAGCACCTGCGGCTGCAAAAGGGACAGCAAAGACGTGACCGCCCCCAACACCACCCCCACCACCACGCCCGCCAACAACAAGCGCAGGGTCTGTTGCACGCCGCGCGCCAACACCAGCGTCAGCAGCACCGCCAACACCGCCCCCGCAAAAGCCGCAGCCGTCAGGCCAAAGCCCAGCCAGCCACCCAAGGCCCACGCACTGCCGCCCAGCACGCTCCAGTAAATGCCCACGCCCAAAGCCGCGCCCGAGGCACTGCCCAACAAATACGGGTCGGCCAACGGGTTGCGAAACAGGCCCTGCGCCACCGCCCCGGCCAAACCCAGCAAAGCCCCGCCCAGCCAAGCGCCCAGGCTGCGCGGCAAGCGGATGTCCCACACGATCTGGCGCGACACCGCGTCGCTGGCAGGCGACACCAACTGTTGCCACCCGTTCAGTTGCCACCCTTGACTGCCCACTGCGGTGCCCAGCCAGACCACGGCCAAGCCCAAGGCCCCCAGCAACACCGCCCAACGCGCAGGGCTGGCGTGGGCGCTCACCGCAAGGCCCCGCTGAATGTCTTAGCGGGCAAGGCTGGCGCTGGGCTTGTGGTTGAGGCAGAAGGAATCGAGGGGGTGGGGGTGGTTGTGGCCGTCGCCGTGCTTGCGGCGATGGAGGCTGCGGCACGGTTCAGGCAGTCGGCCATCAAGCGCGCGCCCTCGGCCATGCGCGGGCCTGCCCGCACCAGCATGTCAGACTCTTCGGGCTTGAAAATGCACAGGCGATCACCCTGCATGGCCCGCAAGCGGCCCCAGCCCGGGCGCTGCGCCATGCTGGCGCGGCTGCTGTCGCCGGCCATGATCACATCCGGCTGGGCTTGCACCACCCACTCGGGGTTGACCTGCGGAAACGGCCCCATGGACGCGGGCAAGATGTTGGCCACGCCCATGCGCTTGAGCGTCTCGCCCATGAAAGACGATTCGCTCGCGCCGTAGGGTGCAGGACTGACCTCCACATAAACCGCTTGTTGCCGTGCCGCCGGACTGAGCGAGGCGACCGCCGCCTGCACGCCCTGTTGGATGCCTTGCCAGACCTTGTCGCTGTCAGCTGTAGGCACATGCAGCGCCTGCGCCACCGTGCGCCACACACGCGCGGCATCGGCATGGGTGCGCGGCTCCAGGCGCAGCACCTTCAGGCCCAGCGCCTGCAGGCGGTCTGCACCCCGCGTGGAGCCTGCGGCCAGCACCAAGTCGGGCTTGAGCGCGACGATGCGTTCGATGTTGGGGTCCAAGCCGCCGCCCACGCGCGGCACGCTTTTGACCGATTCGGGCCAGTTGGAATAGCGATCAAGACCCACCAATTTGTGGCATTGCTGCAAGGCGCACACGGTCTCCGTCAGGGACGGCAACAAGCTCACGATGCGCTGCGGGGCCTTAGCCATTTGCAAGCTTTGCTGGCGATCGTCCAGCACCGTGACCGCCAGCGCGGGCTGAAAGCTGGCCAGAAACACCAGCGCCACACCGGTCAAGCTTGGAGCCCAAAAGTGCAAGCGCTCAGCCATGCAGGGCCTCCCACTGGCTGAAGATGCGGTGCATCTGGGCCACCCCATCGGTCAAGGCCGCAGGACCGGGCTGCAAAATATCGGCCGATTTGATTTCAAAAACTTGCCCGGTGCGCACCGCCGGCACGTCTTGCCAGCCCGGGCGGGCAGCGACTTTTTCAGGCCGAAACTTCTTGCCACACAAGGAGCCGATGATGACGTCGGGCGCACGCTGGACGATGCTGTCGCCACTGGCGATGATGCGGTCGCGCCCCATGGGCATGGCGGCCAATTCGGGAAAGATGTCGTCCCCCCCAGCGGTGGTGATCAGCTCCGAGACCCAGCGGATGGTGCTCATGTGGGGCTCGTCCCATTCTTCAAAATACACGCGCGGGCGCCGTTTGAAAGCGGTTGCGCGCTGGGCCATCGCATCCAAATCGGCGCGCATGGCGGCGAGTTTTTCAAGGCCTTGTTCGGCCTGCCCCACCATGGCCGCGACTTGGTAGAGCACCGAAAAAATCTCGTCCACGCTGCGCTGATTGAACACCGTGACCTGCACGCCGGCCTTGATCAACAAAGACGCGATGTCGGCCTGCAAGTCCGAAAAGCCAAACACGCAGTCGGGCTTGAGCGCCAAGATCTTGTCGATCTTGGCGCTCAAAAAAGCACTGACTTTGGGCTTTTCTTCACGCGCCCGGCGCGGGCGCACCGTGTAGCCGCTGATGCCCACAATGCGCGCTTCTTGCCCCAGCAGGTACAGCCACTCGGTGGTTTCCTCGGTGAGGCAGACGATGCGTTGGGGTAAGAGGTCTTGCATGGCTTGGACTCAGTGCTTCATTTTCCAGTTCAAACCCAATGTGGTGGTGCGTGGCAACTGGTTAAAGCCATACGCAGTCTGGTAGCGGCTGTCGGTCGCGTTGTCGACGCGGCCGAACAAGGTCCAGTCACGGCTCAGACCGTAACGCGCCGTCAGGTCCAGCAAGGTGTTGCTGGGCAAGCCGGGTTTGCCTTCAATGTCCGGGCGCGAACTGGTGTACCGCACACTGCCGCCCAAGGTCAACAAGCCCATCGATTGCGACACCGAGACCGAGGCCAGCGTTTTGGCCCGGCGCACCAATTGCTGGCCTGTAGCCTCGTTCACCGGGTCTTGCAAGGACAAGCTGGCACGCAAATCGGTCATGTGAAAGCGGCCGCTGTAGCTGGTTTCAATACCTTGGTTTTTAACGCGGCTGACGTTGCTGAACCGAAAGCTGCCCATGTCGTACAACAGCAGGTCTTTGGTCAGGCTGGAAAACCAGGTCGACCGCACGCGGTGCGGCCCTTGCGCCCACTGCACGCCCGCCTCTTGCGTGTTGGCGGTTTCAGGCCGAAGGTTCGGGTTGCCACTGTCTGGGTCAAACAAATAACCCAGCGGCGGCATGTTGAAGGCCGTGGCGTGACTGGCGATCAGCTTCCATTGGTTGTTGAGGTCGTAGCCGTAACCCAAGTACAGCGAGTCCTTGGCTGACAAGTCCTGAACATCATCACGTCGCAAGTTGAACTGCAAGCTGTGTGCCGCGCGCATGTAAATCAAACCGCCATAGACTGCATTGGCTTGACGTTCACGCGATAAGCCGGAAACGCTGTTAAAAGCCATGTCTATGCCTTGAGTCTGGTGATCAAGACCAGCCGACAAGACCATGGTAGGCAGGTCCCACTGGTGCGTCCACGACACCATGCGGGTGCGGGTTTGTGCCCGCGTGGTGAAGGAATAACCGCCCACGGTGGCGGTGTCGTTGCGCTCCTTGGCATCGGAGTAATTCAAACGGCTGGACCACTGCGGCCCCAGCCGCCCCGTCCAGTAAAGCGTTTGGCTGTCAAGCTGGGTACGGCCCTGGTGCACGTCGGTCGGCGCAGAAAAATTGCCCGGCACGTCGTAGTCAAAGCGGCCCTTAAAGTGGGTCGAGCGCAGGCCCAACTTGTGCTCGGGGCTGAGCTTGTAGGAAAGGTTCAGTGCGTAGTTATCGTTGCGGTAACCGTCCGCATCGGGGTTGGCATTGAGTGTTTGCGAGAGGTTCGCTGCATTGATGCCGTCGGTGCGCAGGTGCCCCACAGACACCGCATAAGCCAAAGGTCCGGCCGCACCGTGCGCGCCTGCATGCCAGCGCTGGCTACCCTGTGAGCCTCGCTCGGCGCTGGCGTAAACCGTGGACTGGCCCTGGCCTTGACGCGTGAACACTTGGATTACGCCCCCCACCGCGCCGCTGCCGTGGATGGCAGAGACGTTACCGCGCACAATTTCAATTCGGTCTACCTGGTCGAGCATGATGTGCTCCAGGCTCACGGCACCCGTAGTGTCCTGCTTGGTGACGGGCACACCGTCGACCAGCACGAGCACCTGCAAGGACGCCGCGCCGCGCAGAAATGCTGTGGCCTGCCCGCCCCGACCCCCCGTTTGAGTGAACTGAAAACCTGCCTCGCGAGAGAGCAAGGTGGGCAAGTCCAACAGCTGGGATTGCTCGATGGCATCGCGCCCGAGCACCGTGGTGTGGGGCAACACGTCGGTCAGAATTTGCTCAGTTCGGCTGGCAGTGACCACGATTTCAGCCCCCGCAGTTTGCGCCAGCGCCGCGCCGCTGACCAAGGACAAAAAGGAAAACGCAGGAGTGCAAAGTGCCAACGCAAAACGGCCCGCACGTAAAGAACGATTTTTCATTTGAAACAAACAAGTCAAACGCCCTCACCGCCTTCCCCGACAGTGCATGGGCTTTACAACCTGGCTTGCGACAGGTCACCTTGTTGGCCGGTATCCGGGCTGGCAGATGCGACCTTCACCACCTTCCCAGCTGCCTGTTTCAGGGCGGCCAGTGGTTTGAGGTGAAAGCTGGGTTGTTGTTTGAAGACAACCCGTCTGCTTACCGTTGCGGGGGCAGCGCAGGTTAGGTCGGCCTTGTCGGCGTGACCCTCCTGCTTCCCGTTGAACTGCGGACTGTGAACCAGTTCCGCGAGCACCAACAAGCCATCATTCTAGGTGCAAATCTGTCGGCAAACCCGCAAGGCCATGGAAGCGCGAGGCGCACGTTCTACAATGGGTGTCTTCTTTTTTCAGTTTGCCATGGCCCACTCCAACACCATCGATCAAATTGCCGAACGTGTGGATCACCTGTTGCTGCGTCACGAAGAGCTTCAGAGAACCAACGCGTTATTGACACAACAAGTGCAGTCCCTGACGACCGAGCGCGATCAACTCAAGTCACGTTTGGCTGCCGCTCGGGCCCGGGTTGATGCCTTGATTGAGCGATTGCCATCTTCTGCACCCACATCGCCTGAGGCCTCCGCATGAGCAACAAACAGATCGATGTCCAGATCATGGGCCAAAGTTACATTTTGGGTTGCCCTGCTGGCGGAGAAGAAGGCCTGCTGACAGCGGTACGCAAGGTCGATGAGGCCATGTGCAAAATTCGCGATGCCGGCAAGATCAAGGCACGTGACCGCATTGCTGTGTTGGCAGCCTTGAATTTGGCCTTTGAGCAGGTGGGCACAACCCCAGTTGAAGCCAGCACCAGCACCACCACCGCCGCCACCACCACCACCGCCGCCAGCAGTCCAGACCTGCCTGCGGACTCGCAAGCGCGTTTGAATCAATTGCTCAAGCGCCTGGACCAGGTCATCGAAAAGGATGGCCAGCTGCTTTGAGGGCTGGTTCATGCCGACTCACGCTTTGGCGGTCGCTGCGGCTCTTTTCATCCTGGGGCTGCAAACGCCCCGCTAAAGACCTACAATCCACCCTGTCTGCAGTGCACGCCGGGCTTTATATTTCCTTGAACCAATGCTCTTAGAGCCCGGGCTTGGAACATCGTCTGGTGAGCGTGATCATCTCGCGTCAGATGAACCCAACGCCAGTCTGCCCTTGCCCACCTGAACCCCGGTTCAGGATGCCGGTCCGGTGGCACTTGCAGACACCTTCTTTTTTCATCTCCCCATCCCCCCATGATCATTGAACCTCTGCTGCTGGCCGAATTGGCCATTCTTGGCCTGTGCACGGGCTTTTTGGCAGGCCTTTTGGGCATTGGCGGCGGCATGATCATGGTGCCTTTTTTGACCTACATGTTGGATGCGCGCGGGATCAGCCCTGATCTGGCTGTCAAGATGGCGATCGCCACGTCCATGGCCACCATCATTTTCACCAGCGTGTCGAGCGTGCGCGCTCATCAAAAGAAAAAAGCGGTGCGTTGGGACTTGGTCAAAGGCTTGGCACCCGGCATCGTGATCGGCAGCTTGATTGGCAGCTTGGCTGTGTTTGCCTTTGTCAAAGGCACGTACTTGGCATTGTTTTTCGCTGTGTTTGTGGGTTTTTCAGCGACCCAAATGTTTTTGGATAAAAAACCTGCGCCCTCGCGCCAAATGCCGGGTTTTCAGGGTTTGTTGGGCGCGGGCGGGTTGATTGGTTTGTTGTCCGGCTTGGTCGGTGCAGGCGGCGGCTTCATCAGCGTACCCTTCATGGCCTGGTGCAACGTGGCCATGCACAACGCGGTAGCCACCAGCGCAGCGCTGGGGTTTCCCATTGCTTTGGCTAACGTGACCGGCTACATCGTGAGCGGGCAAAACGTGCAAAATTTGCCCGCCTACAGCTTTGGATTTTTGTGGTTGCCCGCTTTGGTGGTGATTGCGTTGTGCAGCGTCTTCATGGCCCCAGTGGGTGCCGCCACTGCACACAAGCTGCCTGTTAAGCAACTCAAACGCGTGTTTGCCAGCGTGCTCTATTTGTTGGCCGCTTACATGCTTTACAAAGGGCTGTGGGCCTGAAGTTGGCAGCTTTTTGCTGGGCGTGCTGACATGGCGCGCCCAAGGTCCTCAGCGCATCGAGATGCTGCCTGCAACGTTCACCACCACGCGCGATTTGCCCGCCAAGGTGGGCACGGTGCTCGGTGTGGGTTCATCCATTTGGGCCATGGCCATGCGCGCCATGGTGGCGCCCGCTTGCAAACTTTGTGAGTCTGATGTGCTCACGCGCACCTCTCTCAGTGTGTACGCCGCAAAGCCAAATTGCTGGGTCAAGGATTGCGCTTTGCTTTTAAAAAGGGCCACCGCCTCGGCCTGAATGCGTGATTCGGTGGCGCTTTTTTGTGCAGGGCTGAGTTGCCAAAGCGTCTGTGACACCGTCAAGTCTTGCAGCTTGCTGGCCAGTCTGGCGATTTGATCTCCGTCACGGCCCTGCATGACCCATTGGGCTGTGCCCATCCAAGCATTCACCTTGCCATCACGGTCATAACGTGGTGACACATTCATCGCACCCGTGCTCAATTCAAGCACGTCGGTTTTGGCCATGGGTTTGGCAAGGGCCATGGCTGCAGACAAGACATCATTGAGCTGTTGTTGAACAGCCATGGCCTGCAAGCCTTCTTTTTGCACCGACAGGGTCATCACCAACCAGTCTTGCGCCACATCGGTCTGAGCCGAAGCGCTCAGGTGCACAATTTGATGGGGTTCGGCATGCGCCGCGGGCGGCACAGCCAGCCCAGATGCAAAAGGCGCTTGCGCAAAAGCAGCGGGCATGGCCAGCGCCGTCAACAAAGCCAGCGCCCTTGCAGGCAACAAAGTGGGTGTCATGTGGACTCTTCTGTGAGATGGGCTGGCCAAGGGTGTGGCCTGCAAGCAAGATTCAAAAAGTGAGCTGACTGCAAAAGCATGTCATTTTGGGGGCATCTCGGTTTCAGTGCAAAAGCCCCGCCTTTGCCCAAGTGCACAAGCTGTTGAGCCAGCCCTGTGAAGTTGAAGATGGACGAGGCCAAGCCGCTTATTTCACACATCGCCTTTTGTCTTCGTCGTCCCAGCCCCGAGCCGGGGTCTAGTACATCGTTCCATTAAAACCAATGCATATTAGGCGACACCGAGGTCGAACTTGTTCCAACGAAACACCACTGGCGATGCATTGATCTCTGCTATGCCTTTGAG